>NVTJ01000043.1 GCA_002401545.1 Alphaproteobacteria bacterium
TTATGGTCTAATTCCATGTCAGTTTCGAATAGAAAAACATGTAATTCTCGGAGCTCAATCAGTGGATACGATGGTCGACCCTGATTATCAAGGGCAAGGCCTTTTCACTGTTCTTGCAAATAAAGCTATAGAAGCGGCGTACAACAAAAATATTAAGTTCCTTATAGGATTCCCAAATAGTAACAGTATGCCTGGATTTGTGAGACGTCTAAACTGGAACAACATAGGATCAATAATTTCATACCAACGCCCTTTAAATGCAAAAAATGTTAAAAGAATACCGAAATCTTTAAAACCTTTTGCTCAGGGGATATTCTTAATTTTACCTAGAGGGACATATAAAAATTACGACATAAAGCCTGTAAAAATTGGTCAGATGAATTTTTCAGTTTTGTTGGAAAAGTGGAAAGAAGAGTTGCCTAGAGGGGTTATTTCTGTCGATAGAAGTCCCGAATGGTATGCCGGGCGATATTCAAATGGTTTAGCTATGAACTATAAAGCGTATGTGGCAGAAAAGGGGGGGCAAATTGTTGCTGTTTTGATTTATGGTTGCCAGAATACTACTGTTCTTACTCTGGCCGATGTTTTTGGGGAAACGAATGAGGCGAAAGTGGCGATTGTATCCAAGCTTATCTCTGATGCAAAGCAAGATGGTTATGGATCCATTCGTACAATGTGTCATGATCCAAACTTGGCTCAGGTGTTATCTAAAACGGGATTCATTAAGCGTGGAAAATTGCCACTGATAGTACGCTCAATGACACACGTTACGTTGCCGGGTAATATTCACAATATTTCTTCTTGGAAATTGTTTGGTGGGGATGTTGATACTATATGATGTTTAATTCAAAGTCTCCCTTATCCATTCCTACGTATGATGGCTCATATCAGTTGGTTCATCCTTGTGTGATTGAATGTGAAAAACCTTTTTGCGGATTTAGATATTGGATGGCTATGACGCCTTACCCAGACGGTAATGATGCCTTTGAAAATCCATCTTTGCGGGGCAGTAATAATGGGTTTAAATGGGAAGTGCCATCTTTCTTACCTGATCCCGTAATTCCACAACCTGATAATGCGGATCAACATTATTCTGATCCGCATATTTTGCTGAAAGATGGTGAACTGCATCTTTTCTATCGCTTGACTGATAAAATTAGAAACAGATCCTTTATTTTTTGGACGCGTTCAAAAGATCTAGTGAAATGGGCTTTGCCTATTCTTGTATATGAGGGAGGTTGGTGTCTTTCTCCCTCAGTCATTTTTGAGGAAAATGTCTGGTTCATGTGGTTTGTTGACCTTGTTAAGGATAATAAATCCACTATCAGTACCTTGAAAATGGTTAAAGGGGTGACGCCGGAGGCATTTGACAATGAAGTTTCTTGTGTTGTGGATTTAGGAAAATTCCATCCCTGGCATATAGAGGTTAAAAAAGTTGACGGCAATTTTCAGGGATTGATCAATGCTTTCCCGGGAACTTCTGAATCAATAGGTCAGTCATTATTTTTAGTGAAATCACTCAATGGATATGATTGGAATCGAAGTGATGCCGTATCTATTTTAAAGCCAAGTTATTTGGGTTGGGATAATAAGCTTATCTATAAAGCTTCTTTTTTATCTACTGAGGAGGGAAGCTATCGAATATGGTATTCTGCCTGTTCTTGGGGAGGTAAATGGTATATTGGATATATAGAGGGAGCTTTGAATAGCATTAAGAGGATAAGTATTCAACCTGCCTTGGAACTTAATCGAGTTTTGAAAGTCAAACAAGATTTGAACGGAATATTCCGAATAGGTTTAAGGCGCTTTCTCCCAGTGTATGTATTTAATTTAACAAAGAAACTCTATAATTTTTTAGTTTCCTGAAGGTTTAAATATTGAAAAAAGGTTTGATTTTATTCTCGCACAAAAGATACGATGTGAAACTCGCAGATATTATTTTGCAATTATATAATTGGTGATCGAATATGAATTCTAATAAAAGTTATTACACAGCCAAGAGATCCAAACTTGTCCGAAAGGTATCTTTTTATAAGTTTTTAATAAATTATATCACTCATACGTTATTGCGTAGTCTAGCGAAAAGAAATTCTTTAAAAGGCTATCCTAAATTACTTAGTTTGCCAAGTGATTATATCGGACAGCATATAATTAGCAATGGTCTGTATGAAGAACATTTATTAAAAGGCTTGTTTGATAAATTTTTTACGAAATATCTTATCGAGTTTTCTGAGAACACGGTACTTGATATTGGTGCAAATATTGGCAATCATAGTTGCTTCTTTTCTAATTATTTTAATTCTGTATTGGCATTCGAGCCTAATGATACAGTTTTTGCTATTCTCAAAGCCAATATTGTTATTAATAATATTAAGAATATTACAGCAAAGAATTTTGGACTTAGTGATAAGGACGCGGAGCTTACTTTTATTGAAAACACGGACGGTAATCTTGGGGGGTCAGGGTTTTGTAAAAAATCTCATGAAATGAGGGGAATACGAAAATTGCTACCAGTAAGAAAAGGTGACACCATAATAGAAGGTGAGTTTGGAAATAATCAAATAAAATTAATTAAGATTGATGTAGAGGGCCATGAATTAGCAGTTCTCCAAGGGCTAAAAAATACGATTCATAAATTTCATCCGATTATACTTTTTGAAACAAATACTTCTGAGGGTGAGCATGGGGGGCAAGTAATTTTTGATTTTCTTAAGGATTCTGGATACAAATATTTTTATAGTGTAGAAACAATGAAATCCACTCTAAGATTTCGATTTTTAAGAATTTTGGAACGTGTATTTAAAGGCTACAATATATATGCAAAGGAAATTTACGCCCCCGAAAATAGACCTTATTCTCTTATCGTTGCAACTCATTCGGAAATGCATTTTGAATAAAGATATATAATGATAGAATTAAATAACAAAGAAATGCATGTATTAGTGATAACCGAAATGTACCCCAGTGAAATAGTGCCCAACGGGGGGATATTTGTTTGCCGGCAGGTTCAGGCGCTCATAGAGCAAGGGGTGAAAGTTGGTGTTTTATGTCCAACCTCTTTTTCTTTAAGACCTGAAAATATTTTAAAGAAGATAAAAATATGGTTTCAAGGTCAACATATTAACTGGTCGGGTGATGTGCCGGAAATACGGACACCTGTGTTATTCCTACCTATGAGGAAAAAAACGTCGGGGGCAAGTTGGATTAAAAAGGCTCTAAAGTCATTTGATGCCTACGTGGAAAAGTTCGGATTACCAGATGTTGTTCATGCTCATTGTTCTTCTCGTGCCGGTATGGCTGCTGCGATTATCAGTCACCGCAGAGAAATCCCTTATATCATCACAGAGCATTTATCCAATTTTCCTCGTCAAAATTTGAGTGAATGGCAAAAGAAAAATATTGTATCCGCCTTTGWAAATGCATCTGCTTTGGTAGCAGTTAGTTCGTTCCTAGGTTCTTTTATGGCTCCTTTTGCGAAAGGGAAAATAATCGAAATTATTCCAAATATTGTCGACACAGCTTTTTTTGTTCCTTCAGTACGCCCTCATGCTGATGATCGGGGGTTCCATGTTATTTGTGTGGCTAATTTAATACCAGGCAAATGTATTGATATGTTGATAAAGTCCTTCCAGCTTGCCTTCGGAGAGCGAAGAGATTGTGAGTTGCATATTATTGGAGAGGGACCAGAAAGGCAAAGTCTAGAACGCCTAGCAAGATCGCCTGCATATAAATGCCCTATAAGATTTCACGGACTTCAAGCTCCAGACAAAGTGCGGGATAAGATTCAAATGAGTGATGTAATGGTTTCCTGCAGTAATGTTGAGACCTTTGGTGTTACAATTATTGAGGCAATGGCGTGTGGTAAGCCTGTAATAGCCACCAAATCTGGTGGACCAAACGAAATCATTAGAGAAAATGAAACAGGGTACCTCATAGATATTGATGATACGCAGGCCTTAAAAGAAAAATTATTAAAAATTTGTCGTGAAAAGAAAATGTGGCAGGAGAAGACTAATTTGATAAGAGAATATGCCATAAACAAGTATGATGCAAAACACATCGCAGATAAACTTATTAAATTATATAATAAAGTGAGTTCATAGCGTGTGGCCATTAAGACATTATCTGATATTGATAATTCCCACCTTGGCAACAGGAGGAAATCATATACTTCCAATGCCAGTATTGGGTATATCACTTTACGCCTATCGCCAGATAATATTGGGTGTTCTCTTGTTTACCCTTATTGTTGATTTACGATATAAGGGGTTTAATAATAAAATATTAAGTAACTTTGTACTGTTGGGCTTGTTCTGGGTGGCATGGGGGAGTGCGAGCCTTTTTTGGGCCGAAGATAGTACCGCTGCATTAAAGGATGTCGCTTCTGTTGTTTTTGGTTTTCTGCCAATATTTATATTTTCAGCCCTAAATGCATTTGATGGCAAATCCATAACTGTTTTCAGGACAGGGTGGCTGCTGGCGTTTTTATTTGCAAGCTCTGTAGCTGTATGGGAATTAACGACAGGCAACCATTTGCCAGGGGCTTGGGTCGACAATGCCCCGCCTCATGTATTGATATTTGTTGTGCTTTCGACTTTTGGAAATCCCAATAATTTTGCAGCCTTCTGTGTATTGGTGAGCTCAATTTTCATTGTTAAATTATTTAGTAATATAACGATGAAGAAGAGGCTGTTTTATTTTTCTCTTATTGGGGTGACAATCATTTTTAGTTTTATTGCTGGTAGTCGGCTAAGTATGGCTAGCATTCCTTTATTATTGCTAATTATGATGGCACAAAAAATTCCACACAAAAAAGTAACCTTTCCTATCCTAATTATTATTGGAATTGTTGTTTCTTTGATAATTCAACCTAAACTTAGTGTAATGGATTCCGGAGGTTCAGAATATTCACAAGGCATTGAGAAGATATCAAGTGAGCAGGTACGCATAAATCTTGCAAAAGTGGGCATGCATTTCTTGTTTGAGACGAATTTTGTAGGTGTTGGGGCCGGAAATTTTCCCTATTGGACACGCCATAACAGGGCTCCCTATCATACTTTTGGAATGACTAATCCTCATAATTATACAATTGAAATTATAAGCCAATATGGGCTCCTGGTATTTATGGCTTTCGCAGCATTCTTTATAGGACTCGGTTTGGTGGCAATTAGAGGAATAAAAATGGCAAACAGTATCGCTGATTCTGAATTAATGGAAAACTCTCAGTATCTTATCTTTGGTTTGGGAGCATATGCTCTTGCGAGTGTATCTAATAGTGCGTGGATAGCTGCGCCATATAATATATTATTTCTTACTTACTTAACGATTTTGGCTATTTACATTAGCAATAAATTTTATAATTAAGGTAGTCTAGATTTTTAACGGAAGAATTATTTTTTCGATATTGAAATGTTCTATCTTTATTGTGGATTTAATAAAAGACTAATCACTTCTTTTTGATTTTATTGGAATATTTATGTGTGGAATATCAGGTGGTATTGAGTTGCATGGGCAATCTTTACCAATAAAGATTGTAGAAAGAATTGTGACTGATCAGAAAATGAGGGGTCCTGATGCTACATCAATCGATGAGTTTCAAATAGGAAATCACCAAGTAGCCTTAGGTCATAACCGATTAAGCATTTTGGATCTAAGTAATAGAGCAAACCAGCCGATGTGGGATGAGACCCATCGATATGGATTGGTCTTCAATGGAGAAATTTACAATTATTTAGAGATCAGAGAAGAGCTAATTGCAAAAGGGTGCGAATTTACAACGGCATCTGACACAGAGGTGTTGCTTCGAGCCATGATCTGTTGGGGTAAAGAGGCTGTGCAAAAGTTTAATGGTATGTTTGCATTTGCGTTTATCGATAAGGTTAAGCAGAAGATACTCTTAGTTAGAGATCGATTTGGTGTGAAGCCTCTATTTTATTATGAAGATGATGACCGGTTATATTTTGCATCCACAGCGCGCGCGCTAGCTCCAGCTTTGCAGTGCAAGCCCAACCTACAATATGCGAAACGGGGATTAGATTACGGAATTTATGAAGATGATACTGGGTTTAGCCCGTATGAGAATTTAGAATATTTGCCAGCAGGAACTTTTAAGGAATTTGATTTTTCTGAAAATAAAATAACTGGGAAAATATCCAAATATTATAATTTTTTTGAGGCCGTTCAACAATTGAAAGAGGAACTGCTGGGCTTATCCAACACAGTGTTACTGGAAAAAGTAAAATCTTTACTGCAATCTTCTATTACCCTACGTCTTAGGTCAGATGTTCCTGTTGGTGTGTCAATTAGTGGGGGGCTGGATTCTACAACACTTGCTGCATTTATATTGGATAAACAGGACAGCTTGACTGGTTTCACCTTGGGCGAAAAGAACAATAGTTTTTCGGAAGGTCCACTGGTTGAATTGTTTTCTAAGACATCTGGCTTGCATGTTAATTACATTTGGCCAAAAATAGACGATATAAATAAGGCATTCTGGAAGACTATGTATGATCAGGATGCGCCTTTCCGTGGGGGAAGTGCAATAGCTCAGAACCAGATATTTAAAGCCGTAAATGAACAAAAGATAAAAGTTATCATTGGCGGGCAAGGTGGTGACGAAGCATTTATGGGATACCGGAAGTTCTTTCTATTTTATTTTAATAGTCTGTTGGAACAAGGGAAGTACCTGTCAGCAGCATCATTCTTTTGCAAACAAATACCTATGTTTATGTCTGAGAGTAGGCAAATAAACAAATATTGGTATAGACGTACAGCTTATATGAAGCAGCCAAAGACGAGAAGTAATCTAATACTAGAAGATGGAGACTCTTTTTATTTAGGTAAACCAAGTGATATGTCAATGTTGGAACGGCAGTGTTTGGATGTCACCAGATATAGTATTCCAACGTTATTACGATATGAGGATAGAAACTCTATGGGGAATAGTGTCGAAACCCGTCTCCCATTTCTGGACTATCGACTGATGGAGTTGGGAGTGGCTTTGCCGATATGCTTAAAGCTAAAAAATGGTCACGGTAAGTTTTGTTTACGCGAAATCGCAAAAAATTATGTTCCTGATGATATTCGACTTGATCGCAGGAAAAGGGGATTTCCGGCTCCGGATGAAATGTGGTTGAAAGAGGGGTTGGCGCAGGATATATATCAAAAACTTTCTGATTCATGGTCAAAGATACAGCCGTTTCTAAGTGATAAACAGACTTTTGAAAATACTTTTTCGCCACGTCAAATTATTGAACGACCCGGCGCATTTAGAGAAAGTATAACACTCTGTTGGTTGTCCGGCATATACAGGTATCTATAGAATTTATTGGAAAGTAATATATTAAATGTCTGACAGAGTAAAAGTAATCGATAAGAAAATTTGTCATATGACCTCAGTTCATGGTCGATATGATATAAGAATTTTTCATAAAGAATGTAAATCACTTTCGAAAGCTGGCTATGAAGTGCATCTGATTGTTGCCGATGGCAAAGGGGATGAAGTCATCGACCACATCACGATCCATGATGTTGGAAAAAGCAAGAATAGGTTTGTTCGGATGTGGAAGACGACAAAACGAGTTCTCAATAAAGCGCGTAAAGTTAACGCGGACCTTTATCATTTCCATGACCCGGAATTGTTAGTGGTTGGTCTGCTTTTGAAGGGCGAAAATAAACATGTTATCTACGATGTTCATGAAGACCTTCCTCGCGATATACTAGCAAAGGAGTGGATACATCCCTGGCTGCGCAAATTAATTTCAAAGTTGGTTGAGGCCTTTGAAAATTTTGCTGCGAAGAAATTTTCGGCGATTGTAGTAGTAGTTAATTCTATAAAGGAGCGATTTGATAAAATGTCAACAAGCTCCGTTATCATTAATAACTTTCCTATACTGGACGAATTTAAAGAAATTAACGCTTGGAAAGATCGTAAAAACGAAATCTGTTTTGTCGGTGGAATAAGTAAAGCGCGTGGAATATTTCCCTTAGTAAGGTCGTTAGATGGTTCGGATTATACACTGAATTTAGCGGGCCGTTATTCGTCTAAAGGGTTGCGTGAGGAGTTGCGTAAAACACCAGGTTGGAAAAATGTCAATGAAAAGGGTTATCTGGATCGTTTGTCTGTAAAAAAAATTTTGGATAGGTCAAAAGTGGGCATAGTTCACGTTTTCCCTAGTCTAAATTCTATTGCTCCCCAACCAAATAAATTATTTGAATATATGGCTGCTGGCATCCCTGCCATTGTAGCTAAAGTTCCTCACTGGAAAAATATTGTTGAAAAGAACAATTGTGGTATTTGTGTAAATATCGAAAATCCAGAGGAAATTGCCAAGGCAGTTGGTTATTTATTGGGCAATCAAAAAGAAGCTGAAATAATGGGATTAAATGGCAGGAAAGCCGTTGAAGAAATTTATAACTGGTCAAAAGAAGAAAAAAAATTGATTAGCCTTTACGAAAGTTTACTATGAAAATTCTAACTATCATTGGCGCACGCCCGCAATTCATAAAAGCTGCAGCCGTTAGTCGTGAAATTGCAAAGCACTCAGAGATCACTGAAATATTAGTTCATACTGGTCAGCATTATGATACAAATATGAGTGATATTTTCTTTGAGCAAATGTCAATTCCAAAGCCTCAATATCACCTTGATATCGCAGGTTTATCCCATGGTGCTATGACGGGCAGAATGCTGGAGAAAATTGAAGCCGTATTGTTGAAAGAGAGGCCAGACTGGGTCATGGTCTATGGAGATACCAATAGTACCTTAGCAGGGGCTCTAGCGGCGGCGAAACTGCATATACCTGTAGCTCACGTAGAAGCTGGGTTACGGAGTTTTAATATGAAAATGCCAGAGGAAATAAACAGAATTCTGACAGATAGGATAAGTAGTCTCTTACTTTGTCCCACATCAACGGCAGTACAAAATTTAAAATTGGAGGGGTATGATAAGATAGGATCACGGGTTGTTATCTGCGGTGATGTAATGCAAGATGCTGTGTTTTTTTATAGTGATAAAGAACAATGCCCGGGTGATGTCATGGGAATTGATCTCAATGAATATTTCATTCTTGCTACGATTCATAGAGCAGAAAATACGGATGATCCGGCACGGTTATCCAATATAGCGTCCGCCCTTTCAGAGATTAATCACAGCATACCTGTATTGTTGCCACTTCACCCAAGAACAAGAGCAAAGTTGCAAGAGTATGGAATAGAACTTGATGCTACTGTGATTGACCCTGTTGGTTATTTAGAAATGATATATCTACTAAAACGATGTCGTATGGTAATGTCGGACAGCGGGGGTCTTCAGAAAGAAGCTTATTTCTTTTTAAAGCCATGTATTACATTGCGTGAGGAGACGGAATGGGTAGAATTAATTCATGGAGGATATAATATGTTGGCCGGTAGCGATAAAACTAAAATCATCAATTCATTCCACTCCATGTTAAATCGCTCTATCGTTGATCAAGATAATTTGTATGGCGGGGGAGACGCATCCTCAAAAATTGTTGTTGAGTTATTGAAATGATGTTCGCTTCATAATGAATAATTATGTGGTATTTTCAGTGATTGGTAATGAGGGGAAAAGTCTATAATTTGTTAGCCACTAGTGGTTATGAGAGTTAAGAAAAAGGAATAGTATATATGGGTGATGATATATGTGACACATTTTCAGGGGTCGAACGAGTTCTTGTGTTGGCACCGCACCCAGACGATGCTGAACTAGGGTGCGGGGGGTTGATTTCACTTTTGCGTGAGCGGAATATAGAAGTTTCAATATGTGTATTCTCTCTTTGTGAGGAGTCTATCCCGAACGGTTTTGCTCACGATGTATTGGCTCAAGAATTTAGAAACTCTGGACAAACACTAGGGGTTGTTGAGAAAAATTTAATCATCAAGAAATACAGAGTTCGGCGTTTTGATGAGAGTCGACAAGATATTTTGGAGGATATTGTTTGTCTAAGGCGCGAAATTAGGCCTGATCTTGTATTAATGCCATCTTTGGATGATATTCACCAGGACCACGGTGTGATTGCCCAACAGGCACTACGTGCTATTAAGACAACYAAGCTTATGAGTTACGAGTTACCGTGGAATCAGATGAAGACAAGTTTGAATTTTTTTGTGAAACTCTCAGAACGACATATAGAGGCTAAAATAAAGGCTATCTCCTGTTACGAATCTCAACAACACAGGGCTTATACAGGCCAGTTCTTATATAACCTCGCCAATGTTCGAGGTGTGATGTCTGGAGGAGAGTTGGCTGAGGCATTTACGATTGAAAAGTGGGTCTGCTGATGAGTAATAGTGAACCTCCTGTACTATTTATTGGTGGCACAGGCAGATGCGGTTCTTCAATTCTGAGAGAGGCATTCGGGCAGCATAATTTGTGTGGTATTCTTCCTTTCGAGCATCGGTTTCTTATCGACCCCGATGGTATAGTGGATTTCTACTCCTCTTTTGAAGATACATGGTCGCCATATAATCAGGATCTTCGTATAAAGCGTCTGTGTATCTTCCTGAATAGCTTAGCGGGTAATCGTTTGGGAACTGCTGAAGAAACCGAATGGCTGTTGCCTGAGGAGCAGTATCAGGGCTGGAACTTAGAAGAACGGATAGTTGGTTTTAATGAGTTGATCAATCAGCTTATGGAGGAGCTTGTTGATTTTAAATTTGACGCCAAGTGGGTTGGGGGTCGCGAATTTGATGGTGATAGAACAATTTGGTTCTCACATGGGAAACAAAACAATGAGGTGAAGGGTGTCTTGCAGAAATTCTCATGGGCAGCTGTTTCGGGACTTTTGGCCAGCTTGAACAAAGAGATTTATGTTGAAGATAATACATGGAATTTGCTTTACGCAAGGCAGTTGCATGAATTATTTCCAAAAGCAAAATTTGTTCATATTTATCGCCATCCTCTGGATGTTGTTGCCTCCTATGTATCTCAACCCTGGTGTCCAAATGATGCTATGGAAGCCGCGGAGTTTTATGCAAGCTTGATGGACCGTTGGTATAAAGTAAAAGCAGAACTGCCAAGCGATAGCTACATTGAGATTTCATTCGAATCTTTTGTTAAGAATCCGCAGTTGACCTATGAAAGAATTTGCGATCATATGGGGATCGAATTTGAAGAAACAATGATGAATATAGAGATTTCCATGACGCCTGTTGGTAAATGGAAAGAAAAGATATCGACTGAAGAACACTCTCTATTGTGTGATAGATTGTCTCGCTATATTGGGGAATATGGTTATTTCTAGTTAAGGAACCTCTGAACAAGGGCATGTTTCTGGGGTGATAGTTTTGTTTAGCCGGGTTAATTGCTGAATTTAGTAGATTCAGAGGTATTTGGCGCCGGGATAGCTTGTTCTCCGGGGGTATTTCCCTATTTTAGGCAGACTCCTCCCTCAGGCATCGTCGCGCAAGATAAAGATTGGCCAACGCCATGAGACTAAAAATCTGTGCCTCATTCTTTGCCAGCCCGCGATAACGCACTTTGCGATAACCGAACTGGCATTTTATCACCCGGAACACATGCTCCACTTTGGCCCGCACTTTCCCATGTTTTTTATTGCGCTTTTTCTGGGACGCCGACAGGCTCCGTCCGGGTTTGCGCTTGTCCTTCACCGCCCAACAGATGCCATTTTCCCGCGCCGCGTGCTTGCGTTTGTCGCTCACATAGCCCTTGTCGCCAAAAACAACCCTGTCATCCGGGCGGATCAGGTCTTCGGTCAGTTTGGCGTCATGCACCTTGCCGGTGGTGGTTTCCAGCCTGTGAACAAGGCCGCTCCTGGCATCCACGCCAATATGCGCCTTCATGCCGAAATACCACTGATTGCCCTTTTTCGACTGGCTCATTYMCKRGYSGCRCNNTTGCCRYCCCYRTKMTWKSTYKWGNGGCGMWSYYGCWWYCMRYKKMSYMKMYRKSWTYGTGCCGCCACGCATCAGCAGAGAACGTTCTTCCAGATAGGACTTTACCACCGCAAACAGGGCTTTGGTCAGGTGATGATGCTCCAGAAGATGACGGAAATTCAGGATAGTCGTTTCGTCCGGAATGGCGTCTCGGCCCAGCTCCAGACCAGAAAAATTACGCATGGAATGGATGTCATAAAGCGCCTCTTCAGCGCCGGGGTCAGAGAGGCTGTACCATTGTTGCAAAAAGTAAATCCGCAGCATGACCAAAAGCGGCATTTGAGGACGACCCTTGCGGGGCTTGGTATAATGGGGCGCAATCAAGGCCTCAAGCCGCGCCCACGGCACAACCGAGGCCATCTCATCCAGAAATATCTCCCGTTTGGTCCGTTTCTTCTTGTGAACATAATCCAATGATGAAAAACTCTGCTGTTTCATGGCGATCTCCTCCAATTTCTGCCATACTCATTATAACAGAAATTAAGAGAACTTGTTCAGAGATTCCTTAAGAATAATGATACTACGGTAACAATATCGTACTGATGGAGAGAGTGATTTGACATCCACCAATAATATTTCCTTTTGTTTCCGAAATTGTGGCGAACAGAAGAAGAAAATGGTAGAAAATAATATTTTAAAATGAGTGAATTCAAACAAAGTTCTAACGTGTGGTATATGAACCATTATTCAGGGTCGCCAAAAGAAGCTAATTATGGCCGCCCCTTTTTTCTTTCTAAATCTCTATGTGAGTTGGGCGTAAAATGTCGCGTTATTGCGGCGTCTTACCACCATCACCTCAGATGTCCTGTTGCAATTGATGAAGATTTCTATAGTGATCTTGTTGAGGGGGTTCCTTATACTTGGGTAAAAACGCCCACGTATAAGGGAAATGGATTCTCGCGACTGAAAAATATGTTTTCTTTTGCTTGGAAGCTCTGGAAGCATGACCTTGTTAAGGAGTTTGGTATAGAGAAGCCAGATGTTATTATCGTATCATCTCCCCATCCCTTCCATTTTTTCGCAGGCTGGAAATGGGCCAGAAAATATCAGGCAAAATTGATTTTCGAGGTTAGGGATATCTGGCCGCTAACCCTCACTGCCCTATTGGGGACACACCCCCTTCATCCCTTCATCTTAATGTTGGCGGGCATTGAGAAAATGGCGCATAAATATTCAGATCAGGTGGTTTCCCTCTTACCCAATGCGTTGCTGCACATGAGGACCAAAGGATTGGCCCAACATAAATTTAATTATATTCCAAATGGTATTTACCTGRATCCCACTGACGAGCTTCGACCATCAAGCCATAGGCAATACCTTGAAAGCTTGAAAGAAAAGGGAGCCTTTATTTGCATCTATACCGGGGCCCACGGCATCCCAAATGCGCTAGAAAATTTTGTTAAAGCCGCAGAAATCACCGAAAAAATGCGGGGTGAAGAAATTCAGTTTATCCTGATTGGTGAGGGTGGAGAGAAGAAAAAACTGATAGAATACGTCACTACAAATCAGATAAAGAATGTTCATCTGTTGGATGCGATTCCTCGGAATGAGATTCCAGACACTTTATCCTATGCGGATATGGTGTTTTCTGGCCTATTAAACGAWCCTCTATTTAAGCTTGGAATTAGCCCAAATAAAGTCTTTGAATATATGTTGGCTTCAAAATCTATTTTAATGACCTTATCCTCGCCTAATAATCCTGTGGAATTGGCCGAGGCCGGAACTTGTTTGGGCAGCAATGAGCCCGAAAAAATAGCGGCTGAAATTATTAGATATTCCCGTTTGCCTCCGGAAGAACTGGCGGCCATCGGTAAGAAGGGCAATGACTATGTAAAAGCACATCATTCATACGATATTCTCGCCCGTAAATATATGGATGTTATATCTAAATAGATGATAGGGTTTTTTCAAGAGGGATTAAAATATGAAAATTGCTATATTTGGGGCATCTGGTTTAGGTCGTGAAGTGGCTGATATATGCGCAGACACTGGTTACACTGACATAGTTTTTCTTGTGAAGGATCAAACGGAAGAATGTCTTTGGCAAAATAAAGTATTTGAAGATACCCCCGAAATTGTTAAAAGACTGAGACAGGAAGGTTATAAATTTGCGGTCGGTATTGGCGATCCGACTATACGACGTATTATAGTAGAAAAATATCCTGACTTGGATTATCCAAATCTCACTCACACATCTGCAACCTTTGGTCAGTTTCAAAGAGGATCCCTCGAAAGTTCACGAGGAGTAATTATTGCAGCAGGTTGTCGTATTACCAATAATATTGATTTTGGTGATTTTATCCTTTTAAACCTGAATGTCACCGTGGGGCATGACACAATAATTGGTGATTTTGTGTCTGCTATGCCCAGTGCCAATATTTCAGGAAATGTTGATGTGAAATCTGGTGTTTATATAGGAACGGGCTCCGCGATTATTCATGGCGGAAATGATGTGAAGTTAATCATTGGTGAGGGTTCTGTAGTCGGCGCGGGTGCCGTTGTTACTAAGGATGTACCTAGTGGTGTGACGGTCGTTGGTATTCCAGCTAAACCACTAAATAAAACATAAATATAACAATTGATGAAGTTGAGGTTAATTTTTCAATTTTCCTTCATCTTACTACATTTGATTGTTTTCCGAAGATTTCACAATTAATTTCCGGTATATTGGGAAACATACTGGACATGAGGCTGCTCTCAGGAAAAATTACAACCCAAGCTGTAATAAACATCAATGCAACGTCACCAAAAAACGTCCGATTATTTTTATACCATAATTCCAATTTGGTTTTGGCGGGGATAATTTCGTTTTTGTAACAATAGTCATAGTCTTTTGCGGCGAGGAGAATACTTTCTTCATTCCTGAATACAATTGATCCTATGCCCGTAATTCCCGGACGGAGCCCGACAAATACTTTTGAGTACTCTTCCGGATACCAGGAATGCACCTTAATCATCTGAGGGCGAGGGCCAACAAAACTCATTTTCCCAAACAAAACATCCAGAAGCTGAGGGATTTCATTGATCTTTGATTTTCTTAAGAAGCCGCCCATTGGCAGGATACGCGGATCGTCTTTCAACGTATAGCTTCCGCCTTCCATATTGGGGCTGTCTTCCAACATGGTGGCAAATTTGGTTATGGTGAAAACTTCGTTGTTAAGGCCAATACGCTTTTGGCGATAAAAGACTTTATTTTCACCTGAAAAACGTAAAGCAATCGCCACTGGCAGCAATATTGGAGATAAGATAAGCAACAATATCAAAGCGACACAAAAATCAAATATTCGTTTCATGAATGTTTACCAACATTCTTAGAAGCCAAGATCATAACTTTACGGACAGCATTACACGTTGCTTCAAGGTCTTCTTTCGTCAACGTATGATGCACATTAAACATTAAAGACTCCTCACCCAACGCCTGAGCCACGGGCAGGCGGGTTTCGGGTCTGAAACCATCTGGACCATTGAAGGCATTTTCCAGATATATTTCAGAACATGCTCCGTCTGTAATACCTAAACCTTCAGACCTCAAAGCTTCTCTGATCGTTGACCGGTCCCAGCCTTCTTTCAAATTGTCTGAATCTACAAAGGTATATAATTTGTAGCTTGCATCATAATATTCAGATGATGCCACTGGCGTTCTGAGGCCACTAAATTCATCGAAACATGATTTAAGTAACGCCGCATTGCGACGCCTTAGTTCAACCCATCCAGAAAGCTTCTCCAATTGGACCAGACCGATTGCGGCCTGCATTTCGGTCAGACGCCAGTTGGTTCCATAGCCTTCGCATAACCACCTGAATCCAGAAGGGTGGTCATAATTAAATACCTTGTCATAGCCGCGTCCATGATCCTTATAAGACCAGGCCTTGTTCCATATTTTTTCGTCATTGGTGACAAGCATTCCCCCTTCGCCACCAGTTGACATAATCTTGTCCTGACAAAAAGAAAAGCACCCCACATGACCGATGCCGCCAACAGGACGGCCTTTATATTTTGAGCCATGTGCCTGTGCACAATCTTCGATAATAACCAGATCGTGCTTTTCGGCTAAGACCATGATGGGGTCCATATCACAGGGCCAGCCTGCGAGATGAACAGCAATGACAGCTTTTGTCTTATCGGTAATTTTTGCTTCGATGGTCTCCGCAGTCAGATTGCCACTTTCCCTGCCAACATCACAAAATACCGGTATTCCACCCGCAGCAACAATGGCGCTGGCGCTGGCAAAAAAAGTTCTGGAGGTGACAATCACCTCATCACCCGGTGCAATATAAATAGCCTTCAGGGCGAGCTCCAAAGCCAGCGTGCCATTGGCGACAGCGACAGCATATTCACAGCCACATAGAGTAGCAAAAGCTTCTTCAAACGCTTTAACTTTGGTCCCGCCCCAGTAATTGACTTTGCCGGACTTTAAAACCTGCGTAACTGCCGCAATTTCATCATCCTCATAAACCGGCCATGGAGAGAAGCTTATGTCACAAGCTTTTGGACCGCCATTAATTGCTAGTTCGTCTTGAGACATTAATTATACCATTCTTTATAAAAGCGACCTACCAGTCACAGTTAGTCTGCGGTTACGCCGTGGCCTTCAAAAATATTTTTTTTGTACCAGTTAAAAGTCCTCAATAGCCCATCCTCCAGGCTAACCTTTGACTGATAGCCTGTCAATTTTATGGCTTTGGTCATGTCGGGACATCGTCTCAGGACAGACCCCTCAGTCTCAGGCATAAAGGTCAGCCCTTTACCCTTACCAGTTGCTGTAATAATACCATGCGCAAGGGTTTCCATGGTGATCTCGTCATCGGTAGATCCCAAATTCAGGGAAGTCCCTTCACAGTCCGGTGACAATACAACTCTTTCCAAAAGATCAACCGCATCTTCAATATAACAGAAGGTCCGTTTGTGGGTTGGAGAATATACCTTGAGAGGCACGTCACCTTCCAGTTTATACGCCCGTTCCAGCAGAATAGGCACCACATGGGACATGCCCATTCTTGGCCCGTAAACATTATGAGGCCGGATAATAGTGAACGGTAACTTGGAATGCTGGCACATGGCCTCTCCGTATATTTTGGACAACATATAAGAGGTTCTTGGTTCAGAGACATCGGTAAGGGCAAGCGGTGTATTCTCGGGCGTTGGGATAGGCAAATCAAAATACTTCAACGTGCCGGCATAAATCTCACTGGTTGAGGCAAATACCAACCGCTGTAGATTTTTCTGTTTTTTCGCAAACTCAATGATATTTGCCAGAAGATCGACATTTTTGGTCAAGACTTCATAAGGGCGGCCCAATACATGAGGTACGCCAATTATGGCGGCGAAGTGATAGATAACATCATAATTGTGATCAAGCCGGTTGTTAAAGGAGACATCGAGCAAGTCTGCTTCAATCATTTTAACATTATCAAGTTTAAGAAAAACCTCTAGATCCGGGTCTTTTGCAGCACGGGCAAAATTATCGAGCAAGTGAATTTCATGACCACTCTTATATAGTTTCTCTGCAAGATGAAGCCCGATAAAACCGGCACCACCGGTGATTAAAATTTTGCTCATTTTATGCCTTTACCAATAAATTCTATATTCAAATCATGTTTGGCGATTTCAAAAACCTGATTTTGAGTTAATACATTATTTGCATCCAACAAAACAAGATCATTCGTTTTAACCCATTCAACGATGTCTAACTCTTGATATTCTTTATGCTGTACGGCAAAAACAACAGCGTCGATCCCTTTAAGAGAAGGAATGTCCATAAATACAGGTCTTTCCAATTCTTCCCAGAAATCCACCAACGGATCATGACATATCACGGTAGCACCCTCATTCTCAGCGGTTACAACAAAGGGTTCGGACGGTGAATATCTGGTATCACCCACATCCTGACGATAGCTGACACCCAGCAGTAGAATGGTCTTGCCTGTTAGGTTACCCCCAAGTTGTTTTTTAACTTTATGTAAGGCCGTTAGGGGCATTTTTTTATTTGCCGCCATTGCCAGCTTGCAAAAAGAGAAATCCATATCTGGAATATCAAATAATTCTCGCGCTCCAATATCTACAAAATGTGGATCTTTGGTCAGGCAATACCCGCCAACACCAAAGCCGGGCTGTCGGATATTATTATGTGTTGGCCTGACGCGGATCGCATCCAGAACCTGGAAAAGATCAACCCCGACGGCCTCGGCAAATGCCCCCCATTCCTGAATGAGAGCAATATTAGCCGCCCGGTAGCTATTTTCCAGTACCTTTGCCGTTTCTGACGCAGTTGTGGAGTGCAAACGCGTCAATGGGAAATTTTGCACATCAATCACTTTTGAAAGAAAGGCCTCCGCAGCCTCAGCCGCAGCGTCAGTAGCCCCGGAATAAACCCGCCAGAATTTTACGATGGATTTATAATATTCCTTGCCCGGCATAACCCGTTCATAAGAATGGGCAATGAGCAGACTATCTTCGTCATACCCACGTGCTGCCATGGCTGCGTTAAACTCTGGAACGACAACTTTCTCACAGGTGCCGGGTGGAACGGTTGTTTCTACAAGAATAAGTGTGCCCGGCTGAACTTCTTCCCCAACAGTCTGCAACGCTTTTCTAAAACCACCAAACGACGCCGAATGTGTACCATCTTCAAGCTCAATAACGTCAAGATGAATATCAACCACTACTATACTTGCAGAACCATAGACTTTTGGATCTGAGGTGGCTTTCAGATTTCCTTGAGCCATAACTCGGTTAAATGCAGCCAATAAATCTTCGTCATTACTTACCAACGGCAATTCGCCATTGTTGATGGAGTTTATTTTATCAAGACCAACCTCATTAGGTAGGTCAACACCGATAACATTATAAAAGGGCTCGCCACTTTTATTTTTGGCATCTGCCACAGCTATTGCCATGGCCATACCGACAAATCCTAGCCCCTGCACACATACGATCGGTCTATTTTTTTGAAAATCCATCAAATCCGCATTTCTATTTTATTGTAAAATTTGTGCTCACTCTTATCTAGATTTCAAGGATATCATACAGAATTCAGTTTCCCTGATAGCATTACTTTTTAACAGCACAATAATAGTTAGTATATAGAAAAATGAGTTAAAAACTTGGTATAAGACGCCATCCATTATTTTTATAGAATCTCCACTACCTCAACCCAGTTCTCGCCCCTGTCTTGCCTTGTCCGAAACTTCGAATCAGAACAATTTTTATTATTTATTTACTCTCTACCAGCGTTTTGTTGTGAAATTTTATGCCATTAATATCTGGCTTCTATTGTGCCATTGGGATAGTTTTTAAATGTTTTTCTACGGATGCTGCAACCCGTTTTTCTATGGGTAAGTCTTTTTGGACTTCAGGCCATAGATCATAGAACTGGCTTATCGTTTCTTTCACTGTATTTATGACTATAGTTTCCGGTAATTTTGCTTTAGCTGCAAAACTGATGAAACCTGCAAGTGTTAACTCATCAAAACGGCGAGGGCCATCCCGGTATAAATTAAGCGCCATATCAGTGTCATTCATATAAGGGATCGTGGATAAAAAATCATAGGCAGGCGCAAGCGCCGCATTGCGCCCATCTGGATAAATCAGTGACCAGTTCTTCATATGCATGTCGCCATTGCCGATAAGGGCATTGAATATGAGCCGTTTCACATACTCAATAATGGCCTCTTCGCCGATTTCATTCCATATTACTTCAGCAATGTTACGGTAATTACCGCGCTCATACTTGCGCTCAGGGTAAAGGTTAAAAACTTGTGCAAAATCTTCTATATGAATGCGCTCGCCGCTGTCAGTGCGGTCAAATCGTTTCACCGCAAGTGCGTCACCACTCATGTCACCAATTCCTTGTGGCATGCCGCCGATATCATCCATACTAATCAACTTCACTTCCGGTACGTCCATTCCCATGCGCCGTGCAAATTCCATCATGGAATATTCATTCTCCGGCACGCCGTTCCATTTTGCTGAAGGAAGTTTTACGATCCATGAACCACCAGTGCCGTGGGCAGGGATTGTCAGGCTACCGGATGATCCTATCAATGCAGAAAATTTAAGCTGTACGCCTGCCAGAGAAAAACGCATTGTTTGCCTGTGCCGAGCCTCTATTTCTTCCCTGGCCAGGCTTTTGTCTGCGACAGGAGGCCAGTCTTCTCCATCGGCAGGGAGAACAGTCACATTGCCCGGCAAGTCCTGGCCAAGTATCCACATCAGATAAAATTCACGGCCATCCTTTACGCCCGCGCGTGTGGCCAAATATTCCCGCAAATGGCCTTCTGGCAGTAAATTGGAAAAGAAAGGTTCCAGACGTGCCTGAACAGCATCCCTGTCGGTTATCAGTTCGCCGTAAATGTCTTTGTATGACAAACTGAGAGCAGGACGGTTAACGTCTGCCACATACTTATCCGTAAAGGAGAATATACTTTTATCATTTGGGAGCAGCGTGATAGTTCCAATATTCCGATCACCCAAAAACACATTGAGATTTGTTATAGCGGTCATCTTTTAGTCCTCATCGTCCAACTGGTATTTAGCCCGGTTTTTTGAAGCCGATGAATGAACAAGCTGATTGTGAATGTCAGATTTTTTCTTAGGGCGCTGTGCTTCCCTTATAATGGCACCAGTTGCTTTTTGAGCCTCCTTAGGAACCAGTATTAACTCCAGTTCCAGTACACGGGCGAGCTCGATGAGACTGGATAGCTGCAAGTTTACGGCACCATTCTCAATTCTGGAGATATGGCTTTGAGGGATACCTACCTTTTCACTGAGAGCGCGTTGACTCAGGCCTTTAGTTTCTCTCGCCTCTTTTATTTGTTGGGCAATATACGCAATTGACTCAAGCATGATACACTTTCACATATAAATAATATCTTATGATGTGTCTTAATATATCTTTTCTACCCTATTATGTCAAGTTTATGATATGTC
>NVTJ01000044.1 GCA_002401545.1 Alphaproteobacteria bacterium
CGGCGGATGCCGCCGCCGTCCTTCATGCGCTGATGGAATTATGGGGTATAACAGACAGAAAATCTGATTTGGCTGATTTACCTCTGTCTTTAGGGGCAGATGTGCCGGTGTGCATGGCAAGTGAAACAACGCAGATGGGCGGAATTGGAGAAAAACTGCATCCGCTGACCTTGACGTTTCCCCTCTATTTACTGTTGGTCAATCCCGGTGTATCCGTATCCACAACAGATATATTCAGGGCACGGGCAGATCGCAATGCTGCCTTCTCACCCTTCAGAAAACTGCCCGGTGAAATTGCATCTTTGGATCAACTGAAAGATATACTTGAAGGGCGCAGAAACGATCTGGAGCAGGATGCCTGTGAGGCCGCGCCGGAAATAAAAAAGGTTCTGGCGCAAATTTGTAAAGGTGATGACTGTATGGGAGTTGGCATGTCTGGAAGCGGTGCAACCTGTTTTGGACTATTTTCCACCTATGAGTCTGCCCACAGGCTGGCGACAGAAATCTCCCGTGATTTTCCGACCTGGTGGGTCCGGCCTGTCAGGGTCCGCTAAATTCATTAACCAAGTGCTTGCGCATATTACCATATATGCTACATTCCCAGAATATTAATCAATTGCCATGTTGGGTCAAGGAAAAGAAAAATGCCGGGGAAGGGTAACCTGTTGAAAAAACTTATTTTTATACTTCTTACAGGAATATTTCTGTCGTGCCAGTCGTTATTTGCGCAGGTGATTGATGCGGCCACGCTGGAAGCCCTTAAAAACCGGGCCGGTGTTCAGGGTGGGAATACCACCCTTGTCTCCCCTCTGGACAAGGCGCGCCAGCAGGAATACCAGCAACGTCAGGATTTCCTTCTCGAACAGCGACAGAAAGATATAGCCAAAACATCCCGGCTGGAGAAGGATTTTCAGGACAGGCTGAATTCCAAAATAACTCAGTTCGGTTATTCAATTTTTGCCAATATTCCGGCAAAGCCCGGCATCATGACAGGCACCATATCCAATAATTACAAGCTGGGGATCGGTGATGAGTTTATTATTACCTTTCAAGGGTCAAAGTCACAATCCTTTACAGTGAAGGCGGACCTTGAAGGGCGGGTGATCATTCCTGATCTTAAACCAATTACGGTAACGGGGATGAGTTACGGCGACTTTAAATCAATATTGAAAAAACGGGTTGCGGAAAGCATCATCGGGACAGAGGTTTTTGTTTCTCTGGCATCGGTGAGAAGTATTTCGGTTTTTGTGGTTGGTGAAGTCAGGACACCCGGCGTTATTCATACATCCAGCTTGGCAACACCCCTGGAAATTCTGATGACTGCAGGGGGGGTGAAAAAGACCGGATCCTTGAGAAATATTTCCATTTACCGGGATGGTAAAAAGACGGTTTTTGATCTTTATGCCTTTCTCAGCGGCAAGGCGCACGGATTTGACACCCTGAATGATGGTGACAGGATTATTGTGCCAACCATTGGGGCGACAATCGCTCTTGACGGCGAAATGGTCAGGCCGGGCATTTATGAATTGCCGGCAGACCGCAGCCATATTTCCTTTAAAGAGGCCATGAAATTGGCGGGCGGAACCCTGCGACCTTTTGGCTATGAAATGTCCCAAATCAGGATTGATGAACAAGGAAGACAGTCGTTCCGTACAATTTCCGCCGGTGAAAAAATCCATAGCGGTGAAGCTCTCATCGCCCATTTGATTGAAAATTCGCAAACGGGAAGAGTGGAACTTGTCGGTCATGTGAAGACGCCGGGATTCCGGGCATTATCCAATGCCCGCAATATACGCAGTCTTTTAGGGAGCCGGCAGAACCTGATGAGGAATCCTTATCTGTTGTTTGGATTGATTGAAACTGTGGAGGAGAGGACTCAAACACGGCTTCTGCAGTCTTTCAGTCCGGAAAATATACTGGCCGGTGGCAAGGATATTGATCTGAAGGATGGCGACCGGGTTATTTTTCTGGGTCGGGAGGATATTGCTTTTCTGATTTCCAATTTTGTCAGACAGGTGGTGGTCTCAGGAAAATATACTGTTAAAGCTACATTTCCCGATGGCAAAAAAAATCCAAAATATTGCAAACCTCTGAAAAATCTGGCCAGAATTATTACTGATACCCAGTCCAATCGTTTTGCAACCGCGACCCGGGCCGTTTTTGTCAGAAAAGAAGTCGAAGACGTGGTTGAGGACAAGAGCGGGGATGAAGGGCCTGAAATACAGTCTTTGGCCGGAACCGGGGCTGAGCAGGCGGCTTTAATCAAAATAGAAAATGAAGAGAAAGAAAAAGAGAAAGAGGAGGAGGCCAGTCCGGCTTTCTGTCCCAATATATATAATGAAGTGAATAATCTTCTGCCTTTCACCCTTGAATATATTGTTTCCGTTGATGGGGCTATTCGTCTTCCGGGGGTTTACCCCATAACGTCCGGTACCTCTATTGCGTCTCTTTTAGCTGTCAGTGGCGGTATGTCAAATGATGCCAATATGGCCAATATTGAAATTACAAATCTGAGTACAAACACCCGTTCAGGCACGATGCAGATGAAGTGGGGTTATGTCAATGCTGAGCAGACAGATTTGGCAACGATCCATATTAGTCCGGGCGGGGGCATTCGGGTCGGTTCGAAATTTTCCAATTTTGAAGCCGGTGCCGTCTTGTTGTCCGGGGAATTCATGCAGCCGGGTGTTTATACCATCAGAAAAGGCGAAAAACTTTCTGATCTGATTTTCCGCGCCGGAGGAGTAACGGATCAGGCCTATACATATGGGGCAATTTTCACCCGTGACAGGGTTAAGGAAATTCAACGTATAGAGTTGCAGAAAACCGCCAGGCATCTTCAATCGGCCATGATTTCTGCCTCTGTCAAAAAGAATATTGAAGCAGATAGTCTGGCGGCGGCACAATTATTGACTGATCGCCTGGTCAACGCTGAACTTATTGGACGTGTGGTCATTGAAGCGGACCCCCTGAAGCTGTCACTTGATCCATCGCTGGATACGGTTCTGGAAGCCGGTGATACCCTGTATATGCCCAAAAGACCGAATTTTATCATTGCCATGGGTGATGTGTTGAATCCGGGCGCATTGCAGTTTATTCCCGGAAAAGGAATTACTGACTATATCAACGAAGTAGGCAGTTATACCCGTTCGGCAGATGAGGACCGTATTTATATCGTTTATCCCAATGGTGTCGCAAGGCCGATCAGCCTGTCATCATGGGGAGGGGACAGGGATATCAGTATTCCCCCGGGGACGGCCATTGTTATCCCGACAGACCTTAGTCCGTTTACCACATTGACCCTGATGCGGGAAATTGGTGGTATCTTCCAGAATCTGGCTGTATCAGCGGCCTCTATCGCACTCCTTGTTCGGAATTAGTGGCTTGAAATAAGTGACATGGCGCAAAAAATACGGCAGTAGAATAGCCCTGTCTATAACGGCAGGGACAATTTTTTTCTTGTTCTCTCTGCCAGCATTAATGGCTGATGACAGCCGTTACTCCTTTAATAATTTCGGCGGAACCGGGCTTCTGGATATGCGTACTGCCCGCTTTGCCCCCGATGGCACCATTGCTGTCGGGGTTCATTATGATGATGATCTGACACGGTATTTCACAACCTGGCAGGCCACCCCCTGGCTCGAAACAACATTAAGTTACAGCGATAACAGGCTGGATAAAACCGGTACGGACGGTGGAGTTGTTGACCGTTCTCTTGATATGAAGATACGATTATGGACCGAAGGAAATTACCGGCCACAACTGGCCATCGGGATTCAGGATGCTTTGGGAACAGGCCGTTTTGATGCGGAATATCTTGTGGCCAGCAAACGATATTACGATTTTGATTTTACCATGGGCTTTGCCTGGGGTTATCTTGGCTCACGGGGTGGAATTGGCAATATGTTCCGGCTGTTTGGTGATAATTTTGATCAAAGGTCAACAACAACATCCAGTGGCGGCATTCGCACGGGCAGTTTTTTCTCAGGCCGTGATATGGCATTCTTTGCCGGGGCGGAATATAATCCCCCCATCAGCGGGTTAAGCTTCAAGGTTGAATATAGCGGCGTTGATACGACTAAAATACCGGGTCTCTTCCAACTGAAGCGCAAGACGGCTTTTAATTTTGGCGTCAATTACAAACCCCTGCCATGGGCGGATGTGGCCGTTGGTTTTGATCACGGGGACCGCCTAGGCATCCGTCTGACCTTACGGCAAAATCTTCATAAACTTAAACCTCGAAAATGGTTCAGGGCACCTGAGCCTGTACCAATATCAGTACGCGGTAAAACTGAAATTACAGAGGAAATTGTGCCCGAATCACCTTCCGCCAAATATAAAACAGCAAAACCGGCCTATGATGAAATGACAAAGGCGGGGTTGGCGCCTGTTTCAATATCAGTTGGCAGACAAACTGTAGAGGTCAGAAAAAAAACCGGTCCTTTTTTCACGGAAGTCAGGAATATCGGCAGAACCGCCCGTATTCTGACAGGTGAAATGCCCGATAGCATAGAAGAGTTTGTGATAATTTCTGAACAAAAGGGGATGGCAATTTCCCGGGTTTCTGTTCTTCGACAGGATTTGGAAAAAACGAAAGACTATCGCAGCAGCCCGGAGGAAATATGGGTCAACAGCAAAATTACTGCGCCCGAGAAACAAAGTGTGAATTCGCCGTCAGCCAGTGATATTTACCAGCCCCAATCAGGCCCGCGCTTTGCTCTGGGAGTTAAGCCGGACCTTCTTACCCATTTTGGCGGAAATGATGATGGCCGGTTCCGCGCGGACCTTTACGCAAAATTATATGCTTCGGTTCAGGTCACGCGCCAGCTGACGTTATCAGCTGAATTCAAACAATATATTATTGGTGATATCGACGAAATTCCGCCTGACATGAGGCCGGATGTGCCAAAGGTAAGAAGTGATATTGCCCGTTATGCCAGAGAGGGACGCACGGCGATAGAGCAGGTGAAACTTGAGTATACCTCACGCATAGGCAAAGATATTTACGCCCGGATTACTGGGGGACTTCTGGAAAGCATGTTTGGCGGTATTGGTGGAGAAATCCTTTACCGTCCTTACCAACATAGTTTTGCCTTTGGTCTTGATATGAACTGGGTAAAACAACGGGATTTTGACCAGCTATTTTCTTTCCGGGATTACGACGTATTAACCGGCCATGCTACATTCTATTATGAGAATACAAACTATGATATTACCGGAAAACTAAGCGCCGGGCGGTATCTGGCTGGTGATTACGGGGCGACATTTGATGTCTCGCGAAGATTCGCCAGCGGCATACGTATTGGCGTCTGGGCGACCGTCACCGATATGTCATCCCGGGATTTTGGCGATGGCAGCTTTGACAAGGGCATATATATGACTATACCGCTGGAAATATTCTGGTATCGGCCAACAAGAGAGAAAATGCGATTTAATTTCCGCAGTCTGGGTAAAAATGGCGGACAGAAGCTGAACAGGGAATATAACCTATATGATATGCTGTCTTCAGGCCGCAAAAACAGGCTTGCCCGCGATTGGAACGGGATTCTGGACTGACTCCGATAATGTTTTTTTAATTATTTCATTATAAAAAATACTGTATAGAAATGACAATGACTTTAACTTTTGGAAAAATCCGGAAAAACGATGATTGATATTGCCTTCACACCTGATAGCCGCATTGTTGTGGTGGGACTTGGATATGTTGGTTTGCCGCTTGCGGTGGCAATGGCCAAAAAATTTAACGTTATTGGTTTCGATATCAGCCGGGAGCGCATCAAAGAACTGAAAGACGGTTTTGACAGGACCGATGAAGTTAACCGGGAAAAGCTGGAGGCCAGCACCATAGCCCTGAGCACCGAACCGGAAGACATTAAAGACGCTGCGGTTTATATCGTCACCGTCCCGACCCCGGTGAATGAGGATAACAGCCCGGACCTTGGCCCGGTGAGGTCATCCTGCGAACTTCTGGGGCCACTGCTGTCCAAAGGGACAATTGTTATCTTTGAAAGTACCGTATATCCTGGTGTGACAGAAGAACTCTGTGGCCCGGTTCTGGAAGAATATTCAGGCCTCAAATGTGGAGAGGATTTTTTCCTTGGCTATTCACCGGAAAGGATCAACCCCGGCGACCGGGAGCATACGGTTGACAAAATCACCAAGGTCATTGCCGGTCAGACAAGTGAGGTCACCAGCGTATTGGCCGATATATACGGCGCGGTGACCAGCGGGGGAACCTTCGCAGCCGCCAGTATCCGGGCCGCAGAAGCCGCCAAGGTCATTGAAAATTCCCAGCGCGACATCAATATTGCTTTCGTCAATGAAATTACCATGATTTTTCAGAAATTGGGTATTTCTGTTTATGACGTGCTGGAAGCCGCCGGCACAAAATGGAATTTCCTGAATTTCACACCAGGACTGGTTGGGGGCCATTGTATCGGGGTTGACCCCTATTATCTCGCGGAACGCGCCCGGCAGGTTAATCATGATCCGCGTATTATTCTTGCGGGCCGCGCCATAAATGACAGTATGGCAGATTTTGTTGCTGAGCGGGTATGTGCGCAATTATCGGGGGCGGGTAAAATACTCGTGCTTGGTTTAACCTTTAAGGAAAACTGTCCTGACCTGCGCAACAGCAAGGCCATTGATCTTGTTCAGAGTCTGCGTACTCGCGGCTTCAAAGTAGATGTGCATGACGCGGCAGCAGACCCCCTGGAAGCCAAAAAATTCTACAATATTGATCTGGTGCCATCATTGGCTGACCTGAAAGATCATGACTATGTTACCGTGTTGGGCGTGGTGGCACATGATGAGTATAAAGCAATTAGCGGTAGTGAGTTTGAACGGTTGCTGGAGACAGGCGGACTGATTGCCGATGTAAAGGCCATGTGGCGCACTCTGGACAAGCCCAAACATCTGCGCAAGTGGCAGCTTTAGGCCGCAGAGGCTATTTTCGGATAGTGGCTGGCCAGTGTTATGCCCCGGACAATCATAAATATGGCATAGCTTAACCATAAGC
Organism: Alphaproteobacteria bacterium; assembly: GCA_002401545.1. Taxonomy (GTDB): domain Bacteria; phylum Pseudomonadota; class Alphaproteobacteria; order Sphingomonadales; family Emcibacteraceae; genus Paremcibacter. Next base: position 7,019 of record NVTJ01000044.1, read on the forward strand.
CATGATTTCCCCACATGGGCAGAAAGACGGCCAGTGAAGCTATATAAACCACCGTTGATACCATCATGCCATTGCGCATGTATTTTCCCGCTGTCGCCCCGATGAAAATGCCGTCAAGCTGAAAGCTCCAGACAGATATGAGAGGCAGGACAATGACCCATATCAGATATTGTCCGGCGGTATCTCTCACCTCTGGAATATTGGTCAGCCCATGTATGAATAATTCTCCGAATATAAGGTAAATCAGGCTGAACAGCACCGATGTGGCCAATGCCCATTTTCCGGACAAGATAACGGCCTCCCGCAACCCCTGGCGGGATTTGCGGCCAATTTCTTTTCCCACTAACACCTCCGCCGCCTGGGCAAATCCGTCAAGACCATAGGATGTCACCATTTGCAGATTCATGAGAATGGCATTGGCCGCGAGTATCCATGTGCTCATATTGGCCCCTAATATGGTAAAAACTGCCATGGAACCGGTCAAGCAGACTGTGCGGATGAAGATATCCCGGTTGAGGACAAACAACCTGATGAATTTTGCCCGGTCAAATAACCCCTGTCGGGTTGTATGTGCCCATATGTTATGGCCAACCAGATTCCGGCTATGGCGGGAGATAAGGCGAATGGCCAGTATCCCTGCCAGAGCTTCTGAGATAACAGTTGCCAAAGCCACCCCGTCAACGTCCATCCCAAAGCCGTAAACAAACAGGAAATTGAGCAGAATATTGCTCATATTCATCAGCAGTTGAATCCCCAAGGCCTGTTTTGCTTTATGAAGCCCCAGCAACCAGCCCACAGCAACAAAATTCATTAACGCAAAGGGTGCCCCCCATATGCGTATCATGAAATATTCCCGGGCCAGATTCTCTACTTTCAGGTCTGCCCTGATCAGGGAAAAAGTGACCTCTGCCACGGGCCATTGCAACAGGATGAAAAGGCCACCGATAACCACTGCACAGAGACTCGCCCGTAAATAAATTTTAGGCAGTGAACTCCGTTCATTCCTGCCTCTGGCCTGTGCGGTAAATCCGGTCGTCGCCATGCGCAGGAAATTGACACTATTATACAGAATGCTGATAATCATGGCCCCGAGGGCGATGGCACCGAGATAGCGCGGGTCCGGCAGATGACCCATGACAAAAGCATCCACCAGACCAAGCAGGGGAATGGAAATATTGGCGATAATGGCCGGAAAGGCAATTTGCCACATCTGTCTGGAAAGTGTTTTTGCTTTCATAGGATCATCTTAACCGGGAATTTTTTACATAAGTGAGTGTCAGGCTATTGGATTTTTGATAAAGATACTCATATTATCTTGCAATGACAGATAAAAAAAACATAATGATTACCTTGTAAACATATGCATAATACATTTAAATACTGTATATATGAATAAACTACACGGCGATATTGAGTAAATGACGGTGGGCAGACGTTAATTTTTGAGTTATATTAAGGGTTAAGGAAATAAGATGAGTGGCCAACATTCTTCGCAGGTAAAAGATCAGACTATTCAGGAACTGGATTCCATCGTCGTCCGGTTCGCCGGTGATTCCGGTGACGGGATGCAGTTAACGGGAACCCAGTTTTCCGTGGCCACGGCACTTGAGGGCAGCGACCTGTCAACCTTTCCTGACTTTCCGGCAGAAATAAGAGCGCCGGTTGGCACCACATTCGGGGTGTCGGCTTTTCAGATTAATTTTGGTTCCGTAGAGGTTTCCACCGCAGGTGATGAGCCGGATATTCTGGTGATCATGAACCCTGCGGCCTTGAAGGTAAATCTGGAAAATCTGAGGAATGGTGGCATGATTATTCTGGATGAGGGGGCATTCAGCGCCAAAAACTTGAAAAAAGCCGGATATGAAACCAACCCGCTGGAGGATGACAGCCTGTCACAATATGATGTGAAGCGTATGGACATCACCAGGATGACGGTTGAAACGGTGAAGGAATTTGGTCTTGGTAACAAGGACAGTCTGCGTTGCAAGAACATGTGGACGCTGGGGCTGCTGCTGTGGATGTTCGGACGAAAAAGAAAACCGATTATTGACAGTCTGGAACAAAAATTTGCTCAAAAGCCTGATATAGCCAAAGCGAATATCGCAGCCCTTAATGCTGGCCATGCCTTTGGCGAAACGGCTGAAATGTCCAGCAATCTGCGCCGCTACCAAATCAATAAATATAAGGAAGAGCCGGGAATCTACCGGACGGTAAATGGCAACCAGTCTTTATCCTGGGGTATTCTGGCCGGCACACAACTGGCGGGGCTTCAGCTTATTCTGGGGTCCTATCCCATCACACCGGCATCGCCCCTGTTGCATATCTTGTCGGGCCTGAAGGAATTCGGGGTTATCACTTTTCAGGCCGAAGACGAAATTGCCGCGATTTGCGGGGCCATTGGGGCTTCATTCGCCGGCTGTCTGGGCATGACCACAAGTTCTGGCCCCGGTATCGCGCTGAAGACAGAGGCGATAGGACTGGCCATCACCACGGAACTGCCGCTCATCATTGTGGATATTCAACGTGCGGGACCATCAACAGGCATGCCGACGAAAACCGAACAGTCTGACCTCTATCAGGCGGTATGGGGACGCAACGGCGATGCGCCGATTTGTGTATTGTCCGTGTCCAGTTCTACCGATGGCTTTGAGGTGGGGATAGAAGCGGTGCGTATTGCGACAAAATACATGACACCGGTGATGGTTCTGTCCGATGGTTATATTGCCAACGCTTCAGAGCCGTGGAAAATCCCTGATATTAATGATTACGAGCCGTTTCCGGTAAAGTTCCATAAAGAAACCGAAGGTTTTCATCCCCTGCTGCGTGATCCGGAAACTCTTGCGCGGGTATGGGCCAAGCCCGGAACGAAAGGTTTGATGCATCGTATTGGCGGTATCGAGAAGGATTATGACAGTGGTCATATTTCCTATGATGCGGCCAATCACCAGAAGATGACCGATGTTCGCAAAGCCAAAATTGATAATATCGCGGCTGATATACCGCTTCAGGAGATCGCGCAGGGCGATCCGGGCGGCAGGCTGGCGGTAGTTGGCTGGGGATCGACATATGGCGCTATTCATCAGGCGGTAAAGAGGGCGCGGAAAGACGGGCGGGATGTCTCCCATATTCATTTGCGTAATATCTGGCCTTTGGCAAGGAATCTAGGTGAACTGTTGAAGTCCTATGACAAAGTGATTGTGGCGGAGATGAATGTGGGGCAATTGAATACGCTGTTGCGCAGCCAGTATCTTCTGGATACGGTCCTGTTGTCCAAAGTTTCGGGCCAGCCTTTTAAAATTTCTGAAATCAACGATGCTATTATTAAGAATTTGGGAGAATCCAAATGAATGAACAGCTTGAGATAAAAAAGGCCTCGCCAAAAGATTTTGAAACCGATCAGGAGGTTCGCTGGTGCCCCGGATGTGGCGATTATGCCATTCTCAAAGGCGTTCAGATGGCGCTGGCCAATACCGGATCTACGCCGGAAAACACTGTTTTCGTGTCTGGAATAGGTTGTTCTTCGCGCTTTCCCTATTATATATCAACTTACGGGTTCCACACTATTCATGGGCGGGCTCCGGGTTTTGCCACCGGCATCAAGCTGGCCAATCCGGATCTTGAAGTCTGGCTGGTGACGGGGGATGGTGACGGGCTGAGCATTGGCGGCAATCATATGCTGCATGTGTTGCGCCGTAATGTAAATATTCAGATCATGCTGTTTAACAATGAGATTTATGGCCTGACCAAGGGGCAATATTCGCCGACCTCAAGACCGGGCCTGAAAACACCATCAACGCCCATGGGGTCTGTTGATGCCCCCCTTTCGCCGTGTATTTTTGCTCTTGGGGCGGGGGCGCGGTTTGTGGCACGCGGTATTGACACCTCCCTGAAAGAACTGCCGTTGATATTGGCAAGGGCCAAGGAACATGTGGGGGCATCCTTCGTTGAAATATTCCAGAATTGTATCGTTTATAATGATAATGTTTTTGGTGAATTCACCGCGAAAAAAACCGCCAAAGATACCCAGCTTTACGTCAGGCACGGCGAGAAAATGATCTTTGGCAAGGAGGTTCAGAAAGGGATTCGCTTTAATGCTGAAAAATTTTCCCTTGAGGTGGTGACGCCCGGGGAAGATGGCATTACGGAGGATGATATCCTTGTTCATGATGAAACCAACCGTCATATGGCTTTTATGCTATGTGAGCTGGAGTCACCTGATTTTCCGGTGGTCTGTGGTGTGATCTATTGTAATCCGGCAGAAAGCTACGAACAATCGGTGCATTATCAGCTTGAACAGGCGAAGAATGCGAAAAAAGCAGACTTTAATGCCCTGCTGCGATCCGGCCGCACATGGGTCGTGGAATAATATTGATTTGCCGCTGTTGATTTCTGAAAAATGCACCGAATTATCCCGGTGCATTTTTTTATGCAGGGTTTTGTCTTATGCTGCGTATAATATTATGGGAACTATTATGTTAAAGGGCCTGATGAACCTGAAAAGGGCAGAACATATATCGGATGAGCAGTTGATGATCCGTATTGGGGACGGGGACAGAACGGCTTACAAGATGCTGGTTGACCGGCATCTGAGGATATTTCTCGCCTTTGCGGCCCGCGTGATTCAGGACCGGGCAGAGGCCGAAGATATTATGCAGGAAGCTTTTATCAGGGTGTGGAAGTATGCGGCCAATTGGAACCCGGAGCGCGGAGCCCGGTTTGTGACGTGGTTTTACCGGGTTGTGATGAATTTATCCATTGATGTGAAACGAAAACGCAAGCCGACAATTGAACTTGATGAGGCTTTTGAAATAAAGGCAAATGGCCCTGAGCCGGACGAGAGTCTGAGTGATAAGCAAATGGCAGCAGGGCTTGCTGCGGCGCTGGAACATTTACCGCAAAGGCAGAAAATAGCAATAACTCTATGCTATTTTCAGGGCCTGGGAAACAGAGAAGCCGCTGAAATACTGGAGATAACCACCGGGGCCATAGAATCCCTGTTGGTGAGGGGCCGCAAAAGGATGGCTGAATTACTCAAGGGGCAAAGAAAAGAGTTTCTGAAGGAGACTATGAAATGAATGATAAAGAGCTTGATATGTTTCTGCGGGCTTATCAGTCAGAGACTGACCAGCCCCCGTCGCAGCAAATTCTGGACAGCATTCTTACGGTACCGGACAGGATAACACAGGGCAGTTGGCTGCTTTATCTTCGCCCGTGGCACTGGCTTGACTCGATGATGCCAAAAGTCGTTGGATGGGCAATGACATGTTGTCTGGGGATTTATGTGGGACTTTTATCACCTGGGGGGGGGGAGAGCGCCATGGATGAGGAATATTACCTGTATGATCAGGCACAGGTGCTGCTTTTTGAGGATATGGATTTTGACCCGAGGGAAACAGGCTGATGGCGGAGAATTCGGGAAAAATGAAATGGATCAATGTGGTTTTGTTTTTATCATTGGCCTTGAATTTTTTTATTGCCGGTTATGGGCTGTCTGATATCAGAGTCTTTAAAAACATGTATGTTAAAAAGGTTTTTCATAAACGGCCTGAAATCAGAATTGTCGATTATTTTCCCCGGGCGGAAAAAAGACTATTCAGACGACGCATATATGATCAGCATGAAAAACTAAAGCCGGATGAAATAGATATTTTTGAGGGTCAGAAAGAAATTTTCAGAGTTATCTCTGAAAAAGAGGTTAATGAAATGGACCTCAGGCAAGCTTTCAGGAAATATCAGATAACCAATGACCAGCTGCAAACTATCTTTAATGATATTGTGGTTACAATAATTCTGGAAATGGATCATAAAACCAGGATGACCATCATTAAACGAGGGAAAAAAGCCCATCTGCATCGGCAGAAAATGAGAGAGAAATGGCAAAATAATAGAGTTCATTCAGGGGGGAATGGCGGCTAGAGCACCCTGATCCTAACCATAACTTTTGAATTTAAATTAATGATTTATCAGTTTATCTGCTTTATTGTCCGTAGGTTGTGATACATTAGCCTGACCAGACTATAAGGAATTTTAATGATCTCTGCCGTTTCGGCTCCAGTTGTACAAAGTTTTCCCCCGCCGTCCAGGTCACTGGCGGGCCGGGAAACTGTGCCTGTGGAAGCTCAGACAAAGAGTAGTGCCCAGTCCCCGGGGCAATTGACCGATGCAGAGAAGGAACAGGTTGCCAAACTCAAAAAAATTGATCAGGAGGTTCGTGCCCATGAACAGGCCCATAAAAATGCCGGAGGCCAGTTTACCGGATCAGCTTCTTTTGGTTTTGTGGTCGGGCCTGATGGCAGGCGTTATGCCGTAAGCGGGGAAGTGCCCATTGATGTTGCACCGGTGGAAGGCGACCCGAGAGCAACAATTGCCAAAATGCAGGTAGTAGTGGCGGCAGCTCTGGCCCCGGCGAAGCCCTCTGGACAGGACAGACAGGTGGCCGCACAGGCGGCAACTATGCGTGCTGAGGCACAGGCAGAACTGGCCCAGGAATTCCAGGCGGAATTAACCGGGGAGAATGATGACGGGGCGGAAAATCCCAATTCACTCAATATATCGGCCCTAGCCGCCTATGAGGCTGGGTCTGCTTCAGAAAATAGCAAAAATATATCCGGAAATATTCTGGATTTTTTCAGCTAAAGCGCCTTGATAATGTTATCGACCATTTTCTTGGCGTCGGAAAACAGCATCATCGTGTTATCCCGGAAAAATAGCTCATTCTGCACACCCGCATAGCCCGCCGCCATGCCACGTTTCACAAACAGTACCGTACTTGCCTTTTCCACATCGAGGATCGGCATACCATAAATGGGACTGGTTTTATCGGTCTTTGCCGAGGGATTGGTCACATCATTGGCACCAATAACAAAGGCAACGTCAGTCTGGGCAAATTCGTTATTGATGTCTTCCAGTTCGAATACCTCGTCATAAGGCACATTGGCTTCGGCGAGCAGCACATTCATATGCCCCGGCATCCGTCCGGCCACCGGATGAATGGCATAGGATACCTTGACACCGGCCTCTTTCAGTAAATCAACCATTTCCCTGAGCGCGTGCTGGGCCTGTGCCACCGCCATGCCATATCCCGGAACGATGATGACCGATCCGGCGTTTTTCATAATGAAGGCCGCATCCTCTGCAGACCCTTGTTTCACCGGGCGGGTTTCTTCCACGCCACTGGCCGCAGCAGCATCCTCGCCGCCAAAACCACCCAGAATCACACTGATGAAAGACCGGTTCATGGCTTTACACATGATATAGCTCAGGATAGCACCGGAAGAGCCCACAAGAGCGCCGGTGATGATCAACGCGTTATTTTGCAGAGTAAAGCCGATGCCCGCTGCCGCCCAGCCGGAATAGCTGTTCAGCATACTGACCACAACCGGCATATCCGCGCCGCCAATGGGAATGATGATCAAAAAGCCGATCAGAAAGCTCAGACCGATGATCCACCACATCAGGTCATAGCCCGCCAGACTGGTAATATTACCCATGGCAAAGACGATGATCATGCCAACAATGGCCGTGGCCAGACCCCCATTGATCACATGACGGCCGGGCAACATGATCGGTGCACCGGACATATTGCCGTTCAGCTTGGCAAAGGCGATGACAGAGCCGGAGAAAGTAATGGCTCCGATAGCTGCCCCCAGGCTCATTTCAACTTTGCTGGCGGCAAAAATGTTGCCCAGGGCATCGGTTATGCCAAATCCGCCCGGCTCCAGAAAAGTGGCGGCGGCCACCAGTACGGCGGCCAGTCCGACAAGGGAATGAAAAGCAGCAACCAGTTGTGGCATGGATGTCATGGAAATGCGCAGGGCCGTTATAATGCCGATGCCGCCGCCGATGGCGACCGCAATGGCAATCCATTCATAGGAAACAATGGCCGGGTTTAGCATGGTTGTTATGATTGCAATGACCATACCGACCATGCCTTGCACATTACCTTTCCGGGATGATTCCGGTGATGAGAGCCCACGAAGGGCCATGATAAACAGCACGCCTGAAACCAGATAAGCAAATGCCGTCAGGTCTGTTATATTCTGTAGTGACATTGATTCAGCCTCCCTATTTCTTTTTCTTATACATGGCGAGCATGCGCTGGGTAACGGCAAAACCGCCAAAGATATTGACCGCTGCCAGGCCAATAGCAATGATGCCGAGGATCTTGGCAATATTCATATCAGCGGGGCCTGCCGCCACCAGTGCCCCAACGATGATTACCGATGATATGGCATTGGTGATGGCCATAAGCGGGGTATGCAGGGCAGGGGTCACGCTCCACACCACATAATATCCGATAAATATCGCCAGTATGAACAGGGAGAGCTGGGACAGGAACGGACTGACCGTGGCCGCATGCAGGGCACTTTCAGCAACTTGTTGGGTTAAATCCATCTTAGTTTCCTCCTTCTGTTAAGCGTTCATGAACAATGGCACCATCTTTGGTCAGTAAAGTGCCTGTGATAATTTCATCTTCCCAGTCAATATTCAGGGTTTTGCTTTCTTCGTCCATTAACGGTGTGATGAAATTCAGTAAATTTCTGGCATAAAGTGCGCTGGCATCGGTGGCGACGCGGCTTGGGACATTATAATGTCCCACAATCCTGACACCGCTTTCCAGAACAATCTTGCCGGGCTGTGACAGTTCGCAGTTGCCGCCACTTTCCACCGCAAGGTCAATGATGACCGATCCGGGTTTCATGCTCTGAACCATTTCGCGGGTGATTAACACCGGGGCCGGGCGTCCCGGAATCAGCGCTGTTGTTATGACAATATCCTGTTTGGAAATAGTTTCTGCAATCAGAGCGGCTTGTTTCACCTTATAATCATCACTCATTTCCTTGGCATATCCGCCTTCGGTTTCACCGCCCTCATCGCTTTCCACCATGACGAACTTACCGCCAAGGCTTTCCACCTGTTCCTTGGCCACCGCCCGCACATCCGTGGCCGAAACCACCGCCCCCAGACGTTTTGCCGTCGCAATGGCCTGAAGTCCGGCGACCCCGCAGCCCATGATCATCACTTTGGCCGGGGCCACGGTGCCCGCCGCCGTCATCATCATCGGGAAGGCGCGGGAAAACTCGGACGCGGCATCAATCACCGATGTATATCCCGCAAGGTTTGACTGGGATGACAGAACATCCATGCTTTGCGCCCGGGTAATGCGCGGCATCAATTCCATGGCAAAGGCGGTGATATTTCCCTTGGCATAGGCATCAATCATGGCCCCGTCCGTAAAGGGTGATAAAATCCCTATCAATATGGCACCGGGCTTGATCAGGACCATTTCATCAACGCCACCCTCTGCGGCATGAAGTGGACGCTGGACTTTGAATATCACATCGGCATTGGCATAGGTTTCTGCGGCATCTGCGGCTATTTTTGCCCCGGCAGCGCTATATTCGTGGTCAGGAATACTGCTCATAAGGCCAGCATCCTTTTCCACAACAACATCAAACCCCAGAGCAATAAGCTTCTTTACGGTATCCGGGCTTGCGGCGACGCGCCGTTCATGCTCCCTGCGTTCTTTCGGTATTGCCAGCTTCATATGCATTCCTCCCTGTATCATTCTATTTCATCAATTAAATCACTGATCATATTCAGTCCGGTGGCCCAGAATTCCGGCTTGCCGGCATCAAGTCCAAAAGGTTTCAAAAGTTCCTTGTGACCCAGGCTTCCTCCCGCGCGCAACATATCAAAATATTTGTCCTGAAAGCCGTCAGGCCGCTGCTGATAGGTTGCATAAAGGGAGTTTACCAGACAATCGCCAAAAGCATAGGCATAAACGTAAAAAGGTGAGTGAATAAAATGAGGGATGTAACACCAGAAGGTCCGGTAACTGTCATCAAGACGAATGGCATCCCCGAGGCTTTCCGCCTGCACCGCCATCCATATATCCCCCAGATCGTCGGCGGAAAGTTCACCATTTTTGCGACCGGCATGAACTCTTGTCTCAAAATCGTAAAATGCCACCTGACGAACCACAGTATTGAGCATATCCTCAACCTTGCCCGCGATCATGTTTTTTCTTTTATGGTTATCCTGTTCCTCTGCCAGCAGGGAGCGGAAAGTGAGCATTTCACCAAAGACACTGGCCGTTTCCGCCAGCGTCAGGGGTGTCTCGGACAGCAATGCCCCCTGCGGCCCGGCCAGGATCTGATGCACACCATGGCCAAGTTCATGGGCCAGCGTCATCACATCACGGCTCTTGCCAAGGTAATTCAGCAATAAATAGGGATGGACGTCAGGCACGGTCGGATGGGCAAAGGCCCCCGGTGATTTACCGGTGCGTACCGGGGCATCTATCCAGTTATTGTCAAAGAATTTTTGTCCTGTTTTTGCCATTTCAGGAGAGAATTTATTATAAGCTTCCAGCACGATTGCCACAGCATCCGGCCATTGGTATATTTTATCATTGCTGTTCGGCAGGGGGGCATTGCGGTCCCACCAGTCGAGCCTGTCTTTGCCAAACCATTTAGCCTTCATACGGTAATAACGGTGTGAAAGGCGCGGATAAGCCGCCTTTACCGCCCCCACCAGCGCATCAACCACCTGCTTTTCCAGCCTGTTTGACAGGTGGCGTGATGATGTGGGGTCATCAAACCTGCGCCAGCGGTCCTCAATTTCCTTGTCCTTGGCCAATGTATTGGTGATATGGCTAAACAGGCGGATATTTTTAGTGAAGCTGGTGGACAGGCAGTCTGCGGCGGCTTTTCGCCTGTCGGCCCGGGCATCGGATAAATAATCCAGTGCCTGTTCAGTCCCGATGGCTGTTACCCTGCCGGATGAAGGGTCCATATAGTCAAATTTCAGGTCGGCCATGGTTTCATCGAACAGGCGAATCCAGGCGGCGCGTCCGGCAACGGATTTTTCCAGCAGAAGTTCTTCCAGCCTGTCTTCCAATTGGTGAGGCCCATATTGACGAATGTTCTCAAACCAGGAACCATAGCGGGCAAGGGCCGTTGACTGTTGCAGCCATCCGTTAATCCGGGACTGCTCAATCCGGTTTATTTCCAGGGTATAAAACAGCAGTTTTGTACTGACCCCGGTTATTCTTTCGTGGCACGCCTGGTGGAATTTTGATATTTCCATATCAAGGACATTACCGGCATGAAGCAATCCGGCATAACTCATGATACGCCCGATAATTTCTTCCATAATTTCATATTCTGTGACTGAATCCAGAATGTCCGGGGCTTGTAATGTGGAAAGCTTTCCCTTGTAGGTTTTGATAAATTTCTCGCTCAGGCTTTCCAGTCTGTCAAAATCAAGATTCAATTCGGGACAATCAGGTGCAGCATAGAGATCAGATAAGTCCCACAGGGGCAGGAGGGATGTATTCAAAGAGGTCATATTTGCCTTTATGTTATAATTTGTCTCAAAATGGTACAGTGTTAGTAATTTTTTTATCTTTTTTTGTAATTATCCCCCGCAGGCAGACCCGCAGGGGCATGATATCTTTTCGTGCGGGCCCAAGTATCATAAATTAAATGATGAAGCGCAATGGCAAAATTGATCCTGATTGTTGAAGACGAGAAAAACCAGAGAAGAGTGCTTGAACTGGCCCTGAAAAAAACCGGCTTTAACGTGGAACAGGCTGCCAGCGGCCATGAAGCTCTTGATCTTTTATCCGGCGATACCGCTGGCCGTTTTGACCTTGTCCTGCTTGACATGGTGATCGGGGATATCAGCGGCATGGATGTTCTTGACCATATCCGGGAAACACTGCCCAATCTTCCGGTGATCGTGCTTACCGGCTATAGCAGTATTGATAATGCGGTGGATGCCATGCGGGGCGGGGCCATTGATTTTATCTCCAAACCAGTGGAGGTGGGCCGTCTTAAGGTCTCTATCGAAAATGCTTTCCGCATTAACAAGCTTTCCGGTGAAATTTCCCGGCTGTCGCGCAAATGGGCCGGGCAGATGGGTTTTGATGACCTGATTGGATCAAGCGAGGCTATGAAAAAGGCCGTACATATGGCAAAAAAAGGGGCCGGGTCCAATATCCCTATCCTGCTTGAAGGGGAAAGCGGTGTTGGCAAGGAAGTTTTTGCCCGGGCCATACAGGGCGAAAGCGACAGAAGCGGCAAGGCTTTTGTGGTGGTGAATTGCGGGGCTATTCCGCGAAACCTGGTGGAATCTATCCTGTTTGGTCATGAAAAAGGATCTTTCACCGGTGCCATGGAAAAGCATATGGGGAAATTTGCCGAGGCGGATGGCGGCACATTGTTCCTTGATGAAATTGGCGAACTGCCGTTGGAGATGCAGGTTAAGCTGCTGCGGGTTCTTCAGGAGGGGGAGGTGGACCCGGTAGGAAGCCGGAAGCCGTTTAAAGTGGATGTCAGGCTGATTTCCGCAACCAACCGTCATCTTAAAGATATGGTGAAGACGGGAGAATTTCGGGAAGATCTTTTTTACCGCCTCAACATATTTCCCATTCATTTGCCGCCGCTCAGGCAGCGCAAGGGTGATATTGAGCGCCTGGTTCCCCATTTTATTGAGAATATCAGCATTTCCGAAGGCTATCCCAATAAGGAAATTTCACCGGATGCACTGGAACTTCTGAAATCCTGTGACTGGCCGGGAAATGTGCGGCAATTGGAAAATGCCTTATTCAGGGCGATTATCCTGTCTGAGGGCAGCATCATTGTCAGGGATGATTTTCCACAAATTAATCCGGATATATATCGCCGGTCTGTTTCCCAAAAACTGTTAAGGCGAAAAGAAGACAGGGAAAAACCCGGCAGCGGCCAGAATAAATCCACTATGGATAAGAATATTCTGCCCAGTCTGGACGAAAATGGTGATGTTCTGACCATTGCGCATATGGAGCGTAATATGATTGGTTTCGCGTTAAATAAATATGATGGACGCATGTCAGAGATCGCCCGCCGACTTGGGATTGGTCGGTCAACTCTGTACCGCAAGGTTGCAGAATTTGGCCTTGATGAAGATACGCCGTAAAATTTATGCAGGAAAAGCCTTTAAATTTGTGATCAAATTTGTCACACTGTCTCCAATTAAAAAATGGAGGTTTTTAATCATGATTTATTTAGTGGCAATATTTATCCCCCCACTGGCTTTGATTATTGAGGGAAAAATATTTCAGGCTGTCATCAATGCCGTATTCTGGATACTGGGCATAGTATTCGTCATCCTGGGCGGATTTATTCTATGGGCTATTACGATCATTCATGCGGTTATCGTCGTTCACGGGGCACGGTCCGATGCCCGGACCCAGAAGATTGTCGACGCGATTAATACCAACAAGGAAAATTAGCCTCGTATCATGCCCAGGGCGTGGGCATAGAGGTCGATCAGGGCTTCCTGTTCCTGCCTTTCATGATCTTCCAGTTTGCGCATTCTGACAATCTGGCGCAGGATTTTCACGTCAAACCCGGATGATTTTGCCTCTGAGTAGACATCCTTGATATCGTCTGCCAGATTTTTCTTTTCTTCTTCCAGTCTTTCAATACGTTCGACAAAAGAACGTAATACATCCTGTGCGATACCACCAACATCGGTCATAAATTTTTGCTCCTGATTTATGTGAAGCCGCACAATATCCATCACAATGGAACTTGGCAACCGGAAATCAGATATTTACATCGCTTTATTTTTTTTCAGGCTTTCTGCCATTAGCTCCATCTGTGCGTCGGTCGCTTCGGTTTGATA
>NVTJ01000045.1 GCA_002401545.1 Alphaproteobacteria bacterium
CAAGATAATCCGGTCCCGCAAACAGATTGCGCAGGGGGACGATAAATATTGTTTTCTGATCATGCAGATGCAGGGCCGGGCGGTATTGTCACAGCGAAATAATGAAGCTTTTCTTGAGCCGGGCGATATGGCTTTAATTGATTCCGGTTACCCTTCCGAATTCACTTATGACGGATTTATGAGACAGATTTCACTACATATTCCGCGGGAAACGCTGGAATCCTGTCTGCCGTACCGACGGATAGAGGCCGCCAGAACAATTTCAGGTGTATCGGGCATGGGGGCTGTCATCAGGGATTTTCTGGCCTCCACCTATAATGAGGCCGCCGGCATTGGCGAACAGGATTACCCTGCAGTTCGCGAAGCGCTGCTTAATTTCCTCAGCGCGACGCTTCGGGGCTATGAGCCGGAGAGGGTATTGGGCCTGAAAGGTCAGCAACTTATTCATATCCGAAAAATAATCGAACAGAATTTGACCGACCCCGGCCTGTCGCCTGTTATGGTGGCTAAAATGAGCGGTATTTCCACCCGTCAACTGCACCGCCTGTTCAAGGGCGACGGCGTATCATTTGGCGCCTGGGTGCGCAAGCGCCGCCTGTGTGAAGCCCGGCGGCAACTGGCCAACAAACATTTTTCGGACCATAGCATTATCCAGATTGCCTTTCATTGGGGCTTTAATGATGCGGCCCATTTCAGCCGCAGCTTTCGCCAGGAATTTGGCCTCTCACCCCGGCAATATAGAATAGCTTTATAAAATATCATGGACTAATTCATTGTTTGTCGCCCTGCGGCATCTTCATGGGCGCGCTCAGGCAAGAGAGGACGGCCTGTGTGGTGCTAATATATAAAAATATTATAATATATAAAAAATATTTTAACCCCAATATTAGGAGAGGATCATGCGGGAAGAAAGAAACATTTATACTCTGGGCAGGTTATTAATGACGACGGCTTTGTCAGGTGTCACCGGTTTGCTATTCAGTACCATCGGCCAGTCTGCGGAACCTATTTTTGAGGAAATTATCATAACCGCCCAAAAAAGAGATCAAAACTTACAGGATGTGCCTATTTCGGTGACGGCTTTTTCCGGGGCGGCGATGAAAGCATTAAATCTGGTCAATAGTGTGGATATTGCAGGCCAGACACCGGGCCTGAATATCGGAACGCCAGTGGGAGAAGGCAATAATGCTTCCATCACACTGCGTGGTGTCGGCCTGAATGATTTTAATGACAATAACGAGGCGCCCGTAGCGGTTTATATAGATGAAGTTTATCAGGGGGCGCTGGCGGGCCAGACATTCCAGTTGTTTGATATGGAGCGTGTCGAAGTATTGCGCGGACCGCAGGGGACACTTTATGGTCGGAATTCCACCGGGGGTCTGGTGCATTTCGTTACCAGAAAGCCCTCAGAAGAAACGGAACTATACGGCGATATCACATACGGCAGTAACAATCAGGTCAAGTTCGAGGGGGCTGTTGGGGGGGCATTGGGGGAAAAGGTTCAGGGCCGCCTTTCCTTTGCGACCAATCATTATGATGGTTATGTGAAGAACCGGGCTGGGCCTGATCATAATGAAGCAGAGAATTACGCCCTCAGAGCGCAGCTGAATTTTGATATGACCGATAAGCTTTCAGCTCTGGTGAGCGTTAACTGGGCGAAAAGCGATGTGATTTCTCCGGCATATCAGCATCAGGCAACTGGCCTGGACGCAGGGGGTGTGCCATGTGACCCCAGCACAGAAGCAGGGCTTGCCGGCTGTGCCACCGATTTTTTCGGTTACGCGGATAATGATGGCGATAATTTTGCCGGGGCTTATGATACGGATGGTTTCCTGAAACTGAAAACTTACGGCGGTTCGCTGAAGCTTTCCGCCGAGATAAGTGAGGGTATTGATCTGGTTTCCATTTCAGCTTTTGGCAAGGTTGAAAAGGATCATCAGGAAGATACCGATATGAGCCCGGTTGGTTTCTTTAAAGTAAGCCCGATATTCAGGACCAGGACAAAACAATTCACACAGGAAGTCCGGTTATCCGGCGGTTCCGATAATATGAAATGGGTTACCGGGGCATATTATTTTTATCAGAATGTTGATGCGGAACAGGATTTGATCTTTGGCGATTTTGCCCCAGGCTTCTTTCTTGATACAAAAGTTGATCAGATTACCAATAGTTTGGGTTTCTTTGCCCAGACCGAATATGATGTGAGCGACCAACTGACTTTCGTCCTTGGCGGGCGCTGGACCAAGGATAAAAAGGATTATCATTATACTCAGGTCGACAAGCTGGGGGGTGTTGCCGGGGTGCCTCCGGGAACGGTGTTGCTGGACTTCAGTGAGGATAGTTTTGGTGACCTTGCCAAAATTGATACTGGTGTATTTTCCGGCAAAGCAGGCCTGAACTGGACCCCTAATGAGGATACGCTTGTTTTTGTCAGCGTTTCCCGTGGCTTTAAAAGTGGCGGTTTCAATTCCGGCTTTTCGAGTGCCGGCCCTGATGAAATCAAATATGATGAGGAAAAGATCACATCTTATGAAATTGGCCTGAAGGCTTCCTTCGCTGACAATCGGTTGAGGTTTAATGCCACGGCCTTCTATTATGACTATAAGGATCTTCAGGCTTTGACTTTCAAGGGGACTTCTTCGTTTATCACCAATGCATCTGATGCCACCATCAAGGGTTTTGAACTTGAACTTCAGGGCAATCCGCTTGACGGGCTTGATATTAACTTTGGTATGAGCATTCTGGATACCAACGCGGATGGTATTGCCATTCCCGATGGCGCGGGTGGGATTGAAGTTCTTGCGGACCGGAAACTGGTCTTGGCACCGGAATTCTCTGCCAATGGTTTGATTCGCTATGGCTTTGAAATTGGCAATGGCGGTGAATTGTCGGCTCAGGTGGATTTTAACTATCAGGGCGAGCATTTCTTCGACATCAAGAATCAGTTTGTTTCCCAGGAAGATGGTTATTGGGTCTGGAATGCACGGCTGGCGTATCAGCTCCCGGACAATAATATGGAATTATCTGTCTTTGTCAAAAATTTCACCAAATCAAACTACAAGGTATATACGTTTGATTTCACCGGTGATTTTGGATTTAACCAGCAATTCTATGGTCCTCCACGTTGGTTTGGTGTAAGATTTAGCATTTCTAACTAACCGTCACGCAAGATAGTCATGGTCGGCGGGTGCCGCCGACCATGACCTCTAAAAGGAAAAATCTGAAACAGGACTAAACTTAGGTTACCCTCGATTGGGAAAAGACATGAGAATATACCAGCCCGTTCTTTCTATCATCATTCTCTCGATTACAGTTCTGATGTCTTCCTGTTCAGAGCAGCAAGCGGATGTTTCCAATGTGTCTGAGACGGAAATGCGGGCGGGACAGATGTTGCTTTCCGACAATTGTTCCGGCTGTCATATGGCGTCTGAGGATGGCACCTTCAGCCGTATCAGCCATATGCGTAAAACCCCCGAAGGCTGGGACATGAATATCGCCCGCATGATGATTTTTCACGGGCTTGAGATTGAACCGGATGATCGCAGGGCTTTGGTGAAATTCCTGTCCGACACTCAGGGGCTGGCCCCGTCCGAAACCGCCGCCTACCGGGACGTTCTGGAGCGAAAACATAATATTATCGAACAGGATGTTGACCCGGACCTTGCCGCCATGTGCGCGCGCTGTCACAGCTTTGCCCGCGTCGCCCTGCAACGGCGGGACAGACAAGAATGGCAGAATCTGGTTCATATGCACCTTGGTCAATGGGCGTCCATCGAATATCAGATGCTGGCGCGCGAGCGGGATTGGCGGGCGGATGCTTTGGGACCGGTGTCAGAAAAACTGGGCCGGATGTTTCCTCTGAAAACCACTGATTGGTCTGACTGGCAGGCCACGGAATGGAAAGACATGTCAGGCGAGTGGCGCATGGTTGGCCATTTGTCAGGGCAGGGTGATATGGAGGGCATGATGCAGGTGACGGCTCTGGGGAGTGATAAATACCAAACGGAATTTATGCTCAATGAAAATAATGCAATATTGAAGGGCACCGGTAAATCTATTGTTCATAGCGGTTATGAATGGCGCGGAACGGCGATTTTCGCGGATGAGAAAGTTCGTCAGATATGGGCGGCATCACCGGATGGAAACCGTATGACGGGCCGTTTCTTCAGGCAGGGTCATCCTGAGGAGGGTATGGAAATCACTGCCTGGCGCAAAATACCGCGAAGTCATGGCATTATGAGCATCATACCTTCGGCCCTCAGGGTGGGTGTCCCGACAGAAATAACCATAAGCGGGGTAAATTTGTCTGGCGCGGTTGCGATTGCCGGGGCGGTGGTGACGGTGAAAGAAGCCTCCACGGACCGAATTATCCTCATGGCAACTGCCGAGGATACCACGGCAGGACAGGCGAAAGTCACCGTTGGTGAAGACACTTCGGCATTGGCCGTCTACGCCCAAGTGGATTACCTGAAAATCATTCCGGAATATGGCATATCCCGTGTGGGCGGGGGACCCCTTGCCAAGGTTAAAGCACAATTTGAAGCGGTGGGGTATTCTTTTGGACCGGATGGTTTGCGCGATACGGGTGATGACGTGCGGCTTGGCATGGTTCCGGTTACCTGGGCGACAGATAATTACAATGCGGCCGCAGCGGCAATGGAGGACGCGAAATATGCCGGGGAGATAACTCAAAAGGGAACCTTCATTCCGGCGGCGGGCGGTCCTAATCCCTGCCGGAAATATAGCACCAATAATGCCGGTGACCTGAAGGTTATCGCCACCTATACCGATGGCAACAGGACATTAACCGCGCAGGCCCATTTGATTGCCACCGTGCAACGCTGGAATAATCCGCCCATTATGTAAGCAGGATACGAGAGCCATGAAACATTTAAAACCGCTGAATAAAAAAGCCCGTCAGCTTGCTACGGTAACTGATAAACAGGAAGTTTTCGCCATGCAGACGGTTGTCGGCTGCACCACTTCCACTGACCCCGGGTGGGAAGTGGATCCGTTCGGAGGGGTGGCGTCTCTCTGTCAGCCTATGGAGGCGGATTTATATGGCTGTTCAGACCCCTGTTGGTGGCCGGCCTCGGTCCCCGATACGGTTAATACCTATCCTGACTGGTCCGACCTGAAGGACACCCGCAAAAACTGGCGCCAGCTGCAAGCTGTTTTCCCCGAGGATTGATKTCGTGAAGAAGATTATAATATTATCAATGATGCTTTGGGGGGTGGCCCTGCACACGGTGGTCACGGCCAAAGAATATATGATCGTTGGGGCGCGGCCCGACAAGCTGTATGTCATCGACATCAAAGCCCGGAAAGTTGACAGGACTTTCACCATTCCCGACAGTACGGCGCCGCAGAATATTGTCATCTCGCCCGATGGAAATATCGCCTATGTGGGAACCCGTCATTTACGCTCTATTGTTGGTATTGACCTTACCAGCGGTGAGGTGGTATTCCGCGCCGATCTGGATTACAAGGATGACGAACGGACCTGGAATTATGGTTTTGACATCAGCCCCGACGGCTCCGAGCTTTATTCCTATGACATTCCCACCAAAATTTATCCGGACCGGTATGAATCGCTGGAACCGCGTCTGAGCGTTTTTAAAACTGACAGCGGGCTGAAGGCGGCCCCGGTAAGGGAATTTCCCCTGCCGCGGCGTATTCACCTGTTGATGACGGCAAAATCCGGGGCGCTCTATGCCATGGGTTGGGATTTTTACAAAATTGATGTGCGATCAGGAAAAGTGCAAGTGGCCTATCCCCTGCGCAACTGGACACAGAAAAATCTGTCGCAACCGGACGCTCTGGCCTTTTGGCYAAGCTGGGATAACAATGGTATTTTCTCGACCCCCATATATTATGCGCGCGAAGATATGGCGGAAGATAATATGGAACGTTTCCGCACCGGATTGCTGTCCCTTGACCTGGAGACAGAAAAATTCAACCTGATTGATTTTCAGGGGGAGCCGGAAATTCTGTTCAGTTCGGTTTTTCACCCTGATCGTAAAACCGCCTATGCCGCCTATAATACCCTGATCAAGATTGATCTGGAAAACCCCCATACGGTAAAGCGCATTGACCTTGACCATACCTATTACCAGACGGATATTTCCGCCGATGGCCGTGAAGTTTATGTGGGGGGGACCACTTGCGACATTGCCATATATTCAACGAAAAACCTCTCCCGTCTGGGTGAGGTGGAATTGCCCGGCTGTCCCGATATGGGGGCCACGGTCATCAGAATGATACATAAATAACGGAAAAAGATTATGGAATATAACCTTTACATAAATGGTGCGTCTGTGGCGACCGAAAATCACATGGACATCTTTAATCCGGCCACGGGCGAGCTGCTGGGCAAATGCCCCGTGGCAACGAAACAACAACTGGATGATGCAGTAGCGGCGGCGACGGATGCCTTTAAAGGCTGGTCGGTGGTCAGTGACGCGGACCGCAAAGCGGCCTGTCACGCTATTGGCAAACTTCTGGAAGAACATGCCGAGGAACTGGCCAGATTATTGACAGAGGAACAGGGCAAGCCCCTTAACGGTGTTGGTTCGCGGTTTGAGCTTGGCGGCTGTCAGGCCTGGACCCATTTTACCGCTGATCTTGAACTGCCGGTTGAGGTCATACAGGATAACGACGAAGGCCATGTGGAGCTTCACCGCAAGCCGCTCGGCGTTGTGGGGTCCATCACCCCGTGGAACTGGCCGCTGATGATTGCCATCTGGCATGTGATCCCGGCGATCCGTACCGGTAATACGGTGGTGATCAAACCCTCCCCTTTCACCCCGCTCAGCACCCTGCGCATGATCGAACTGATCAGCGGCATTCTGCCCAAGGGCGTGCTTAACGTGGTCAGCGGCCGGGACGAACTGGGTCAATGGATGAGTGAGCATGAGCATATTCAGAAAATCGTCTTCACCGGATCATGTGCCACGGGCGGCAAGATCATGGCCTCGGCCGCCCCGACCCTGAAACGCCTGACCCTTGAGCTTGGTGGTAATGACGCCGGGATTGTGTTGCCCGATGTGGATGCCAAAGCCATCGCCGAAGGCCTGTTCTGGGGTGCGTTCATTAACGGCGGTCAGACCTGCGCCGCTTTGAAACGGCTCTATGTGCACGAAGACGTTTATGAGGATGTCTGCGACGCCTTAACAGAATTTGCCAGAAACATGCCCGTGGGCAATGGCCTTGACGAAAATATGGTTTTGGGCCCCATACAGAATGAAATGCAGTATAATAAGGTCAAAGGTCTGGTGGAGGCCGCCGTGGCGGGCGGTGCGCGGGTACTTCTGGGGGCCAATCCACAAGAAGGGCCGGGCTATTTTTATCCGACCACATTGCTGGCCGATGTGTCTGACGGGACGCGGATTGTGGATGAGGAACAGTTTGGCCCCGCCCTGCCGATTATCAAATATAGCGATATTGATGATGCTATTGCGCGGGCCAATGCGTCCGACAATGGTCTGGGCGGGTCAATCTGGTCCAATGACATGGACAAGGCCAAGGTTTTGGCGTCCCGCCTTGAATGTGGCAGTGTCTGGATTAACAAGCATGGCATGATTCAGCCTAACGTTCCTTTTGGCGGCGTTAAAGGCTCCGGCATCGGCGTTGAATTTGGCGTTGAGGGCCTCAAGGAATACACCACTATTCAGGCGGTATTTTCTTAAATTTTATTCTTCAAAAATCCGCACTTCTTCTTTTAACCAGTTGGTGAAGGCGCGGATTTTTGATTTATCGCTGGTGGTATCTATATTGACCATATAATAGCCCATGCCCGTGGGCAGGCTGATGTCAAAGGGCTTTACCAGCTCGCCGCGTTGAAGGGATTCTGACACCAGCGGCATGCGCCCAAGGGCAATGCCGTGGCCAAGTGCTGCCGCCTGCAGGGTCAGGTGGGACTGGAAAAAACCCGGCCCCCGGCTGTAATCAATGCCCTTGACACCCGCGTCATCCAGCCATTCTTTCCAGCCAATATCCTTATGATCATGAAGCAGCACATGCTGGCTCAGATCATCCAGGCTATTCAGGGGAATATCACCCTTCAGCAGGGCCGGACTACAGACGGGAAAAATTTCTTCGCTCATAAATTTCTGACTATCCACATGGGGCCATTTGCCGTCGCCGTAGCGCAGGTCAAGGTCCACATCACCCGCTTTTAAAAAATCAAATTCCTTGCTGGTCACCAGAATTCGTATGTCGATGTTGGGATATTCGGCATAAAAGCCTGCCAGTCGCGGCATGAGCCATCCGGCGGCAAAACTGCCGAGCATGGAGACTTTCAATATCTGAACCTCATTGTTGAGAATAAGATTGGTGGCATCGGCAATCATGTCAAAGGCATTGGTCATGGGCTGGACCATGGCCTGCCCCTCTTTGGTGAGCAACAGCCCTTTATTGTGGCGGCGAAACAGCATCACTCCCATCCGGGTTTCCAGGGCTTTGATCTGGTGACTGACCGCCGCCTGTGTTACATTAAGTTCTTTGGCGGCGCGGGTGATGCTCAAATGACGGGCAACCGCCTCAAAAGCACGAATGGAATTTAAATTTGGCAGATTGCGTCCCATAATATTTTCTGTGATTCTCTCTGATCAGTGTTAGAAATACTTATGTCAACTACCATATAAATAGAATAAAGTAACGAAAATAAAGTCAAATATAAGCCATATATAGCATTAAACTATTGTTTTGTATAATTTTTTATTGTCATTAGTTTTTCTAAAGTCAATCATGAGAAACTATCAATTGTTTTGAAGGTAGCATTCGCTTTATTCTTGGCGATAAAATTAATTAATTCTTCATAGGAGTTTATCCATGTCTTATCTCGCAGAGATCCCCTACGGTGCTTATTGGTCCACGCCTTTTTGCCGCTGGCAGGGCAGTTTCGCAAATCTTCACAGCATTAAATTCGCCGCCCATGTGGTGAAAGCTGAAATGACCAGGCGGGATATGGACGGTTCCTTGCTTGATTATGGTGTGCTGGGCACATCGGTGCCGCAACATCATGTCTTTTATGGCCTGCCGTGGCTGACGGGTATGGCGGGACTGGATCATGTGGGCGGGCCGACCATTGGGCAGGCCTGTGCCACCAGTGTCCGCTGTATCCTGAACGGGGCGCAGGAAATTGAAACCGGACAGGCAACGGCGTCCCTGATTGTCGCTGCCGACCGGGTATCCAACGGGCCACAGGTTTATTATCCCAATCCTGCGGGGCCGGGGGGCACCGGCAAGACCGAAAACTGGACCATGGATAATTTTGGATTTGATCCGTTGGGCGGTCATTCCATGCTGGCCACCGCTGAAAATGTCGCTAGAGATTATAATATCACCACCGGACAGCAGCATGAGGTCGTGCTGAGACGGCAGGAACAATATGAGCAAGCCCTGGCTGATGATCATGCTTTCCAGAAACGTTTCATGACCTTGCCGTTTGACGTGCCGCGTCCCAATTTCAAGAAAACCGCCAATCAGCTCACCGGTGATGAGGGCTTGGTGACCTCAACCGCAGAGGGGCTGGCCGGGCTGCGGACTGTGGTCAAAGACGGCTCTATTACTTTTGGCGGACAGACCCATCCGGCGGATGGCAATGCCGCTTTGATTGTGGCGACTCCCGACAAGGCGAAAGAACTGAGTACTGACAACAGTATTCAGGTTAAAATTCTCGGCATTGGGCAGGCGCGGGTGGAACTGGCCTATATGCCCAAGGCCACGGTTCCGGCGGCGCGGATGGCGTTGGCTCAGGCGGGTTTTGCCATCGAGCAGATGGACGCCGTGAAAACCCATAATCCTTTTGCGGTCAATGACCTGTTCTTTGCCGAACAGTTTGGCCTTGATGTCATGGAAATGAATAATTACGGCTGCTCGCTGATCTGGGGTCATCCCCAGGGGCCAATGGGGCTGCGCGGGGTTATCGAATTGATTGAGGAACTGGTTGTGAAGGGCGGCGGATACGGCGTGTTCAGCGGTTGTGCCGCAGGTGATACCGCCATGGCAATTGTCATTCAGGTTACTGACCGAAAATAAAATAGGAAGTAAAAATGAGTTTGAAAATTGGCATTGATGTGGGCGGCACATTCACCGACTTTTTCGTGGATCAGGAAGGGTGCGACACCCGCATTCACAAGACATTGTCAACCCCGTCCGACCCGTCCATTGCGGTGATGCAGGGCCTGACGGATATTGCCGAAAGCATGGACCCGCCCATGACGTTGAAGGAACTGGCGGCGGCCATTGATACCATCGTTCACGGCACCACGGTGACCACCAATGCCACCCTGACCAGCTCTGGTGCCAAGACCGGATTGATCACCACCGAGGGTCTGCGCGATGCTTTGGAGATGCGGCGCGGTATTCGGGAAGAACAATATAATAACCGCTGCACCAATGTGGTGCCCTTGGTGCCGCGCTACCTGCGCCGTGGCGTGGGCGGCAGACTTGACCGTAACGGCAAGGAAATCAGCCCCTTAAATCTGAATGACGTCAGAACGGCAATTGAACTGTTCAAAAAAGAAGACGTGAAGGCGGTTGCCATCTGCTTCATGAACAGCTTTGCGGACGGCGGGCAGGAACAACAGGCGGCGGAACTGGTGCGGGATTTGATGCCGGACGCCTACCTCACCGTATCGTCAGAGCTATTGCCCTCCATCCGCTTTTATGAGCGGGTCAGCACCACGGTGCTTAACAGCTATATCGGCCCTATATTGAACCATTATGTCAATCAGCTCCTCACCCGCCTGAAAGACATTGATATCAGGGGTATCCTCTTGATCATGCAATCCAATGGCGGGGTGATGACACCGGAAACCGCCAAGGAAAAAGCCGCCCTGACCCTGTTGTCCGGTCCGGCGGCGGGTCCGGGGGCGGGCCTGCAATATGTCAAGGCCCATGATCAGGATAATTGTATTGTGGTCGATATGGGCGGCACAAGTTTTGAAGCGGCGCTGGTGGTCGGCAGCCCGGTGGTGGTTAACGAAGGCGAAATTGACCGCCGCCGTCTGGCCCTGCCCATGCTCGGCATTCATACCATCGGTGCTGGCGGCGGTTCCGTGGGCTGGCTTGATGAAGGCGGGCTTTTGCGTATGGGGCCGGAAAGCGCCGGGGCGGACCCCGGTCCGGCCTGTTATAGAAAAGGCGGTAAAAAACCTGCCTGTACCGATGCTAATCTGGTGCTGGGTTATCTTGACCCGGACTTTTTTGCCGGGGGCACCATGAAGCTTGATGTGCAGGCGGCACGGGATGCCATCGAAGAACATGTGGCCATTCCCATGAATCTCAGCATTGAGGATGCGGCGGCGGGCATGTACCGCATTGCCTGTATGAATATGGCTCAGGGCATCCGGGAAATTACCATCAAGCGCGGTTTTGACCCCCGCGAGTTCCCGCTGGTGGTGGCGGGCGGTGCGGGACCAACCCATAGCTGCCTGATCTGTGAGGAATTGCAGATTCCGTTTCAGATTATTCCCCGCGAATCCTCAATCCTCTGTGCGGCGGGCATGTTGATGTCTGACCTGCGCCATGATTTCGTCCGTACCTTCGTCAGCCGGTTCGACAGCATGGACTGGACATCGCTCAATGACATCATTTCCAGTATGGTGGCCGAGGGCAATGCGCTGCTGGGCGAAGAAAAAATCCCGGAAGAATGTCGCAGTACCATCATCAAACTTGATTGCCGTTACCTGCGCCAGTATCATGAAGTTTCGGTGGAAGTTTCCCCGGAGGATCTTGATAATAATGACGGGGCCGTCATTACGTCGGCCTTCCATACCGAGCATAACCGCCTGTTTGGTTATTCTCTGGAAGATGATGCGGATGCGCCGGTAGAGGTGATCAATGTTCGGGTGCAGTCTGTGGGCGAGGTGGCAAAACCCAGCTTCCGCACTGAGGCGAAATCCGGTGCCGATTGCACTCCTGCCATAAAGGGCGAACGGCGGGTTTATATCCCTGAAGACAAGGAATTCCGCATGGTGAGCGTTTATGACGGTCATAAAATGGTTCACGGCAATCATGTGGATGGTCCGGCCATGATTGAGCAGGTGACAACGGCCATTTTTGTCGGGGCTGCATTTAACTGTGTGGTGGATGAATATGGCTCTTTCGCCCTGTACCGCAAAGACCGGACTGATCTGGTGGCAAGTCTGTTGGAAGGAGAAAAAGCATGAGTAACATAGACCAGATTTTATTGTCGGTATATGCCCGGGCGTTCAAGTCCATTGCCGATGAAATGAGCATATCCGTGCAGCAATCCACCCGCTCGCCCATATTGTGCGAGGCCAAGGATTTTGTTACCGGACTTTATGACGGCGAGGGCAATATGCTCGAACAGATGGAAAATCTGCCCATATTGGCTTTTTCTCTGGCCCCGGTGTGTAAATATATCATTGAATATTACGACGGTGACATTAATGAAGGCGATGTATTTTTCCATAATGATGTCTTTTCCATGGGCAATCAGAATAATGATGTGGCGGTCTACAAGCCGATTTTTTTCGAGGGTGAACTTGTGGCATGGTCTGCGGTCAAGGGCCATCAGGCCGATATTGGCGGCAATGTGGCCGGCGGCTATAACCCCAACGCCACCGAGGTCTGGCAGGAAGCCCTGCGTATTCCGCCGATCAAAGTGGTCGAAGGCGGCAAATTGCGCAAGGACATCTGGAACCTGATCTTTGCCAATATCCGTTTTGACATTGTGCAGCATGATATGAAAGCCCAGATGGGCGCCTGTGTCATTGGCGCGCGGCGCATGCTGGACCTGATCGGGAAATACGGCGTTAAAAGCTATCAGGATCACAAAGTGGCATTATTTGAGGCCACTAAAAAGATGATGCAGGCGGAAATCCGTAAAGTTCCTAACGGGGTTTACAAAGGTGAAGGCAAGGTCTTTTACGATGGCCGCCACGAAGGCAGCGAATTTACCATCCGGGTAGAAATCACGGTCGAGGATGAAAAGATCACCTTTGACTACGAAGATACGGACGCCCAGACCGACGGCTTTGTCAACGGCACCTATACCTCCAGTGCATCGGCAACTATCCTGACATTTTTGCAGATGGTCAATCCCGACATTCCCCATAATCAGGGTATGGTCGAACCCATCGAAATCCTGATACCGGAAGGCAAGATTCTCAATGCCTCTTATCCGAAAGCCACCACATTCGGCAATCATCTCTGCCCGCCCAATGCGGACGCCATCATCCGGGCCTTGTCGCCGGTGATGCCTAATAAAGTGACGGCGGGGTGGAATAACCTGCTCTGCTCCCTGTCCACGGGCAAAGATGCGGAAAAAGACGACGATTATGTGGATATTTTCTTCATGGGCATGAAAGGCGGGTCCGGGGCCATGGACGGCACCGACGGTTACGATCATATCGGCATGATTGACGCGTCCGGCGGCATATTGGATCAGGATTATGAAATGTTTGAACAGCAGACACCCCACACCCTCATCAAGCATGAATATTATACGGACAGTGCCGGGGCCGGAAAATGGCGCGGCGGACTTGGCACCGAAACCATTTATGAAATCGGTTCCGAAGATACCCAGATCGTCACCTTTGGCGATGGCGACTTTGAAGGCTCCTTTGGTCTGTTTGGCGGCGGCGGCGGCAATCTCAACCTGATCCGTATGACCTATCCTGACGGCAAGCAAGTTATTCCCAACAACAAAGACCTGATCGAGAATGTACCCAAAGGTACCATATATTACCAGATCGCCGGTGGTGGTGGCGGATATGGCCGGGCCAGCGAGCGGGACCGGGCGACGATTGCCCGTGAAATCCGCGATGAAATTATTTCCGCTGAAAAAGCCGCCGAACTTTACGGCTATGTGGCGGAGTAGACCTCATGGATTTTGAACTGTCAGAAGATCACCGCCTGATCAAGGAAACCTTTGCCCGGTTTTGTGACGAACGCATTATGCCACAAGCCGAAGCCATTGACGAGGCGCATGAATATCCTTTTGAGCTGTTTCATGAACTGGGCGATCTGGGCTTTTTCGGTATGCGTTACCCGGAAGATGTGGGCGGCAGCAATATGGATATTCTGGCTTTATGTTTAGCCCTGCGGGAAGTGTCCCGTGGCTCCATGTCCTTGGCGGGATGTGTGGCCATGCAGTCGCTTATGGGCACCAATTTCCTGCATCTGCTGGGGAATGACGATATTAGGGACCGGCTGTTCAAGCCCGCCCTAAAGGGTGAGAAAATCGGGGCCATCTGTATGACCGAACCTAATGCGGGCAGTGATCTGAAAAGCATCGCCACCAACGCCAAAAAGGTTGATGGCGGCTATATCATGAACGGCCAGAAAATGTGGGTGACGGCGGCACCCATGGCCGACTTCTTCACCGTCTTTGCCAAGGCCGGGCCGGACAACGCCCTGACCATATTTCTGGTGGAGAAAGATTTTAAAGGCCTGCATGTGGGCCGTGCCATTGACAAGATGGGGGTATGGGCCCTGCCGACCTCGGAAGTGGCTTTTCAGGATTGCTTTATCCCCGACAGCCACCGTCTCAGCAAAGAATATGGTGACGGTGGCCAGCATCTGAAAACCGTATTGGCAGAAATCCGCATTATCACCGGGGCCATGGGCCTTGGCGTGGCTCAGGCCGCCTTGGACGAAGCGGTGAAATATGCCGCCGAGCGCCAGCAGTTTGGCAAGCCCATCAACCGCTTTCAGGCGATCCAGTTGAAGCTTGCTGAAATGGCCACCGATCTTGAGGCCGCGACCCATATCGTCCACTATGCCGCCTGGCTGAAAACCACGGGCCGGCCCCATCTGCAACAGGCGGCCATGGCGAAACTCTTTGCCACCGAAGCCGCAGCATCCATCTGTGACAAGGCGGCGCGGGTTTTGGCATCCTACGGCTTTGCCATGGAATATCCGGTGCAGAGATTCCTGCGTGATGTGCGTTTCACCTTGATCGGTGGCGGCACCAGCGAAATATTGAAACTCACTATAGCCAAGGGATTAAGTTCATGAGTGAGAATAAAATACGCGTTCTTATGGGCAAGCCCGGCCTTGATGGTCATGATCACGGGGCAAAAGTTGTTGTCCGCGCCATGATGGAGGCGGGCTTTGAGGTGATCTATACCGGACTGCGCAAAACCCCGCGCCAGATTGCCGAGGCGGCATCAGAAAGCAATGTGGATGTGATCGGCCTGTCGAGCATGGCCGGGTCCCATATTCCTTTCTGCCAGAAACTGAAACCGCTGCTGAAAGAATATGATCTGGAAGACAAGCTGTGGATCATCGGCGGCAATGTGCCGACAAAGGATCACGAACAACTTAAAGGCATGGGGCTGGACGCCATCTTCCCCACGGGCAGTCACTTTGATGATATTATTGATTACATCAAGAGCCGTTACCGGCAACTGGCATAGAGAGATTATACATGAGTGAAGATAAAATCATAAATGAATCCGGTATTGAGGTTAAGGCCCTCTACACCCAGGAAGATGTGGACAGCTCCGGCGGGGTGGAGATGGTCGGTCTTCCGGGTCAGTATCCTTTCACCCGTGGTATTCATAAGGAAATGTACCGCAAGCGGCCCTGGACCATGCGTCAATATACCGGCTTTGCCAATGCCAAGGACACCAATGAACGCTTTCATTATCTGATCGAAAATGGTCAAACCGGCCTCAATGTGGCCTTCGACCTGCCGACCCAGACCGGGTTGGATACGGACGATTCCATGGCCGAGGGCGAAGTGGGCCGGGTGGGTATGGCGGTGGATACGCTCAGAGATTTCGAGATTGCCTTTGACGGAATTGATCTGGAAAAAATTACCGTATCCCTGACCATCAACGGCTCGGCGGCGATCCTTATTGCCATGTATCTGGCCATGGCGGAAAAGCGCGGTTATGACGTGGCAAAATTGCGGGGGACGGCCCAGAATGATATTCTGAAAGAGTTTATCGGGCGCGGCACGTGGATTTTCCCGGTGGAGCCTTCCATCAAACTGGTGGGGGACACCATTGAATATTGTGCTAAAAATGCCCCGAAATACAGTCCGGTCAGCGTTTGTGGCTATCATATCCGCGAAAGCGGGGCGACACCGGAACAGGAAATGGCTTACGCTTTTTGCATCGCCAAGGCTTACGCCGATGACATGTTGAAGCGTGGTCTTCATATTGATGAATTTGCCGGACGGCTCAGTTATAATTTCAATATTTTCGGTAATCTGTTTGAGCAGGTGGCCAAATTCCGTGCGGGTCGTGGTCTGTGGGCTAAAATCATCAAGGAAGAGTATGGCGCCAAAGACCCCAAATCCATGTGGCTGAGGATGATTGCCGCGGGCGGCGGTGGTGGTTTGACCATCGAACAGCCGGAAAATAATATCGTGCGCGGGGCCTATTATGCCCTGATCAGCGCCCTGTCCGGTGCCCAGACCATGGCGCTATGCTGTTATGATGAGGCCTATACCATTCCCTCCGAATATGCCCAGCGTATTTCACTGCGCACCATGCAGATGCTGATCGAGGAAATGGGCATGTGCGAAACGGTTGACCCGCTGGCGGGGTCTTATTATGTGGAAACCATGACCAATAACATGCGCAAGAAAATGGAAGAAACCATGGCCGAGGTTGAGGCCGAAGGCGGCATCGTCAAAATGGTCGAAGAAGGCACGATACAGTCCAAGGTGTCGGCACAGGCCTATGAGATGCAGAAAGATATTCAGTCCGGTGCTTTTCCGAAAGTCGGCGTCAATTGTTACCAGACAGACGAGGAAGAGAATGAGGTCGAATTCCACCCCTACGATACCCGCGATGCCGACCAACAGGTCGAGAATCTGAATGCGGTCAAGGCCGCGCGTGATCAGGCCGAAGTGGACCGCACATTGGCACAGGTCAAGGCTGACGCAGAGGCTGACCGAAATGTCATGCCCGCCATTGTGGAAGCAGTGAAGGCTTATGCCACTGTGGGTGAGATCACCAAAAAACTGGTCGAAGTTTACGGTACTTACCAGGAACCTATTCGTTTTTAACCAGAGCATAAATAATGTCAGAAATTGAAAAATATATTGCGCCAACGAAACTGGCAGAGGCTGTCAAAGTCCTGAGCGGCGGCGGCGTGACCATTGTGGCCGGTGGTACGGACCTGACCCCGCAGATCAATGAGGGTAAGCGCCGTTACGAGGCGACCCTGATGAATATTCAGCGGGTGCAGGAACTTAAAGGTATTTCTCTTGAAGAAGGGGAAATCAGAATTGGCTGTTTGGCTACGGTGTCTGAAATATGGCATAATGATATTATCGCGGAATGCGCCCCTATCTTATGTGATACGGCCAATTGTTTTGCCAGTGACCAAATTCGCAATGCGGCCACCATCGGCGGCAATATCTGTAACGCCTCTCCGGCGGGTGACATGATCATTCCGCTTCTGGTATTGGGCGCGTCGGTGGAACTGGCCAGATGGAAAGAGGGCAAGATGGAAATCCGGCGGGAGCCTTTAAATCACTTCTTTAAAGCCCCCGGCAAAACCATTCGCCTTGATAATGAGTTATTGACCGCCGTGGTGTTTGACAAACCGTCTGTGGATTTTGTCGGGCAGTTCCGTAAATCCGGCCCCCGTCCGGCTCTGGAAATATCCACGGTAACGGTTGGCATCGGCGGTGATTATAATGACGGTAAATTTGAAAATGTGCGGGTGGCCTTCGGGGCGGTTGGTCCAACGCCCCTGCGTGCCGCGGCAACTGAACAAGCGCTGGAAGGCAAAACTCTGAATGATGATGTCATACAGGCCGCCGTGGTTGCCGCCTGGCAGGATGCCCGTCCTATCGACGATATTCGCGCAACCACATGGTACCGCAACCACCTGATCGGTATATTCACAGAGGAGCTTTTGAACAATGTCTGTCAAAACTGAACTAGAATTCATCCTGAATGGCAGACCTGTCAACATCGAGGTTCCCGTGCATATGACGGTGCTTGCCCTGCTGCGCGAAAGCCTGGATTTGAAGGGCACAAAATATGCCTGTGGTGAGGGTGAATGCGGAGCCTGTACCATCGAAGTGGACGGCACTACGATCAACAGCTGCCTGATGATGGCGGTGGATTTGCAAGGCCGCGAGGTCATGACCATCGAGGGCCTGGGCAAGGGCAATGCCCTCCATCCCATGCAGCAGGCCTTTGTGGATCACGGGGCGGTGCAATGCGGGTTCTGTATGCCGGGCATGATTATTCAGGCCAATAATCTGGTGAAGAAAAACCCCGACCTGAGCCGCGAGGAGATGAAGCGGGGACTTGAAGGCAATGTCTGTCGCTGTACGGGCTATACCAAGGTGCTGGACGCGGTTGCTTCTGTCGTTGGCCTAAAAATTTAATGCTGAGGATAAACTCATGAGTGAACAAGTTGCTTTTCAACATATTGAAAAAACCACCCTTATTGGCAAGCGAATCAAGAAACCCGATGCCCCCGCCAAGGCCATCGGCAAGACCCGCTATATCAATGATATGGTTTTGCCCCAGATGCTCTACGGCAAGATACTGCACGCAGGCCGACCCCACGCGGAGATTGTGAGCATAGATACCAGTGAGGCTTCAAAGCTCCCCGGGGTTCATCTGGTGATCACGGCACAGGATACGCCTGATCTGAGACTGGGTTTTGTCAAGGACAATGCGCCCCTGAAGGATAAAGTCCGCTGCGAGCGGGATGAGGTGGCGGCGGTTGCGGCAGAAAGCGAAGCCATTGCCGCAGAGGCCATAAAGCTGATCAAGGTCACTTATAAAGACCTGCCCGGTGTTTTCACCGTGGAAGACGCTCTGAAAGAGGGTGCCCCTGTGATACAGGAACGTTTCCCGGACAATAAAAGCCTGAGGTTTGAATTTAAAGCAGGGGATATGGCCGAAGCCGAAGCAAAGTCCGACATCATTCTTGATGATGTCTTCAACGTGCATTATGTGACCCATTGCTGTATGGGAACCAGCTGCGCTATTGCCGACTTTGACCATAATGGTAAACTGACCATTTATTCACAGACCCAGTATCCCTATAATTACAAGATGGATCTGGCCCCGGCCCTGGGCATTGACCCCGGTGATATCCGGGTTATACAGCCGCCAACCGGCGGATCATTTGGCGCGAAGCTGGATGTTTATCCTTACGAGCCGGTGGCGGCGATCCTTGCCCAGAAAACCGGGCGGCCGGTGAAAATACTTTTCGATCGGGAAGAAGAATTTATCAATAGCCCCACCAGACAGCCTGCGGCCATACATTTGCGTTCGGGCTGCACCAAAGACGGTATCCTCACTTTCCGGGCGGCGGATGTGATGATGGATAACGGCGCCTATACCTCATGGGGGCCAACGGTTCCGGTGATCATGATGCGGACAACATCCGGCCATTACCGCCTTCCGGTGATCGACTTCAAGGGACAGGCGGTCTATACCAATAATGCCTATGCCGGGTCTTTTCGCGGTTACGGCAATGTACAGATGACCTATGCCACCGCCCAGCATATGGATATGCTGGCGGAACGGCTGGATATGGACCCGATCGAGTTCCGCCTGAAAAATGCGCAGAAGTCTGGTGAAGTCACGCCGCAGAAATCATATCTCCGGGAATGTGTTTTTGCCGAATGTCTGACCACGGCGGCAGAGGCTTGCAGTTATGTGACAAAGCTCAATGAATATACCGCCGAGCGTGACACGCCGGGCCGTTACAAGCGCGGCATCGGCCTGGCAAGCTCGATCCATAATGCGGGCGGTGCCAAGATTCATAAATCTGACGGTTGCGGCACAATCCTGAAAATGGATGATTACGCAAGGGTGACCATTATTACGGGCGCCTCCGAAATTGGACAGGGCATTGATGCGGTGATCTCTCAGATTGTCGCCGAAGAACTTGGTGTGCCGCCTGAACATGTAAATCTGGTCAATAATGACAGTGACCTTGGGCCGTGGGATGTGGGGGTTCATGCCTCCCGCACTACTTTCATTGCCGGGAACGGGGCGCGGCGCGCGGCGATCAAGGCCAAGAAGCAGATTCTGGCGGCGGCCTCGAAACAGGCCAATGTGACGGCGGAAGAACTGGACCTGCGCGGCGGCTATGTGGTGCAGGATGCGGACGGGGCGGTCGTCATCCGGCTGGACAAGATGCTGCGACAGATGCATTTTCAGCCGGAACCGGATATGGTCGTGGTTAGCGATTATTACGAGCCTAACAGCGAACCGGAAGGAAAAGATCATATTTCCGACCATTCGGCGGCCTATTCCCACGCGGTGCATATTGCCGAAGTGGTGGTGGATACCCTGACCGGCGAAGTGAAGGTGGAAAAAGTCACCATGGCGCAGGATGTGGGCCGGGTCATCAACCGCATGGGGCTGGAAGCCCAGATGGAAGGCGGTCTGGCCTTTGGACTTGGTTTTGCCCTGACGGAAGAAATGATATTTGAAGAAGGCCGTTTGCTCAATCCCAATTTCCGGGATTATAAAGTACCCACCGCGCCGGAAATGCCTGACATTGAAATGCATTTCATCGAAAGTGACTGCGAAGAAGGACCGTACGGCGCCAAGGGCATTGCGGAACTGCCGACCATTGTTA
>NVTJ01000046.1 GCA_002401545.1 Alphaproteobacteria bacterium
TGCAGAAGCAAGCCGACCAGATTGGCTATCCGGTTCTGATAAAGGCGGTGGCGGGCGGTGGCGGTAAAGGTATGCGGCTGGTGGAAAAGTCAGGTGACTTTATCTCATCCCTGGAAAGCTGTCAGCGGGAGGCTGCGGCCTCTTTCGGCAACGCACATGTGCTGATTGAAAAATATCTCACCAAGCCGCGCCATATTGAAGTACAGGTCTTTGGCGACAGCTTTGGTGACGCGGTTTATCTCTATGAGCGGGATTGTTCCCTGCAACGGCGTCATCAGAAAGTGGTGGAGGAGGCCCCTGCCCCCGGCCTGTCAGAAGACATGCGCAAGGCCATGGGCGATGCGGCCGTCAAGGCAGCAAAGGCTATCGGTTACTGCGGTGCAGGAACGATCGAATTTATTGTTGATGTGGAAAAGGGACTGGATGATGCCCCCTTCTATTTCATGGAAATGAATACCAGACTTCAGGTGGAGCATCCGGTGACCGAACTGATTACCGGACAGGACCTTGTGGAATGGCAATTGCGCATTGCGGCGGGAGAAAGACTGCCGCTCGCACAGGATGAAATCCCGCTCATCGGTCATGCTTTCGAGGTGCGGCTTTATGCGGAAGACCCGGAAAATAATTTCATGCCCCAGACCGGGAAGATCAGTCATTTTTCAGGGCCCCAACAGAATACGCATTTCCGCCTTGATACGGGGGTTGAGGCCGGTGACGAAGTGAGCATTTATTACGACCCGATGATTGCCAAGCTGATTGTCTGGGACCGGGACCGGGCCGGTGCCCTGCGCCAGATGAGCAAGGCACTGGAAGCTACGGCTGTGGCCGGGCTTAAATGCAATCTGGAATTTTTAAGCAATATTATCCGCCATCCGGCCTTCAGCAAGGCTGATCTGGATACGGGCTTCATTGAACGGCATAAGGCAGACCTGATGCCGGAGGACAAGCGGGCAGATCATAATATTCTCAGTCTGGCAACCATGGCGGAGCTTGCCCCCCACAGGACCGGACCCCGGAATACCAGGAATGACCCGTGGGATTTCAGCGATGGCTGGCGCATGAATTTGAACCTGAAAACAACCCTGACCTTTATTGATCACGATGATATGCGGGAGATTTCGGTCACCTACCGGGAAAATGATTTTCTGCTGTCCATTGAAGGGGAAGAACGGGCGGTTCAGATCATCCGCCATGACGGCACCCATCTTGATATTATGATCGGTGGCCATAAAGTTTCCGCACAGGTCATTCAGAACGGGCAGGATTTTACCATCTTCCATGGTGCCACGGTGAGCCATTTACATCATTATCTGCCCGGGGCAGAGGGCGAGGATGAGGATGGCGGCAACGGCGTTATCACCACCCCCATGCCGGGCAAAGTGACACAGGTCATGGTGAAAGACGGTGATATTGTGGCGCAGGGCCAGCCACTGATGATACTTGAGGCCATGAAAATGGAACATACCATCAAGGCGCAGATCAGTGGCATGGTTGAGGGTTTGACCCTTGCCGCCGGTGATCAGGTCACTGACGGCGAAATTCTTATCCATATCATCGGGGATGAGGAATGACAACGCCTTCCACTATCCGCCTCTATGAGGTCGGCCCCCGGGACGGTCTGCAGAATGAGCCGAAAATGGTTCCGGCAGAGGTCAAGGTGAAGCTGATCGAGCGTTTGGCGGCGGCGGGTCTTACCAAGATTGAGGCCACAAGTTTCGTCTCCCCCAAATGGGTGCCACAAATGGCCGACGCGGCTCAGGTCATGACGGAGATCACCCGCAAAACAGGCGTGGATTACCCGGTGCTGACCCCCAACTTAAAAGGGCTGGAAGCGGCACTGGAAACCGGGGTAACAGAAATTGCCATCTTCGGAGCCGCATCGGAAAGCTTTAGCCAAAAAAATATAAACTGTTCAATTGCCGAAAGTCTGGAACGTTTCAAGCCCGTCATGGATAGGGCTTCCCAAGAGAATATCGCCGTTCGCGGCTATGTTTCCTGTGTGCTGGGCTGCCCTTACGAAGGTAAAATTGACCCGGGGGTCGTGGCGGATGTGGCCTTCAAGATGCTTGATATGGGCTGCTATGAAATTTCGCTGGGCGATACTATCGGGGGCGGCACACCAAAAGATATCCGGGATATGTTAAACATCGTCATGGAACAGGCACCCGTGGAAAAACTGGCCCTCCATTGTCATGATACTTACGGGCAGGCGCTGGCCAATATCCTCGCCGGGCTGGAGATGGGCATTTCAGTAATCGACAGTTCGGTCGCGGGTCTTGGCGGCTGTCCTTACGCGGCTGGCGCATCGGGCAATGTGGCGACCGAAGATGTGCTTTACATGCTCAACGGCCTGGGTATTGAAACAGGGGTTGACCTTGACAAAATAATTGACGCCGCCTGGTATATTTCAGATTTTCTGGGCCGTGTGCCTGCCTCCAAGGTGGCGGTTGCCCTTCATAATAACAAAGGATCAAGATGATGGTTTCCTATCCGACATTGAATTTTAATCTGGGCGAAGACATTGACATGCTGCGGGATTCAGTGGCCAGCTTCGCGGCAAAGGAACTGGCTCCGCTGGCCGAAGAAATTGATGCCAGCAATACATTTCCCGAAGGGTTTTGGCGCAAAATGGGTGATCTGGGCATTTTGGGCGTGACGGTGGATGAAGACTATGGCGGGGTGAAAATGGGTTATCTCGCCCATACCATCTGCATGGAGGAAATCTCCCGGGCTTCAGCCAGTGTCGGCCTGAGCTACGGTGCCCATTCCAATCTTTGTGTCAATCAGATCAGCCGTAATGGCAGCGCAGAACAAAAGAGCAAGTATCTGCCAAAACTTGTCACGGGCGAACATGTGGGTGCGCTGGCCATGAGTGAGGCCGGGGCCGGTTCCGATGTTGTCAGCATGAAGCTGCGCGCCAAAAAACAGGGCGACAGATATATCCTCAACGGCACAAAAATGTGGATCACCAACGGCCCGGATGCGGATACTCTGGTGGTTTATGCCAAGACTGATATCGCCGCCGGACCAAAAGGTGTCACCGCCTTTCTCATTGAAAAGACATTCAAAGGATTTTCCACAGCACAGAAGCTGGACAAGCTGGGTATGCGCGGCTCCAATACCTGTGAACTTGTGTTTCAGGATTGTGAAGTACCGGAAGAGAATATCCTTGGAAAGCTTGATGGCGGGGTGAGGGTGCTGATGAGCGGCCTTGATTACGAACGGGTTGTGCTGTCCGGTGGTCCGGTGGGCATCATGCAGGCCTGCCTTGATGTGGTGCTGCCCTATATCCATGACCGCAAGCAGTTCGGCCAGAGCATCGGCGAGTTCCAGCTTATGCAGGGCAAGATCGCAGATATGTATACGGAGCTTGCCGCCTGCCGCGCCTATGTCTATGCGGTGGCCTCGGCTTGCGACCGGGGAGAAACCACACGCAAGGATTCGGCCGGATGCATTCTCTATTCTGCGGAGAAGGCCACCCAGATGGCATTGCAGGCGATACAGGCCCTTGGCGGCAACGGTTATATCAACGAATTTCCCACGGGCCGTCTGTTGCGCGATGCAAAACTATATGAGATCGGCGCCGGCACCAGTGAAATTCGCCGCATGTTGATCGGACGGGAGTTGTTCGGCGAAACCATATAATTATTCAGTTATAACTTTCACATCCGGTATGATACAGTATCAGCATCTGGGAAAAATTTAGAAATTTGATATGTGGAAGCCAAAGTCAAAATCATTCGATGACCCCTTGACCTTTGAGGAGGTGCCGACAGATCATCCGGCACATCTTTTTTATAAATATTGGCGGCTCTTGTGCGGCAAAAGGAAATTTGCTCTGAAGTCAGATTTTG
This sequence comes from Alphaproteobacteria bacterium, assembly GCA_002401545.1. Taxonomy (GTDB): domain Bacteria; phylum Pseudomonadota; class Alphaproteobacteria; order Sphingomonadales; family Emcibacteraceae; genus Paremcibacter. The sequence continues at coordinate 3,855 of NVTJ01000046.1, forward strand.
ATCCGGCGAAAGTTTCGGCATTGCTGCCCAATATCGCCATTACCAGACTGGATTATTCCGCCCCGGAATTTGATATCTTTGTAACATTGGTCGGGGAACGGATCAGATATCTGTTATCCATAGAAGCTTCCGGGTCTTATCGCCATGATTATTTTTCCGGCGATGAGCTCGAAGACCGCTTATATCTTTATGATCATATGGCGAAAGAACAATTGGTGAAGTTTTTCCGCATGAAAGCGCCCTTTAAAGGCCGTGAATTCAATAAATATATTGTCGGACTGTTTCCCTTCAGCAGTGACGGTGAGAAGGTAGACCATTTTTTCCTGGTTATTGAAAGTATCTAATCCTCCACCATAATACTATCGCGTGGCCTTATATTGCCGTCCTGGGACAGCATGATGGCGATGGGTTTGGTTTTGGGGAACTGGGAGAAGATGATCATCAGGATCACAGTGAAGGGAACACTCAGGAACATGCCCGCGATGCCCCATATACTGCCCCAAAGAGCCAGAGACAGCATGACCACCAGCGGGCTTAAATTCAGGCTGTTGCCCATCAGTTTCGGTTCAAGAATATTACCGATTGTCATCTGAATGACCACCAGTGAGGCAATGACAATGAAGAAGGGGGTAAAAGTATCAAACTGCACAAGGCTGAGCAAAGACGGGAACAAAACCGCCAGCATGGACCCCACCGTCGGAATGAAATTGAGCAAGAAGATAAAAAATGCCCAGAAACTGGCATTATTAACCCCCACCGTCACCAACACAATATAACAGGCCCCCCCGGTCAGCGCACTGACAAAAGTCTTGACCCCAATATAGGTTTTAATGTTCCTGGAAATATGATCAAGGATGGTAAAAACGGTTTCCCTGTGCTCGGACCCTTCCAGCAGACGGGCTAGTTTGACATCAAAATATTTCTGCTCCAGCATTAAAAACAGGACATAGATCATGATCAAACTGGCACTGCCCGCAAGCGAGGCCAGCGTGCCGGCAAGATTGGTGATGAACGGACCCAGGTTTATCTGGTTGATCACCTGCGCAAGGTTCGGTTCTTTATCAATGCCAAATATATTAAATATCTTTGCGGTCAGTTTGGTAAAATTTTCCTGATAGAGCGGGGCGACGTCCTTCACCTCGTTAATATTGCTGCTGATCATGCCAATCAGAAAATTAAGCACAAGAATTATGGTCAGCAAAGATGCGGTATAGCTCGCCCACCTGGGAAGCTGCCATTTGCCAAGGGTGAATTTATGATAATAGTCGGACAGGATATTAATCAGATACCATATGGCAATACTGATCATAAAGGGAACCAGCAGGTCCCGGCCGATTACCATGATATAAACGGTCAGTGATATTAATCCCAACCCGCCCGCGTAGGATAAAACACCCATCCCCTGATCTCCTGCCTGATTTCCTTATGGTTTATGGTCGATTGTCCCCCTTTGCCAGCGAAAGGTCAAGGTGTGTTTTAAGACAGAACGGAAAGTTTTCACACTTATAAATTGAAATTAAGATATATTTCTCACTGAATGTTCTTGATTTGTTCTTATTCATCCCTATTATAGGCAAATAGATTCGCCGGTGGCATAAACTCTGGAAGGACGTTGAATTATGGTTAATTGTTTAAATGAAGCAGTGATACAGGAAATCAAGTGCCGTGACAGCGAGGCGGACAGGAACGGGGCAAGGTCGTTTAAAAAAATTCGCGAAATCCGCAGGAGAAATCGTCTGCATCGCCATTTGGGAAAATCACTGTCCCGGAAGAAAACCGCTTCCCGGAAATCCCTTCTGCAAAAACCCTCCTCTGGTCCGACAAAAGAAACCATTGCCAGATTAAGGCCGGATCCCCTTGTGAGGCTTAAAAACATGAATATCCTCAATGATGAGCAAATACAGGCCTTCCGGCGTATCAGACGCGCGGTGCAGACCATCACCGACGGCACCCAGGTGCGAATAGCATGCTTTAATGATGTGGTGGTACAGACCAGCCGCCATGGCCACCAGCCTGAAAGTGAATATGAAATCAAAATCAAAGATCATTACAGCCACTGGATAGACCGCATGACGATCGCAGGATTCCAGGCAGGACCCGTGCTGGATATTATTATTGATGAGATGTCCCTCATGGCCGTTGACCGGAAATGGGGCCACAGAAAAGGCTGGGCAAAAGACCGACTTCAGGCCTCCTTAAACCTTTATTGGGCTTTGCCTTCTTCTGGTGATAGGAATGGATAGGAAAATGTTGACCGCACATTTCAATCTTAATGAATTAAGCCGAAGCGCCATAGCTCTGCGTCATGGAATCAGCAATGCCCCCGGTCCACAGGAAGTTTACAACCTGACGCGGCTTGCCATCTGTATTCTGGAACCGGTACGGCAACATTTCAACATTCCCTACAGCCCGTCCAGTGCCTACCGGTCGCCAGAGGTGAACCGGCTGGCGGGGTCAAAGCCCACGTCTCAGCATCTTTCCGGTCATGCCGCAGATTTTAAAATTCCGACCATTGCCAACCGGGCGCTGGCAGACTGGATCAAGACCAATCTCACCTTTGATCAACTGATCCTGGAATTCCATCATCCGGATGATCCGGGCAGCGGATGGGTTCATTGTTCTTACCACCCCGACCATAACAGAAATCAGTGCCTGATCTTTGACGGCACGCATTACAGGGAGTTTTAGCATGGGGTTATTCTCGAAAATATTTGGCGGGCCGGCCGTTGATGCGGTTTCCGCATTAGGCAATGTGGTTGATCAGCTTTTCACCAGTGATGAGGAACGGGCGCAGGCTGCCATTCTCATGGAAAAAATCCGCCAGAAACCACAGATTCTCCAGGCTGAAATTAACCGGATAGAAGCGTCTCACCGTTCACTTTTTGTCGCCGGGTGGCGGCCTTTCATCGGCTGGGTTTGCGGGCTGGGCTTTCTGTGGGCTTTTCTTCTCCATCCTTTGTTTGAATGGATAATCGTCCTCATGGGTCTTGAGGTGATCGCACCGGAGATTGCGACCGACAATATGATGGAACTGGTATTGGCGTTGCTGGGGCTTGGAACATTGCGCAGCGTTGAAAAGATAACCGGACGCAGTAAATAACGGTTGCATTAAAGGACCCAATCGGGGAAACTTGCTGCCATGTCTCATATGCAACAGGGATTCAAGTCATGAAAAAAATCTTTATCGGTATAGCGGTTGTTCTCGTCATCATTGTCGGCGTGACATTTTATGGTGCCTCACAGTCCGGATCGATCATCCGGGAAGCGGTGCTGGAATATGCGCCGAAGGCCACGGGGGCAGATGTCACCCTTGATAAGGTCAACGTGTCATTAATGGGTGGCACAGCAGGCCTGAGCGGCCTGAGCGTGGGCAATCCCACTGGATTTAAATCTGATTATGCTTTTAAGCTGAACGATGTGGGTGTGAAAATTGATCTGGATTCCCTGCTGGGGGATGTCATCCGAATTAAGGAAATCCGCATTACCGGTGCCGATCTGATCTATGAAATTGGCACCAAAGGCAACAATATCAAAAAAATTCAGAACAATATAGAAGCCTATACCAAAAGCCTTGGTCTGGAGGCCTCTGAATCCGACAGTGAGGCGAAATTCATTGTTGAGCATATCTATATTACCGGCACCCGGGTAAAGCTGGCGTCGGACCTGTTGGGGGGAAAGGGGGTTGCCTTGCCCCTGCCGGATATTCACCTGACAGATATTGGCACAGAAGAAAAAGCCGCCTCCGCCGGTGAAGTCGGGTCCAAAGTTTTCGGCGCGATTAACAAAGGCCTCGGCAAAATCATCACCAAGGATATGCTGAAAAACACCGTGGACGGCGTGAAGAAAAAATTGGGTGGCATCTTTAAATAACCCGCTTTCAGGGGTGGCCGTCAGGACCGGGGTGGATTCAGTCCGGCCCTGTCCATTTGCAAAGCCCGGAATAATCCGGCAGACTCAAGGCTGTTGAAACCAATTAAGGGGATTTGTCATGATATTTTTAGCCGTTATGGGCGGTATTCTCGCCATAGGCTACTTCTGGTATGTGTCGCTGGTCGGCAAAAGGAACGGGGCGTTGGAGGCCCTGTCCTCCATTGATGTGCAGTTGAAGAAACGCCATGACCTGCTGCCCAATATCCTGAAAATAGCCAAAAAATTCATGGATCATGAAAAAGAGGTTCTGGCAAAAGTTACTGAAATGCGCAGCCTTGCCGGTAAAAGCTATGACCGGGGTAATGTGGATGAGGTTTCAGGGCATCTCAAAGCCGAAAGCGGGCTACAATCGGCAATGATGCAGTTTTTTGCTGTGGCGGAGAATTATCCCGACCTGAAAGCCAATCAGAATATGATCCGGGCGCAGGAAACCTTCGAGGAAGTGGAAGGCCATATCTCGGCGGCGCGTCGCTTCTATAATTCGTCTGTGACGTCGCTCAATAACGCTGTGCAGATTTTCCCCGGAAATATCATTGCGAACATAGCCAATATTACTGCCATGCCTTATTTTGAAATGGCAGAGGTGGAGAAGAAGCCCGTTGACGCCTCCGACTATCTGAGCTGACGAATGAGCCATCCTTCCCCCTGGGGCGAAAAAGCCCATACTGATAGTCCTACAATGGAAAGTTTTCAGGGTTTTTACGAGCGCGACCTGAAAGGCGAGCTGGCGGCTCTGGAGCAAGAACGCCCGGCCATGCTGCGCAGATTTTATCTGATTACCGGGGCGGCGGTATCGGTGGGCCTGACCATCGCCTTTGTGCTGATTGTCATGACGGGCATGAAACCGGATATATTAATTGTTGTTGCCATGGCGGTGGCGGGTATTGGCTATCTCGCTTTTCGCCCCCTTGCCCGTATGCAGGAAAATGCCAAGGTCCGCACCATGACCAGCCTGTGCCGCTTTCTTGGCCTGAATTATCACTTGAAACCAAGTGGCGTATCCCTCACACGTCTGGGGGAGCTTGACCTGATCCCCTCCTATCATGAAAGCAAGTTGGAAGACCAGATAGAGGGGGATGTGCGCGGGGTTGATTTCAACCTGTTTGAGGCCAGACTGATCAAAAGAACCCGCGACAGCAAAGGCCGCACACGGCGCACCACGGTTTTTCGCGGTCTGCTCTGTGAATTTGATTTTCACAAGAATTTCACCGGCACCACCATCATCACCCGGGACCACACAAGGCTGGGTAATTTCTTCGCCAAATTCGGTAAAATCGGCGAGCGCATCAAGCTGGAAGACCCGCAGTTTGAAAAACTGTTCGAGGTTTACGGCACCGATCAGGTGGAAAGTCGCTACCTGCTGACCCCCGCCTTCATGGAACGCATCCGTGATTTAAATGCCGTGGTCGGCTCCGGCAACCTGCAACTGGCTTTCGACAGGGGACGGCTGTTACTGGCCCTCAAAAAGGATGGAAACAGCTTTGAAGGTGGCCATATCTTCTCCGACCTGACAGACATTACCCGCATCGAAAAAACCATTAAGGAACTGATGGTGATTTATAACATCGTGGATAAATTGCGGTTGGAACTGGAGACTAAAATTTAATTCCCCTAATACGACCTTCTTCCGGTTAATCGTCCGGCATAATCCTGCCAGCCGTCTAGGGTCAGTTTTGTCTCGCTTGTGGCATCTTTGACAAGCACCCCGACAAGCATTTCCTTATTCTTCACCGCTTCCACTTCTTCCATTTCAATGGAAAGCGTGATACCCCGCTGGTTAAGAATACTGAGTGTATGGGTGCTGCCGAACCATCCGGCACTTTCATATTCCTGAAACCGGTAGCCGCGCTTATTCATGGCACAGACAAACAGTCCCAGAGTCGTTTCCCCGTTATAACCAAGTATAGCCGTCTCGCGGTCATCCACATCAAGATCAAACCTGTCCAGATTTTTGTAACAGGTAACTTTCTGAATATCCTGCCGTATCTGAATATACTCTGAATAACGTAGCAAGTAAAATGTCGGCATAACGGGTAGTTTATCTTAACGCCGCCTTCAGTCTTTCCATGGCAACCTGCAATTGTTCGGGCGAACGGCAAAAACACAGCCGCAGGAATTTTTCCGACCCCTTGCCGAAAAAATATCCCGGGGCAAGACCAACTTTGGAACTCTCCAGAATATCAAGGCAGGCCTGTTTCGAATCCTCCATACCGTCAATCTCAAAGAAGGCATACATGGCCGCCGTGGGGCGGCGGCGCAGGGTAACGCGCGGAATTTCATCCAGAGCATCACAGACGATCTCCATACCTTTCCGGCAGTAACCGGTCATGAATTTAACGAATTCCTCCCCCTCCCTGATGGCCGCCATGCCACCATACTGAAGGTAGGTCGTCGTCCCGCTGGTGGTATATTGCACCATCAACGCCATGGTCGCCTCAAGGGACGGCGGATGCACAATCCAGCCGAGCCGGCTTCCGGTCATGCTCCATGATTTTGAAAAACTGTTGACAATAAGAACCCGGTCTTCCGGCTCTGAAATATCCAGAAAAGACGGCACAACAATCTGGTCAAAAGACATGCGGCAATAGACCTCATCGGAAATAATCCAGATGCCGGTTTTACGGCCAAGGTCCAGAAGCTGTTTCTGCACCTCCACGGACAGAACCGCACCGGTGGGATTGCCGGGGGACGCAAAGAATATGGCTTTTGTCCTCCCATCACAGGCGGCTGCGACTTTTTCCACATCCAGAATCCAGCCATCGTCCGTCAAATCCATGCGAACAGAACGGGTTTGCCCCCCGACCATCTGCACAATGCCGGTGATATTGGGCCACACGGGGTCTATGATGATAACATTATCACCCGCATTCACGGTCAGTTGCACCGCCAGCATAATGGCTGGCATACCGCCAGAGGTCACGGTGATTCGCGCCATTTCCACCGGCGCAGCATTCAGCCCGGTTAAATAATCTGCCATTATCTGTCGGAATTCCGGGATGCCATTCTGGTGACTGTAAAAAGTATTTCCCGCCAGCATGGCATCATAGATGGCCCTGCCGATAAATTCCGGCGTCGTAACATCGCCTTCGCCAAACCACAGCGGAATAATTTCCTTGTTGTTGAAAGCGCTTTTGGCAAGGGCTGCGATATTCTCCAGCGGGATAGACCTTATCTGATTCCTCACCCCGTCGAGGGCCATTTGCGGTTGACTGCTTAACATAATATCACTCTGTCCTGAACTCATTTGATTTGCCCTTATAGATAGACCGGTTAGCGGATATATCATCACTTAAAACCACCAGACAATACCCCTGTTGCCGCCGCTTCATGGCCTGTTCAATGCCAGAGGTAAAAATACCACAGCCGATATTGGCCCCGTCACAGGTATCCCTGATGTCCTGAATGGCTTTTTCCAGACCGGGATCATCCATTTTCAGCCCAAGGGACAGGGAAAGATCACCGGTGCCGATGAAAATCATATCCAGCCCCGGTGTTCTGACAATATCAGCCACATTGTCAAGCCCCCTGCGGGTTTCAATCATCAGGGCGGTGACCGTGGTCCGGTCCGCATGTTCCCTGTAGGTGGCAAAATCCCGAAGCGGCCGCACCCCGCCGCCGGATCTTGAGCCACCCGGCGGATAATGTGACCATTCCACCGCCAAAGCCGCCTGCTCCGCCGTTTCTATCAGCGGGACAATTACGCCCTCAGCCCCCGCGTCCAGCGCCTGACTGATATCAAATCTGGTGCAGTCCGCCACCCGCACCAGCGCAATGAGATGGTTTCTGACCTGCCCAATGGCACTTTCAAGATTGTCGCACTGCCATAACCCATGCTGCGCGTCAAAAACAACGGCCTCTGCCCCGCCGTCCACCGCAAACTCCGCCAGAGCCACAGACCCCAGTGACAGCCAAAAGCATCCAACTGTATGTTTCCGGCTCAGCGCTTCCTTAAAATACATCGTTTATTCCCCGTCAATCCACATACTATATGTATGCAATATCATATGTAAAAATATATAGATAGTTTTTTTATCCATTACGTCATAATTAAGCCTGATTATCAATGATTTCTGCGGCACGGCGGGCGGTCAGGATACAGCCTGAAAGGAAAGTGCCTTCCAGTGACCGCTTGCCGGAAGCCCCACCGCCCCCGAACCCGGCAGCTTCACCAATGGCATAAAGACCTGATATCTGGCTGCCGTCGGCCTTCAGCACCGCACAATCAAGATTGGTCTGTATGCCGCCCAGTGTTTTACGGGTAATCAGATGGGTGCGAATGGCAAGCAAAGGTCCTGCTTTCGGGTCCAGTATCTGTTGAAATTTACAGGTTCTGATCCTGTCACCACCCCATGCCCTAAGCTGCGCCAACCGCCTTATCTGGTCATCATTATGCAGTTTTGGGCCCCGGGCAAGCCGGGCATCATAGTCGGTAATCTGCTGTTCCATAACCGTTGCCAATATATAGTCTTTATCCGTCAGGCCATTCATTTTCCCGGTGAGATCAGCTAAATTATCCGCAACAATAAAGTCCCGGCTTGTGGCCACCATCCGCCGCAACAGGCCGTCATCGGCCAATAAAAGCTTGGCCACCAGCCTGAAAAATTTCCGTTCCGCCAGATCCGGGTTATGCTCCGCGCCGGATATGGCCAGTTCACGGCGGGCAATTTTCCAGTTCATCACATGCCAGCTCCACGGCTTTTCCTGCGCTGCCACCTGCCGGCACAGATCATAGGTGTCAAAACCACTGATCAAGGGCCGTGGGCCGATGCGTCTTCCCAGGTGGTCCAGCCACAGCGAGGAACGGGTCGGCACCAGACTAAGCCCGTGGTTGTCAAATTCCGGCTGCGAATGTGCAATACCGGCGGCATAATTCCACATTTTATCCAGATGAGTGACCTGCCCGCCCAGCTTTTCCACCTGATCATGCAGATGGCCGTTCGCCGTGGGGTGACAGCCATTGAGCATTCTGTCCGGGGGACGGCCTGAGTGGCGGGGCCAATGGCGGATAACTTTATCAAGGTTACCGCCAATACCGCCGGTGGCAATGATGGTGGTTTCTGCCTCAAGGACAAAAGGCCGGTCAGATTTTATATCATGGCCGTCGAACCCGGTTATTTTCCCCTGCGCAAGATTTAAATTATTTACCCGGTGATTGAACAGCAGGGTCAGATACCCGTCTTTCTCCTTCAGCCGCCTGATCAATATTTCCATGAGATATCTGGCGGTACCCAAAAGAATATGATAGCGCGGCACACTGTTGCCGGGCTGAAATAATCCTCTTTCCACCCATTGCACCGCCGGCAGGAATTTTAAACCCAGCCCCCTGATCCAGTCATGGACCTGTGAGGTGACATTCTCCACATAATATTCTGCCCAGATTTTTGGCCAGTGATCCCCCGGGCCAAATTCAGCAAAAGCATGCCAGTCCCTCAGGGCCAGATCACAGCTGTCCCGGATGCCGCTTTTTCTTTGCAGCGGTGTATCCACCAGCATCATACCGCCAAAGGCCCCCTTGGCCAGACCACCAAAACTCTGTTCATCCTGAGCATCCAGAATGATGATATGACGCTTTTCCCCGCGCTCCAGCAATTCCAGGGCCAATGTGATCCCGGCAATGCCACCGCCAATGACGGCAATGTCAGTGGTATATTTTTTGAAAGCCGCCATATTCAGGCCCTCCCCTTTTGTGTATCCTGTCCCATGGTAAGCTATGCCATATGTTTTTAAAACAGAAATTCTAAAGGAATATTTATGGATATTGCACAAAATATGGCGCAGGCCCTGAAACGGCAGAGATCAGCCTTCATGTCCAGCCTACCGGTCACCAGAACGGTTCGGGAGGACCGTCTGAGGCGGGCCATTGCCCTGCTGCTGGACCACAGACAGGATTTTATTGCCGCCATTAATCAGGATTATGGCCAGCGAACCCCGGAAACCACCCTGTTTGCCGATATTGTGCCGTCGCTTCAGGCCCTGAAATATGCCCGCCGTCATGTGGGCAAATGGATGAAGAAAGAGAAACGCAGCCCCACATTTCCTCTGGGACTTCTGGGCAGCCGGGCATGGGTGGACTACAGGCCCAAAGGGGTTGTGGGGATCATCAGCCCGTGGAATTTCCCGCTGGGCATGATATTTTCGCCGCTGGCGGGGGCCCTGGCGGCGGGGAACCGGGTGATGATCAAACCTTCGGAACATGTGCCGGTGACATCGGAACTGACCCGGAAACTGTTCGCAAAATATTTTTCTGCTGACGAAATCTCCGTTTTTACCGGCGGCATAGAAGTTTCCGAGGCCTTCACCCGGCAAAAGCTTGATCATATATTTTACACCGGGTCCGGTATGGTCGGGCGGCGGGTGATGAAAGCGGCGGCGGAAAATCTGGTACCGGTAACGCTGGAGCTGGGCGGCAAGTCGCCGACAATTATCCTGCCCGGCTACAATATAGAAGATGCCGCCACCAAAATCGTCAATGCCAAAATGACCAATGCAGGACAGATTTGTGTCGCCCCGGATTATATCTTTGTGCCAAAAGACAGCTTACCCGCCCTCCGTGATGCGCTTGTGGCCAAAGCCGAAGAATTTTATCCTGAACAGCAGGGTGCCACCACCTATACATCGCTGATAAATGCCCGGCAGAAACAGCGGCTGGAAGGCTATATCGCCGATGCCCGGGCCAAAGGCGCGACCATCAGGACAACGGTATCCTATAGCGCAGACCGCGCTGACAACATCATGCCCCTTCATGTGGTGAGTGACGTCCATGATGATATGACCCTGATGCAGGAGGAGATATTTGGCCCGCTGCTGCCCCTCATACCTTACGAATCCATAACGGACGTGATCCGCTATATCACGGCCCGGCCCCGGCCGCTGGCCTTATATATTCTGGGGCGCGGGCTGCAGGGGGACCATATCCGCCAGCAGGTGACCGCCGGCGGGGTGGCCTATGATGAGTTTCTGCTGCATGTGGGACAGGAAGACTTACCCTTTGGCGGCAGCGGGGCGTCGGGCATGGGTAACTATCACGGACGGGAGGGTTTCAGGACTTTTTCCCATGCCATGAGCGTTTTTAAGCGCGGTCCAATTGATATCATGGGATTATTACAGGGCCGGCCGCCTTTTGGTGCCCGGTTCCGCGCCTATATAAAGTCGGAATTGAAGAAATAGCCGGATTATGCTATAATTCCATCTGAGGGGTGGGATGTGGTGAAGTGGAAATATGAATGCCCGTTCTGCAAAAAATATATCTTTTTCTTATTACCCTGCTGGTGGTTGGCCTCAGCGGGTGCGGTGGCATTACCACACAGGATCCATTTTATCCGACGGCAATCACCCGTGCGGATTTACTTTCGGGAAAGGCTCTGTTTGGGGAACAGGCAAAAAAAATCACCCTGCCCAATGATCATGTCATGGAGGTCAGCGATGACATGCGGGCTTACCTGCAAAGATATGTACCGCAAAATAATGGTGAAAATACCCGGGTCAGGCTTCTCGCCCGAATGATTTTTGGCAAGGGGACATTGGGCATGGAATATGATGCTTCAAAAACCCATACCGCGCGGGATGCCTTTCTGAGATCAGAGGGAAATTGTCTTGCCTTCAGTTACTTATTCGCCGCCTTTGCCAGAGAACGCGGGCTGAAAGTCAGGTTTCAGGAAGTAGAGATCCCCCCGCAATGGAGCAACGCCGGGGAAGAATTATATTACTTCAGCCGTCATGTGAATATTCTCATACAAATGAAAAAAATCGAGGATCTCGTCATTGATATTAACAGAGTAAACTACAAACCTTACTACCCGGCCTGGAAGATTTCCGACAAATATGCCATCGCGCTGTATTACAGTAACAAGGGAACGGACTATCTGTATGAATCTGATTTTGAAAATGCCTTCCGCTATTTGGCAAAAGCGCTGGAATTATCACCGCGCGATGCCTCAATTTGGTCCAACCTGGGGGTGATGTACCGGATGAAGGAAATGTATGATTATGCGGAGAAAGCCTATTTTATCGCCCTGAAATATGATGGTCGACAGCAATCTGTATTAAGTAACCTGAGCGTCCTGTATGACCATATGGGGGAAATTGAGAAATCCGCCTATTATTCAGATCTCGCCAGAAACCATCAGATGAAAAACCCCTATTACAGATATTTTCAGGCTGTGGAGGCCTATGAAGAAGGGAATTATACATTGTCCCTCAGTCATTTGAAAGTGGCCGTTAAACGCCGGGGCAATGAACAAAAATTTCATGCACTGCTCGGGGAGACCTATGCAAAGCTTGGCGATGATGCCCGGGCAAACAAGGCCTGGGCAAAGGCAAAGGAATTATTGCATTTCCCGTGAACCATCCGGCAAATGCTTGATCTTGATTAAAGATAAATGCTATATTTCCCCATGGTAATTTTCGACAGAACACGGGGAGGTGGTCATCAATGTCAAATAAGATAAAAAACCTTCTTTGTCTTCCTCAGAACAACCACGGCAAAATGCCGGACCCGCCAATTAACCTTTATGAACATCTGCCCTTTCAGATCGGCATGGTGACCAACCTTATCCGCCAGGTAACTTCGGACGTTTATATCCGCCAAAGTGGCTTGTCGGCCCGCGAATGGCGTGTTCTTGCCATGCTTGGCTGCAAAGGCGCCATGATGCCGGCACAGGTGGCAAAAGACTGTGGCATGGACCGGGCAACCATCACACGAGCTGTCAAAAATCTGGAAAAGCTGGATTATGTCTTTATCGGCGGCGATGCGGCAGACCGCCGGCGCAAGGTGCTGTATCTCACCGACAAGGGCGTTGAAATCTGCGAGAAAATTCGCCCGGCAATGAAGGCCCGCGGTCTGGAACTTCAGGCGGTTCTGAGCAAAACAGAATTAAAATATTATTATCAGATCATGGACAAGCTGCAAAAAAAAGCCACCCGGATGCTCTCGGAACTCTGAGGGTTATTTTACTCCTTAAATAATCCCGGTCAAATGTCGGCGCAGATCGCTAACGGCCCTTTTCCATTTCTGCCTTATACAGGATTTGCTGTTTGATCCTGTTCCATTGAATATTGGCTTTTTTCAGGTTCTCTAGGGCATTTTCCTGCCAAAACGTCCGCGTCTTACCCGAATAAAAAAGATATAACCTGCCATCTTTAATGGCCCAGAGTTCAGGGGTTGCGGGCTGTGCAGCTCCGTTCATGGCCATGCCGAAAGGGTCGTATCCGCCAAACTGAGGCACATATTTTTCGGGGTTAGCAGAAAAAAACTGCCTATTTTCAAGGCTGGTAAAATACCAGATTGATCCGGCCCATGTTACCTGAAAATTGGCCACACCTTTTTGTGCCGTCCCTGCCGTATGATAGGCGACCGCATCAAAACCATCAATAGCAATGCCATCTTCGCTTGTATTGATTGGGGCCACAGGCTGATAGCCCTGATAGGTGAGATAAAATGAAAATCCGCCGCCAATCATCAGAACCAGCGTAGAAATCAGCATTATTAGTTTGGTAAAACCATTCATGACTTTACGATCCCTGTTCTGTTCCAAAGGTATTACCGCCTGTTTTCAGAAAGGCAACCTCTTCCGGGGTTGAAAGGCGGCCAAGGACGATGTTCCGGTGGGGAAAGCGACCAAACCTGCAGATGATGTCCTGATGCCGGACGGCATAGTCCACTTGTTCAGCAAGCGCTGTTCGTTGCTGAAACAGGCTGACACATAATTCCTGATCTTTCCTATCTTCGCTATGCTCAAGCGGCATATAAAGGAAAGATTTTTTAATGTCCGTCATAATCAGATCCCGCCCGCCGGCCAGCGCCATTTTGCATAGGGACAAGGCAAGAGCATCTGTCTCAAAGGCCTGTGCACGGCCTCGAAACATATTGCGGGGCATTTGGTCAAACAGGATGATCGCCGCCAGTATCTGATCACCTGACAGGTCCAGACTGGCCAAAGCATGACCCTTAAAATAAATATATGAGTCTGAAARTCTGTCCCGGATTTCCTGATCAAGCTGATCAGACTGAACAAACCAGTTTTCTGGTGTTAAATGATTAAACCAATAGTCTGCAATCTGCTCCAGCAGCCCATTTTCATTATGGTCAAGCATGCGGGTTAACGGGTTGGGACGGGTTCATCACCCCGGTAATCATAAAATCCGCGACCCACTTTCCGGCCGATCCATCCGGCTTCCACATATTTTACCAGCAATGGACAGGGCCGGTATTTGGTATCCGCCAACCCCTCATACAACATCTGCATAATAGACAGACAGGTATCAAGCCCTATAAAATCCGCCAGTTGCAATGGCCCCATGGGATGATTGGCCCCAAGGCGCATGGCCTTGTCAATGGATTCAACCGAGCCAACCCCCTCATAGAGCGTATAGATGGCTTCATTGATCATGGGCAGCAGGAGCCGATTAACGATAAAGGCCGGGAAATCTTCTGAATTGGCGGATGTTTTGCCAATTTTTTCAATGAAGGTTTCGGCAATATGGTAGGTTTCCTCGCTGGTGGCAATACCCCGGATCAGCTCAACCAGCTTCATCACCGGCACCGGATTCATAAAATGCAGGCCGATGAATTTTTCCGGCCGGTCTGTGGTAGAGGCCAGCCGGGTGATGGAAATGGATGAGGTATTGGTGGCCAGAATGGCTTCCGGTTTCAATATGGGGCAAAGGTCCTGAAAAATGGCGATTTTAACTTGCTCATTTTCCGTCGCCGCTTCGATGGCAAGGTCCACTTCGGAAAAACCCGCCAGCGTGGTATCCGTTTTTATCCGCCCGAGAGCGGCTTTTGCCTGATCATCGGTTATGACACCCTTAACCACCTGACGGTGAAGATTCAGTTTGATTTTTGCCAGCGCTTTTTTCAGAGCCTCCGGATTAATATCGCTCAGGAGAACATCATAACCGGCAATCGCAAACACATGGGCGATTCCATTGCCCATCTGACCCGCACCAATAATCCCGACATATTGTACCATTATGGGTATCTTTCTTTATACTTTAAACATTCAGCAATTAGGATAACTCTTTTTCAAGCTCTGGCAAAGCCTGAAATAAATCAGCAACCAATCCATAGTCTGCCACCTGAAAAATCGGCGCTTCCTCATCCTTGTTGATGGCCACAATGACCTTGCTGTCTTTCATGCCCGCCAGATGCTGTATAGCACCGGAAATGCCCACCGCGATATACAGGTCAGGCGCCACGATCTTGCCAGTCTGTCCCACCTGATAATCATTGGGAACAAAACCCGCGTCAACGGCGGCACGGGAAGCGCCAATGGCCGCCCCCAGCTTGTCTGCCACCGCCTCGATCAGCGCAAAATTCTCACCGCTGCCCATACCACGGCCACCGGATATGATGATCTTCGCACTGGTCAATTCCGGGCGTTCCGACTTGGAAAGCTCCGCGCCGACAAAACTTGATATACCGGGGTTCTCTATGGCATCCACATTTTCAATGGGGGCAGAACCACCCTCGGCAGCCGCCATGGGAAAGGCCGTCGTCCGCACCGTGATCAGCTTCTTGGCATCGCTTGACTGGACAGTGGCAATGGCATTGCCAGCATAAATCGGCCGCTTGAAAGTATCGGCACTTTCAACGGAAATAATATCGGAAATCTGCGCCATATCCAACAGGGCCGCAACCCGGGGCATAAAATTTTTACCCGTGGTGGTCGCCGCCACCAGAATGGCATCATAACCATCCGCAAGACTGACCACCAACGGGGCCAGAACCTCCGCCAGAGGGTGGGCATAGTCATCGCTGTCTGCCACCAGGACTTTTGCGACACCGGCCACTTTCGCAGCGGCCTCAGCCGCGCCCGAACAATTTGATCCGGCGATCAGGATATCCACATCGCCAAGCCTGGTCGCTGCGGCAACGGCGTTCAGGGTGCTGTCTTTAAGGCTGTCATTATCGTGATCAGCAATTACCAGTGATGTCATGATCAGATTACTCCCGCTTCGTCACGTAATTTGGCGACCAGTTCTTCTACACTCCCCACGATAACCCCGGCTTCGCGCCGGGAAGGCTCCTCCACCTTCAGGGTGATAACCCGTCTGGCCGTATCCACACCATAATCGGAAGGCTCTTTCACATCCAGCGGCTTGCGCTTGGCTTTCATGATGTTGGGCAGGGACGCATAGCGCGGCTCATTGAGGCGCAAATCAGCACTGACAACTGCCGGCAGGTTCAGCCTGACTGTCTCCAGCCCGCCGTCAATCTCCCGTGTCACGTCCACAGAGCCGTCACCAAGTTTCACTTCACTGGCAAAGGTGCCCTGGGGCCAGCCCAGAAGGGCCGCCAGCATCTGACCGGTCTGATTACAGTCATTGTCAATGGCCTGTTTGCCCAGCAATACCAAACCCGGATTTTCCTGCTCCACGATGGCTTTAAGGATTTTTGCAATGGCCAGCGGCTCAACCGCGTCATCGGTTTTAACCAATATGGCCCGGTCCGCCCCCATGGCCAGAGCCGTGCGCAGGGTTTCCTGTGCCTGTGCCGGGCCGATGGAGACCACAATAACCTCTTCCGCATTGCCCGCTTCCCTGATTCTCAGGGCTTCCTCAACGGCAATTTCATCAAAAGGATTCATGGACATCTTGACATTGGCAAGTTCCACACCGCTATTGTCTGCTTTTACGCGGACTTTAACATTATAATCAATTACCCGTTTAACCGGGACCAGAATCTTC
>NVTJ01000047.1 GCA_002401545.1 Alphaproteobacteria bacterium
GATGGGATGGGAATTATTTTCAACTTGCCAGAAACGTTAACTGACGGAGCAGACAATACCATCAGTGTGTTCCTTTACCAAATACAGGAAGATTTCCCGGAGGGGCCGGGGCTTGGTGTTGAGGTGGATGTGGAAAAACTGCGCAAGTACGAAGTAAAATGAGGGTTGCGGTATTAGGTGCCGGTGCGGGCGGCGCATCGGCTATTGTTGAGCTTTCCCGGTCCGGGCATGATGTTCAATGGTGGAACCGGTCGGCTGCAACGCTTGAACCGTTGCGCGTTGCGGGCGGCATTTACCATGAAGGCGTTTTAGATGAGGGATTTGTGTCCGTAGAGATGATAACAGATAATTTACGTGATAGTCTATGTGATGCCGATGTCGCGCTGGTGTGTCTTCCGACAATGGTTCATGGTAAGCTGGCGACGGCTTTGGCGCATATGGACTGGACAGGACCCGTAGTGCTTAATCCCGGTCACACGGGTAGTGCGCTTGAGTTTAGTACAATTTTCCGGATGGCGGGCAAGGCTGTTCCCCCGGTTGCCGAATTCTCCACATTGACTTATGTCGCCCGTAAAACAGCACCGGACCGGGTGTCAACGACCGGCTGCGCCAGAAATGTTCATGTGGCTTGCCTGCCCGGTGGTGAAGCGGCGCTGGATGTTGCTTGTGCGCTCTATGATTGTGCCAATCCTGCCAAAGATATATTGGTAACGGCGCTGGCAAATGTAAATATGGTGCTTCATCCACCCGGTTCGATACTTGGCGCTTCATGGATTGAGGCGACAGGCGGTGACTTCACTTTTTACGTCGAAGGTCTGGGTGACGGCGTTGGGCGGGTTATGGGGGGGCTTGATGCAGAACGATGTGCCGTCGCGAAAGCCTTTGGGCATGAATTGCCGTGTCTATTCAATGAGATGCAGATGATAGGTACGATCGAAGCAAATGTGGAGAGGTCAATAGGTCTTGTCAACGCCGTGAGAGGTGGCAGGGCAAATGCAAAAATTAAAGCCCCGGAAAGTTTCAACCACCGATATTATCTGGAGGATTTCTGGTACGGGCTTCTGCCCTTTAGTGAAATTGCCCGCATTGGCGGGGTTGAAACCCCGATAGCCGATGCCTTGATGTCACTTGTTAAAATTCTGACAGGCAAGAAAATTCAGGGACGTAATGCGGCGGCGATGGGCATAGACGGCTTATCCCGCAATGAACTTCTGAAACGGATCGGGTAAGATAAATATGCAGACAAGAGAATATTCTTTTAAATGGCGCGACCTCATTATTGCTGTGGTTGGCGGGGATGACAGGGAGCAGGAGATTGCTCGCTTGGCGGGGTTAAGCGGCGCGAATATCCGGGCATCCGGCTTTCCCTGGCCAGAGGGTGGAATTTCGAGCGTTGACCATTTTGAAAAGCCGGAAGGTGCCATGAGAGGTGCTGATATTGTTTTGATGCCAATTCCGGGGATAGCTGCTGATGGCAGTATTTTCGCAGATCAGAAAATCATTCCCCGCGCAGATCTATTGTCCTTAATGGCCTCCCCGGCACATATTATTCTGGGGAAAGCGGATATGGGCCTTGTGGAGGCGGCCCGGCAAACAGGGGTGACCCTTCATGAATATGAACATGACAATGAACTCATGCTCCTTCGGGGACCGGCCATTGTGGAGGCCGTATTACAGGTTTTGATTACCAATACTGATATTACGCTTCACGGGGCCAATATTTGTATCATCGGGCAGGGTAATATTGGGTCGCTTCTGACCAATTGTCTTGTCAAGCTTGGGGCGCATGTCACGGTGGCAGCGCGTAATCCTGTTCAGCTTGCCCTGGCCTACACGATGGGGGCAAGTCCGCTTCCCCTGACACAGTTCGCGGAACAGGCGGGCAGGTTTGACATCATTGTTTCAACCGTACCGGCCCCTGTGGTGACATCGCAGATCGTTGATGCGCTGCCATCTCATGCGCTGGTTGTGGATATTTCAGCCCCACCGGGTGGCTGTGACCTTGATTATGTGAAATCGTCGGGGCGCAAAGGCATATGGGCGCGGGCGCTTGGGCGGCGGGCGCCGATCACGGTTGGCGGCAGTCAATGGGTCGGAATTTCAAAGATAATTGATACCATTCTGGAAGGACAGATAAAATGAAAGTTGATCTTGTCATTAAAAACGCCCGTGTTGTTGATTACCGTACAGACTTTATGGGCGGTGTGGCTGTTAAAGACGGCACGATTGTGATGGTGGGTGTGAATGATATATTGCCGGATGCGCACCGTGTCATTGATGCGGAGGGGCGTTGTCTGATGGCGGGGGTCATTGACCCTCACTGTCATCTTGGTGTCGGCTATCCGTTTGAAGAAGACATGCGGACAGAGACCATGCAGGCCGCGCGCGGCGGTATTAGCTCAATTTATCTTTATATCCGCACCAAGGAAGCTTCATATATACCTTTTTACAAGGAACGCAAAGCGGCTGCGGAAGCCAATGTCTGTATTGATTTTGGGTTTCATTTTGGAATTCAGCGCGAAGAACATATTCTTGAAGTGCCGAAGATAGTTGAAGAGACGGGAGTTCAGTCTTTCAAGCTTTATTTTGGTTATGAGCCGGATAATCCGATTGGTATTGTTCCGGCAACGGATGGCTGGGTTTATGCCACTATGCAACGCGTGGCAAAACTTGAGAAGGGCGTTGTTTCTGTTCACTGTGAGAATACAGGTGTCGCTTCCTGGATAAAGAAGGAAATGGTCGCCTCCGGACGTCAGGACCTTGCGGCCTATACCGAATCACGGCCGGCATTCTGTGAAGTGGAAACCATTAAACGCATGATTTTTCTGGCTGAGCGTACGGGCTGTCCCCTGCAATTGGTCCATACTTCTGTTGGTGCCGGGCCGGATCTTGCTGCCGAAGCGCGGGCCGCAGGGCTTGATGTTACGGTGGAGACCTGCCCGCATTATTTGATACGCACGGCTTATGACCCCGATTTGGATATGCGGGCAAAAATCTCTCCGCCCTTGCGGGATGAAGAGCAAAAGGAATGGCTATGGCGCGGGATGCTCGCAGGGCGGATAAATTCCCTTGGCAGTGACCATGTGCCATTTCTGCCGAAAAAAGGCGAAGATTTATGGACGGAATTTCCCGGCGTTGTTTCTTTCCCCTGGGAATTGCCCCTGCTTATTACCGAGGGCTATCACAAGCGCGGCCTGACGTTGAGCCAATTGAGCGCGGTCAACGCCTATGGTCCGGCAAAACGTTTTGGCATAACCGGGAAAGGGGCTCTTGGCCCGGGCTCCGATGCCGACATGGTGCTGGTGGATCTGGATGAGGGACGTGAAGTCGTTCATACGGGTAAGGGGACCTGTATTTATGAAGGCATGAAATTAAAAGGTTGGCCTGTGATGACAATTTCACGGGGTCGGGTTGTATTTGAAAATGGCAAGGTCGATGAAGACTATGTTGGTTCGGGAAAATGCCTGACCAATCCATCATGTTAAAACGAATTTTTGAACAGTTGGAATAGGAAGGTGACTATGCGGAAAGATATAATTAACGGTTTTATTTCTACAATGGAGGCACAGGGTTTTGATGCCATTGTTGCAGTATCCCCTGAGAATTTTGCCTATTTATCTGGGTTTGTAGTGCCATCGCAACCGATTATGCGCTGGCGGCACGCGGCGTATATTTTGACGGCAAAGGGGGCTCAGGCCATATTGTCCGTAGATATGGAAGAGTCCACAGTGGCTAGTCATGTCAGTGGAATCAAGCTGAGGAGTTGGGGCGAATTTACAGATGATCCCATGGTAGAACTGGCAAAGTTGCTCGCTGATATGGGTCTGTCCAACGCGCATATCGGGACAGAGCTTGATTATCTTCCCGCCAGGGATTTTGACAGACTTTGTGTGTCGCTTCCCGAGGCGAAATTTTCCGGTGCCCATGATTATCTGGCGCGCCGCCGCCAAATAAAAACACCGGGTGAGCTTGGGTTAATGCGGCAATTGGCACGGATGGCGGATCAGGCGATCAACACAGCATTGACCGAAGTCAGCACGGGCAGTTCTGAAATGGATATAGCCGGGGCTCTGACCAAAACGGTCTATAAATGCGGCGCTGATAACTTTAAATTGATGATTGTGGCAACGGGTGAGCGAAGCGTATTCCCCAATGTGGGGCCATCGGAACGGATATTGCAGGCCGAAGATATATGTCGGGTGGAGATTTTTGCTTTAAAAGATGGGTATCATGCGGGTGTTTGCCGCACAGCCTATGTTCAGAAACCGCCACCCCATGCGGAGAGAATTTGGCGTAACCTTGATGAGTGTAAGCATATTATACTGGATATGATCAAGCCGGGGGCCAGTTCGCGTGAAATTTATGAAGCCTTTATCAGGCATCTCAGCAAGCTGGACCTGCCCCCGATTAAATTTATTGGTCATGGTATTGGTCTTCATCTTCATGAGGAGCCGTATCTGGGCATGTATTCGGATGTGGAGCTTAAGGCGGGCATGACTTTGGGTATTGAGCCGCTTGTGTACAATACCGGGTACGGTTTCGGGATGCAGAATAAAGATATTGTGGCGGTGACGGAGGATGGTGTCGAGCTGCTATCCGATATTACCGATACAGAATATCTGATAAAAGTTAAATGATGTAACCGCAGAGTAGAATTTTTCTGGAGAAATAGTGAATGCGAACGCTAATTGAAAATCTGGCATTTGCCATAACCGTTGACAAGGACGATAGCATTATCAAGCGGGCGTCAATGGTTATTGATGGTGAGAATATCAGTGATATTGGACCGGCTGACGATGTTGCCCGCCGTCATGATCGCAATAAATTTGATGATATTATTGACGGCACCATGATGGGTGTTTGTCCGGGGTTCGTTGATTCCCATGTTCATCTGTCCGAAACCCTGTCGCGGGCTGTCTTTCCAGATGACATTGATACCCGCACCTGGGTTTTCCATTGGGCAAAACCTTTTTACGCGCATATCAGTGAGGAAGACGAGCTGGTTGGCGTCTTTCTGGGCTGTGCAGAAATGATCCGTGCAGGCACCACCTGTCTTCTTGATATGGGCGCGCAAAACGATCCGGCTACAACGGTTTCAGCCATGAAAAAAATTGGGATCAGGGGTATTACGGGCCGTCATGCGGCGGATAATCCCCCCGCAATCCTGCCCCATGGATGGAGCGAGGAAATGGTCAGGCATCATTTCTTTCCGTCTGCGCAAGCGGCCCTTGCTGTCCTGGAGGAAACGGTGGATAAATGGAATGGTTCTGCCGGGGGTCGCATAAGATGCTGGGTTAATATTGAGGGTAAGGAGCCTTGCAGTCTCGATCTTCATATTGGCGCACGTGAGCTTGCGGAGAGTTTGGGAGTGGGAACAACCTATCATCTTGCAACGTCGATTGAGGAAGCTGATCTTTGCCAGCATAAACACGGCAAGCGGCCTGTTCAGCGTATTGCGGACAGGGATGGCCTTGGGTCAAATCTCGTGATTGCCCACGGGGTTGCGCTGGATGATGAGGAATGTGATGCTATTGCCAGCCACAATGTAAAGGTTGCCTTTTGCCCGGGCACCTCTTTAAAGCTGGCCAAGGGGGCAGCGGCGTTTGGCCGCTACCCGGAACTTATGGATGCCGGGGTTGCGGTCGGTCTTGGCACGGACGGTGTCTCGGCATCGGGTAACCTGAATTTGATGCGCCAACTATACGTTACTGCCGGTTTGTTCAAGGACGCGCGCAATGACGCCACGCTTGTGGGTGCGCGCAAAGCGATACGCATGGCCACCATTGATGGCGCGAAAGCCCTCAACTGGGATGATGAAATCGGGTCTCTTGAAGTTGGCAAAAAAGCGGACTTTGTTTTATTCAACCTCAATCATGTAGAATGGACGCCCTATTATGACCCGGCGCAGGCACTGGTCTGGTCGGCAAGTTCAGCATCCATTGCACAAACATGGATCAATGGTATTCCGGTTTTCAAAGACGGTAAAATTCAGACGATTAACGAGCAGGAAATTTTTGCAGAAGCCCGCAAACGGTCCACACGAATTATTCAGCGTTCGGGTCTGTCCGTACGGGGCGTTCCCAAAACGACGACATTATATAGTTAAAGTAAAATTATGAGGAGAAAGCCATGCCTGTTGTAACAGTACAATTATGGACCGGGCGTACGGTCGACCAAAAAAGGAAACTGACGAAAGCCATCACGGAAGCCATGGTGGAGCATGTGGGCGCCGATCCCAGTGGAATGCATGTGATAATTCAGGAAATACCGCCTGAAAACTGGGCACGTGCCGGGGTTCTCGGCATTGACCGGAAGGACTTGAAATGAGCGTATTAGACCTGCTTTCTGCAAAAAGATCCGCTTTGATCGTTGTCGATTTGCAAAATGCCTTTTGTCATCCGGAGGGAACGCTTGGGAAATCCGGGCTTGATATGGATCGCCTTGGCGCCATTATACCAAAACTTCGACCGGTAATCGAGCGCTGCCAGGCGGCAGGCATTCCGGTTCTGTGGACGTTGCAGGAACATTATGAGCCTGATGACAGGCGTTCCCGCAAGCGTTTGCCGACCCATACTTCGAAGCGTAAAGGGGTCTCTGCTCTCTCTGGTACCTGGGATGCACAGATTGTTGATGAACTGAAGGATCTTGTGACGAATCCCTCTTATGTGATCCGCAAACACCGCTTTGGCGGGTTTTACGAAACCCGTATGGATATTGTGCTGAAACAGTTGGGTGTAGATGCCGTGTTCGTCACAGGTGCCACGGCCAACGCCTGCGTTGAAACAACAATCCGTGAAGCTTATTTGCACGATTATGATGTTGTTGCCCTGACCGATTTGATTTCAGGTGTGAATGCAGAATGGGAAGAAACCGCCAGACAAGTCTGGCAGCAGTATTTCGGGGTCACCACTGAGTCAAAAGATTTCATGGACTGGATTGACCGGGAACAGGAGCCGGCAACGATTGGTCTTCATCATTTGTTGCTGAAGGTAAGTAATCTGGACGCGTCGATCCGGTTTTATGTAGATGTTCTGGGCTTCTCGGAACGCTCTGATGCCAAACCGCTGCCAGACGGGCGAAGGTTTGTTGCCATGACACAGGGTCTGGGGCTTACCGAGGGGGGCCCGGGGGACCTTGGTCAGGTTGATCATATGGCATTTGAAGTCCGTAATGTGGTCGCATTGAATGACAGGTTGAAAAAGCTTGGCGTTGAGTTTGAGAGAGAAATTGGTCCCGGACCCTATGGTCATGCCATCTATGTGAAAGACCCTGATGGCAACATTCTGGAGTTATTTGAAAAGTTAAACTAACGGGTATAGTCGCTGATGTAATGAAAATATCACATTCAAGTCATGTTTTCGTAATAATCAGCATCCATTGATACAGTAGTGGTTTTAAAATGCATCCAAATGGATTGATGCTTATGCCCGTGACAATAATGTCATGACCACTGAATAAGGAGTATTATTTATGAAATACAGCGCAAGTATGAAATTTCTCTGGGCAGACCTTCCCCTCCCGGACCGTGCGCGGAAGGCCAAGGAAAACGGGTTTGATTCTATTGAGCTTTGGGACTGGCGCAGCGAGGATATGGCAGCGTTGCAGGACGCCTGCGATGAATCGGATATTTATATTTCCGGTTTTTTCGGCCATTCCAGCGGCGGATTCCGGGATCCCTCCATGCGGCGTGAACTCCTTGATAATCTTGCTGAATCCGTCGAGGTCGCCGTCCGTCACGGAGCAGATCAATTACATATGTTTTCTGATGGCATACGGCGGCCACAGGGCGAAATTATGAAGCCGCCGCCTATCACGCGGATAGAGCAATATATATCATGCGTCGAGGGCGTTAAAGAGGCGGTCAAACTGGTTGAGGGTAAGAATATCACCCTTATTCTGGAGGCGATCAATACGGTACATGTTCCGGGTTATTTCTGGGAGGATGCCGCCATTACAGTTGAGATGTGCCGGGCTGTTGATCATCCCCAGGTGCAGATGTCTTTTGACTGTTTCCACCAGCAGCTGGTGGCGGGTCGTATCACCGAAAATCTCATCGCTTCCCTGCCTTATACGGGCCGTGTCGATGTGGCTAATGTGCCCGGTCGTCATCAGCCGGATGTGGGGGAAATTGACTATAGCTATATCCTGAAAGTGCTGGAGCAGCATAATTATAATGGCATGATTACCTTTGAGACGGATCCTCTCAATGGCGACAATGAGGCCTGTGTGAAGGCGATAAGGTCCATATTTAAATTTTAACATTTTTGCATAACTAAAGGAGGTTTTATGTTTGACGTAAAGGACAAGGTTATTATCATTACCGGCGCGGGCAAGCCTGACGGTCAAGGTGCCGCAGAGGCGAAGCTCCTCGCGGAGGCTGGCGGCACCATATATATAACAGACGTGCTGGACGAAACCGGGGAAGCCACGGCGCAGGACTTGGGTCCGAACGTTCATTACGCGCATCTGGACGTTACCAGTGAAGAGGAATGGAACAGGCTTGTCGCCGATATTTATGGTCGCCATGGCCGTCTGGATGGCCTGGTTAATAACGCCGGAGTCTGGTTGGGGACGGGTATTCTGGACACCAGCGCAGAGGAGATGCGCCGGGTCATAGATATCAACCAGCTCGGCGTTTTCCTGGGCATGAAGGCGGTTGGGCCTATCATGTGTGAGGCCAAACAGGGTTCTATAATAAATGTAGGGTCAGCGGCTTCGTTACGGGTTGGCGTTTATTTCTGGCACAATACAATGACAGCCCATGCCTATACGGCAACCAAATGGGCTGTCCATGGCATGACAAAAGCCGTTGCTATGGAATTCGCACCGAATAATGTGCGCGTCAATTCCATCCACCCCGGCCCCATTGAAACGTCAATGCTGGGCGGGGATATTGAGGATATCGCCGCTTCGCTGCCCATGAAAAGACTTGGGCAACCCTCGGATGTTGCGAGCACTGTTTTGTTTTTAATGTCCGATGCCAGCCCTTTCATGACCGGTGCACAAATTTCTATTGACGGCGGGGCAACGGTTTGAGGGGTCGCAGAACAGGCAATTATCCGGGGTTGGCCGTAAAATCATCAGAATTAATGGAGAATAATGGCGGATCACAATTTATGATGTTATATATACATCACGAATTGTGATCACAACTATTGACCACAGGCGGTAATTGCGCTATTAATGACAATGAAAGTGATAGTGATAGTGCTTTCAAGGCTGAAACACATAATGGTATTTAATAAGCAAAATCAAATGGAAGGAAGAATGAAAATGAGATTTCGGTGCAACCTAAAGAAAATTTTATTCTCGACAACTGCGCTGGCAGTTATTCCTGTGGCTTTCGCACAGGGCGAAGAGGTAGGTGAGGATAATCAGATAGATGAGATAATTGTAACTGCTCAAAAGCGAGCGCAAAGTCTTCAGGATGTAGTGGGCGCCATCAGCGCTATCAAGGGCGAAGATCTTGATATCCTGAATATCAGTGATGCCTTCGATCTCAGCGATAAAGTGCCTGGTGTCGTTTTTACCAATGTTCAGGGTTACCGGCGAACAATTGCCATTCGCGGGATTGGCAACGAAGTGGCTGATAATGCGGCGACGAAACCCGGCGTGGCCTACCATGTGGATGGTGTGTTTATGTCCAATGATTTTGCCTTGTTTGAGGATTTGGTTGACATTGAGCGCATAGAAGTGGTTCGGGGGCCTGATGGTACTTTATATGGTAATAGTTCCTCGGGTGGTATGGTTAACGTTATTACGAAAAAGCCGAATTTTGACAAAGTGGATGGGTTCATAGACGCGACTTTTGGCAGTTATTCAACAACGCGTGTGCGGGGAACAATCAACATTCCGCTTGCGCCAACGCTTGCGGTAAAGTTAACCGGTTCTCATCGCGAACGTGATGGTTACACAAAGAACCTTGCCATCATAGGCAATGACCTGGATGATGAGAATGATGATTCGCTGGGGGTTCAGTTATTATGGGCGCCGAGCGAAGACATTTCTATTCTTGCGTCTTATCATTCCTTTACGTCCGATACGAATGGTCCCGCGCTGAAGGGCGGTTTTGATACGGTTTCATCTGACCCGCGTGAGGTTGCACATGATACGCTAGAATCTTTCAAAATTGACAATGAGTCTGCAAATATCATCCTCAATTGGGACACATCCGTAGCCCATGTTAAAGCCCTGTTCAGTTATCAATCATATGAAATGCAGCGGGTTCTTGATGCGGACCGTTCGTCACTGACGGCGAATGATCCGGCACCTTTGCCTTTGGTGGGTGTCATAGACCTGCTTGGCGAGTTGCCCATACGCCAGCATGTTGGCACCTTAAGGCAGGAGGACGAAACCTATACCGCTGAAATCAATATTTCGTCCGTTGAAAATGACAGTGCCTTCGACTGGATTGTCGGGGCCTTTTATATGGACACTGAAATTTTCAGTAACACCGCTAATTTCTTTGATAGTGGCTTTGACGGGAATCCGGTTAATACGGCAACGCTGGCCCCCAACCCGTTTGCCAACCCGGATGTTGATTTTATCAATGCGGATTTCAGGAATTTCGAAACGTATTCCTTTTTTGGCCAGATGGGTATCAATCTTATGGATGACAGGCTGAGGTTGAGTGGTGGGTTAAGATATACCAAAAATAAATTCGAAGATGAACGTTGCAGCTTGTTTTGTGTTGTCAACGGGCGCACATCCACCCGGACGCCTTCTGCAGAGGCAGATAATGTTACTTTTAAGGCAGCGATCAATTATAATGTGACGGAAGACAATATGGTCTATGTATCCGTTGCCACCGGCATTAAGCCAACGGCCTCGAATAATGGTTTTACAACGGATGACACCGGTGCCGGATTCTTCCCGGAGATATTTGAGGAAGAAAAGGTGACGGCATATGAATTCGGATCGAAAAATAAATTTTTTGATAACCGGATGACCTTCAATGTCGCGGCCTATTACTATGACATTAACAATTTCCTATTCCAGTCAGCCGGCTTAAATCTGACGGGTAGCGGGGTTAGCGGCGGGGCGAATCTGCCCAACTCTGAGGTATATGGCATTGAAATAGAATCCCGTATCACGTTGCTGGATAATTTGTGGATTGATGGCAATCTGACGATCGCGGAAAGTAACATAAAAACAGGCCGACTTGCCGTTGACCGTGCGGAACAGACCAATATAACGGCCGCCCTTACGGCGCCGGTATCGCAGGGTGGCTCTGGCCTTAACCCCTTTGCTTCGCCGTTGGATCCTGCCATTATTGCGGCAATCAATTCATTGGCACAAGATGTTACAGGCAATGACCTACCAAAAATTCCGGATCTTGTCGCTAATATCAGATTAACCTATGTGCGCGAAATTCCCGATTTCGGTGATGCGACAATTAGCCTGATATATACCCATCGTGGTGAATATTTCGCGCGCGTATTTAATGCGGAACGTGATGTGGTGGAATCATATGATATGTTAGATCTGAATGTTCAAATTCACCCTGAGGACAGTAATTGGACGGGAGAATTTGCCATTCAAAATATCTTTAATACTGCTTCTGTCAGCTCTGTTCATACCGATGATTTTTTCCAGGGATTTACCAGCAAACAGTTTTTGCCACCGCGCGTAATCACCGTGCGGGCAAGGTATGATTTCTAAGACTTTATATCAATAGAGGAAATACCAGAACCGCCAATTTCTAATGGTTCTGGCATTTTTTTCGTTTATAATGACTGGCCGTGTTAAATTATTTTATGTAATAATCGGGTCATAAATCTTTATACATTAGCCTTTTATGGAAGTTGGGTAGGAAATATGTCAGTTTCAAAGCGCGCATTCCTTTTGTCCTGTGCAAGCTATTTAGCCTTCCCGAAAGTTAGCGCGATTGCGTCAGGGTTTGATGATGGTTCCTACCCGCATTTGCTGCAGGGTCCAATGATTGGTGCTGTCACCCCTTCCAAAGTTTTAATCTGGGCACGGGTAAATGGTGAATATGATGTAGAGATACAGATTGATACTGATCCGGGTTTTAGTCGGCCTGTTCTGGCGAGCAGATTACTTGCAAAATCAGATAATGATTTTGTAACCCTGCATCAGATCACAAATCTCGTGTCCAGTACCAATTATTATTACCGGGTTCTGGTTAACAAAGGCAAACATCTTGGGGCATGGGCACGGCGTATACCTGATCTGGCATATTTGCCGCCATTCCAATTCAAAACAGCCCCCGCAACAGAAGAAATTTCGAAATTTCGACTTGCTTTTGGCTCATGTGCCCGGATTCAGGCGGACCCAATTCAGCCCATCTGGAATGCCGTTGATCTTTGGCAGCCGGATCTGTTTTTCTGGCTCGGCGATAATATGTATTCCGATAGCAGCAGCCCGGAAATAATTGCCGAACACTATCGGCGGCAGCGCAATGTCAGATCGATGCAGAAGATTTCCCGTTCCGTGCCGCAGCTTTCAATCTGGGATGATCATGATTATGGCCGGAACAACCATGACCGAACCAATCCTGTCAAGCAGAAATCCCTTGATGAATTTAAACGATACTGGGCGAATCCGGCCTATGGTCTCCCCAACGTACCGGGGGTATTTTATGATTATCATTACGGCGGGGTTGATTTCTTTTTTCTGGATGGCCGTTACAACCGTGATCCGAATGAACAAAAAGACGACAAGAATAAAAGCCTGCTGGGCACGGCGCAGAAAGAATGGCTGAAGGGAAAGCTGCTGGAAAGTGAAACGCCCTTCAAAATCCTGATTTGTGGAAGCGGCTGGTCTGATGCCGGTGGACCGGGAGATGATTCATGGTCGGCTTTTTTAACGGAACGTAACGAGATATTTGATTTTATTAAACATCATAATATATCCGGTGTTGTTCTCCTGTCAGGGGATACGCATGTGGGAGAATTAAATGTAATTCCGTGGTCGGATAAGGGGGGATACGACTTTTATGATTTGGTGAGTTCCCCGTTGGCACAGGCGACAGGCGACAGTTTTTTACATAAAGATCCGCAATTCCGTATCCGGAAGCCATACGCGGGAACAACCAATTTTGGCGTTATTGATTTTGATCTTACATCGAAAGACCCATCCTTGATATTCAAGCTTGTCGGGGTTCATGGCGGGGCAGTCTGGGAGCCGTTTACCTTAAAAGCGAGTGAATTGACAAATGGTGTAATGACATGGAAAAACAAGATTCAATGAAAGTTAATTTGGTCGTGGTCGGGGGTGGGCCGGGGGGATATGTGGCTGCGATCCGTGCCGCGCAGCTGGGTCTGGAAACAGTCCTTGTCGAGGCAGAGCATCTTGGGGGAATTTGCCTGAACTGGGGTTGTATACCCACCAAATCTTTGCTGCGTTCATCGGAAATATACCATCATCTTACCCATGCGAAGGAATTTGGTTTTGAGGTTGAGGTCATGTCGGTTGATATGGGTGCGATCGTTGATCGTAGCCGTAAAATCGTCAGGGGCCTTAAGGCCGGTATTGGCCATCTTTTGAAGAAAAACAAAGTAACCGTACTTGAGGGCCGTGCCGTCCTGATGTCTTCAAACAAGTTGAGGGTTGCTTTAACGGCCGGCGGTGAAGAAACAATCAGCGCGGATAATATAATCCTTGCAACCGGTGCGCGGGCGATTGAATTACCCCATTTGAAGGCCGACGGCAAACACATTTGGACTTATAAACAGGCGATGACAGCCCGCGAGATTCCTAAATCGCTTCTTGTGGTTGGTTCCGGGGCCATTGGGGCCGAGTTTGCAAGCTTCTATAACGATTTGGGTGCAGAGGTGACGATTGTTGAGTCGGCAGACAATATTTTACCTGCAGAGGATCATGAAATTAGAGAGTACGCCCATAAAACATTCACTAATCAAGGCATAAAGATCCAGACATCTGCTGAAGTAAGGAGCCTTGTGTCAGATGAAGACGGTGTTCATGCTGTGATCCGTCAGAAGGACAAGGAGTATACCGAAACCTTTGACCGAACTATCCTTGCCATAGGTGTCACAGGAAATGTGGAAGGATTGGAACTCGAAACGGTAGGTGTTAAAGTCAATAAAGGCCATATTGTAATAAACCCGTGGGGTCAAACGTCCGTGGACGGCATTTGGGCGATTGGTGATGTGGCAGGAGCCCCATGTCTGGCCCATAAAGCTTCACATGAGGGTGTGATTGCGGTTGAAAAAATTGCCGGTGTGGCGGGTGTTGTACCATTGTCAAAAGATGATATTCCGGGATGCACCTACTCCCGTCCGCAAATTGCCTCTATCGGCATGACTGAAGAGGCGGCGTTGAAGGCTGGATACAGGATCAGGAAGGGCAACTTTCCCTTTGGCGCAAATGGCAAAGCAATTGCCTTGGGCGAAACGAATGGCTTTATCAAGACTATTTTTGATGAAAGGACCGGAGAACTTTTAGGCGCCCACTTGATCGGGGCGGACGTTACCGAACTGATACAGGGTTACGTGATCGCCCGTAAGCTGGAGGCCACTGAGGCTGAGTTGATGCATATTGTATTTCCCCACCCGACCCTGTCGGAAATGATGCATGAAAGTGTTCTTGATGCTTATGACCGTGTTATTCATTCCTGATATATATCACCAGAGTCCAGATCCAGGATTTCTTTTTCCAGAATATGCAGGGAAATAAGTGCCATAATTGCCATGGCACCATAGTTTACAGCATCAATACGGAGGGAATTTAAATCCGGGTTTTGCCAGGCCAGAAACCAGTCACCCGCGACAGCATAAAAGAAGAAACCCCATACAAAAAAAGCATAGATAGCCGCGATCTTGGCAATTTTTAATCCCTGGCAAAAACATACAGCGGAAAGCTTGCGGGCAGACAGCATTTTAAGAATAGCAATAAAGCCAATTACGAATACCAGCCCTTCAAGGATGGTGATGCTGCCATAAACGACGCTGGCAAAAAGAGGACTGTCTATTGCGCGCCAGGTTTGTAGCGGGTTTCCATGGGTATTATTCATGGTGAGCAGGGGTTCAATAACATGCTCCATGGTGCCTTT
This sequence comes from Alphaproteobacteria bacterium, assembly GCA_002401545.1. Lineage (GTDB taxonomy): Bacteria > Pseudomonadota > Alphaproteobacteria > Sphingomonadales > Emcibacteraceae > Paremcibacter. The sequence continues at coordinate 15,035 of NVTJ01000047.1, forward strand.
CCAGCCCGAGATATTATTGAGAAAGGAAAAAATGCTCATAGATGACGGGATTAACGTGATGAGTAACGCCAAGGCTCTCAGGCGATATTTCTCGGAAAAAATAGCAAACATTAATTTTACTCCTCATGAAACAGCAGTTTACTGTTGACTATGATCCTGATATGTGATCACAATATTATTGTAAAGAGAAACTATTGTAATTTAAAGGGTTTTTATGGAAAATCGCATTCCCGCTTCGATATTGATGAACAAAAAGGATCGGCGAAGGGAATTGGCCTTTGCCATTATGGCGGTGCCTTCAGGAAATTATGAAAATAGCAAAGATTATCGGGCAGCACATATGCAGTACCTTCAGGTCCTACATGATACCGGGAAATTAATAGGTGCTGGTCCTCTATTGGATGAAAGTGGTGTATTTTATGACGGTGACGGTCTTATAATTATTTCGGCACCGTCTGTGGAGGCTGCCAGAATAATTGCAGATAATGATCCTTTCCATCAACAGGATGTGCGCCGGTATTGTTTGAAACCCTGGTTATTAAGCGAGGGCGCTATGCTGGAGGTGATTTTGTCCGGAAATGCTTCAAATATATCGGATGAGGTATTAATTTAAAAAAACCAGGTGACAACCAATGACTCAAAAAATTATTTTGCGGCTGGCTAAAATTGCATTGATGGCAGTCGTAACGCTTTATTCATTACTGATTGTTTTCAATAATATTTTTGACTACGGATCAAMTTTCGAGTTTGTAAAACATGTTTTGGCGATGGATACCACCTTCCCCGGAAATAAGGGGATGTGGCGGTCAATAGATAATACTGTCGCCCACCATGTGGCCTATATCTTGATTATTATTACAGAGGCCGTTGTGGCTTTGCTTGCGGTGACAGGAACATTGACCCTTTGGCGAACTCGAAAGAGTGGGCCGGAATTTAATCATGCAAAAGGCTTTAGCATCGCGGCGCTCACCATGGGTGTTATATTATGGTTTGGCGGTTTCATAGTTATTGGCGGAGAGTGGTTCCTGATGTGGCAATCGGAAACCTGGAATGGTATTCAAAATGCTTATCGGATAGCATCTTTCTTCTCACTTGTTTTGCTCTTTTTAATTCAGGAGGATGAATAATTTTGCGAAGATACGGATTTATTTGAACGTACGGTTGCCATTGAGGCAAAATTTAACCGGGCGGCTTACGGTGACCACGTTCATTCAGGTTGGACCTGATTTAATCCTGTAATATTTTTGGGGTTGTCCTGGATAATCAGCCCATATATTATTTATAGAAATACGGCTTATCTATTTTTTTAATGGCAATGATTTTATTTGCAGGTATAGGGCAGATTATATTTTCTTTGTAATGCCTTGAATTGATCATGTTTTCCCTGGCGACAGTAGTTTTTTGCGAGCAGTACAAGTGCTTTGGTGGTATTCTCGTCGTCCTGCCCAAGAAGCTGGTTGTTTAAGGTTATAAATTTGAGAAGAATGTCTTCCTGTTTGACAAATTGATCTGTAAGTCCATAGAGGGAGTAAAGCTGGGTCAGATAATGCAGTTTCTTGAACATCTCACCCTTATTTCTACCGAGAAGGGAGATATATTCCTGAACGGGGGGAATGGCGCGGGCATATTTTTTCTCGGCAATCATCAGTTTATAATAGAGCAGACGGCAAATTTTTGAACTGTAATGATCAGGATCTATATATTTTGTTGTCAGTCGATAGGCTTTGGTTATGCGATCATGAACTTCCAGCAGCCGCCCGGCTTTGTCATAATATCTGTTGAGAGTTTTCAAACGGTTGATATAACCAAGATCACTTTCCGGATAGAGGGCAGAAGCACCTACGAGCATCCGTTCACCGTATTTAATGGCCTGAGACCATTTCTTACGCATGGAAGCTTTATCCGCTTTTACAGCGATTATTCCCAGTTTTTCTTCCGTCCAGTGTGTCTGTTCTTCCGAATTAGCTCCAGAAATCATAGAACATAGAAAGACAAGAAAAAGGAAAGTAATATGGTGCGGTTTCCTCTTCATAAACACTCATTATTATATTTATATACTGGTTATGCATCTTTATAGAACTTTTAATTGATGAAATAAACTCCCCAATTTTACAAATAATAATAATTGGGTTATATTGGACAAAATAGTATTTTTAGAATCAGGGTGTTCCTTTTTAATTTGTATTGTTATCCCGTAATTATATGTAAAAAATTAGGGGAGTTTGGCAAGGTTACCGTCTACGAGGGAGAAGACGGTAAAGATATAGTGATTTGAATGTCCATTCTGGAGGATATATGCTTGTGATAAAGCTTTATCAGCAATATGAATTGAATATCCGAAAATATCTGATGCGTAAAGTCCGTCAAAAAGAGGATGTTGAGGATATTGTTCAGGAAACTTTTTTAAAAGCCCATAGGGTTTCTGACTGGGAAGATGTTCGGAATCCTGAATCCTATCTGGTGAGTATCGCGAAGAATGCATACAGGGACCACATTCGGAAAGAGACACATAATATAGTAGACTACAGAACTGATATAACATGCTTGCAAATGAAAGACGATAGACCAGGTCCTGAACAAATCATTTCAGGGAAGCAGGATTTTAGAGAACTTGAAAAGGTAATCAAAAGTCTGACACCTCGCGTGAAACAGGCTATTATCTTGATCAAGATAATGAATGTAACCTATGCAGAGGCTTCCGAAATTATGGGAGTTTCTATAAGTACTCTCGAAAATCATGTGACAAAAGGGATTGCAGAATGTCGACGAAAAATAAAAACCCAGACGGAATATTCTGGCCTGCGCTCCTATGAGAGCACTGTAATATCTCTTTCTGACCATAAGGTACCAGATAATAAAAAACGTAACAGTAACATTTGAATATGAAGAAAATGCATAAAAAAATAAATGATATTCACGATCAGGCAGCTTACTGGTTTACCCGCTTTGAAAGCGGGCTGATAACCGCCGGGCAAAGGCTGGATTTTGAGGCGTGGGTCAATGAAAATCCGCAACATTTGAGAGCTTTTGAGGAAATTGAAACGCTTTCGGGTGCGATGCAGGCATTGTCAGAGGATTTAAAGCGCCGAAGCCCCGATAAGGAGACATCCCTCAGGGGGGATGTGTTGAAAAATGCAGCGTTGCTTGACGCTCACAGAGCCCGAAAAAAACGGTTTATTCTGTTTCGCCGGGCAGCAAGTATCGCCGCATCAATTCTGGTGGTATTCGCGGGTGTCTGGCTCTGGCAGTCATCTTCTTTAAACGGGGCCGATCTCTACCGGACAGCCGTAGGCGAGCAGAAAACAGTGATGCTTTCTGATGGCTCTGTTATGACGCTCAATACCAATTCTGAAATATCCGTAGCGATGACTGATAATGTTCGAAGACTTCATCTTAAAAAGGGGGAAGTTTATTTTGAGGTTGCCAAGGATAAAAACCGTCCCTTTGAGGTGGCTGTCCAGAATGCTTTTGTCAAAGCTGTTGGAACCGCTTTTAATATTAAACAGCAGAATGACCAGATTTCTGTCCTTGTGACGGAGGGTACCGTCGAGGTGAAATCAAATTTTGTACCTCGTCTGGCTTCATTCTCAGCGAATTCATCCGAGAAAAAAGAAACCCTGATTGTGGGCGATCAGATAATATTTGGTCAGAAGAAGATGGAACGCGTCAACCTGGAAAGCCACTTGGTCAGCCGGAAAACCCTATGGCGCAAAGGGCGTATCTTTCTCGATCAAAAGTCACTTGCTGAAATTGTACGTGAAATACAGCCCTATATCGCTGACAAAATTATCATTGCAGACGAAGAAGTCGCGGCACTTATCGCAGGCGGTGTCTTCAAAATGGGCGAGATTAATTCATTTTTTGGCGCACTAGAGGCGGCACTTCCGGTTACAATCGTTCGTGAAAAAGGTGTAATTATTCTGATGCGGCGTCATGGTAAGTTGAAAGATCCGGTCGAAATATAAAAAATAAAACCGCTATCTACGGTTATTTTTATTTTTTTGAAAGTATATTAGGGGTTTTTAAATTCTTCAACGTCTCCCAAATGAGTGTCTGATGTCTACAAGTAACCTGAGCTCAGGTTAGCCACTCTGTAAAGGGATGGATTTAATAAAAAAAAGACACTCTTACTCTTAAGGGAGAATACCTATGAAAAGCTTAAGAAATACGGTGTCTGTTCTCGCGATCGCTACGGCCATGATGGCCTCTGCATCCATATCAGGGCAGGCGTTTACAGATCAATCCTCATATCATAAATTTAACATCAAAGCACAATCACTTATTAGTGCTATTAACGAATTTTCCGCCCAGACGGATATTCAAATCCTGTATTCCCATGATCTGATCAAGGCCATGAGAACAAACGGTCTGGTTGGTCGTTACAGCTCGGAAGAAGGCCTTTTCGTACTTTTTGACGAAATGGGACTTACACTGAAACGGACTGACGCCAACACCTATGCTGTCGTGAATATGGATGATAACAGCTCTCCATTACTGCAGAATATCAGCATGTCTGTATCTGCTGAAGAAGCGTCTTATTATGAAGGTAATTTAGAGGCTTATGAAGAAGACGAAGCTGCTGATGAAGCCAGTGAAGTCGTCATGGAATCAATCATTGTTACAGGATCACGGTCAAAAAACCGTAGTGTTGCTGAATCTCTGGCGCCCATAGATGTTCTTTCAGGTTCTGAGATTGGCAATACCACATCCGATGAATTGGTCGACAGTCTGGCACAGTTAATTCCATCCTTTAACGTTAAGCGCGAGGCAATGAATGACGGGGCAGCTTTTGTACGTCCGGCTCGCCTTCGCAACTTATCACCTGACCAAACCCTTGTGATGGTGAACGGCAAACGTCGTCATCGTTCCGCTTTCATCGCGGGCGATTCTGCGGCACAGGCCCCTGATATGGCGGTTATTCCTTCTTTCGCTGTCAAAAGAGTTGAAGTGTTGCGGGACGGCGCGTCAGCCCAGTATGGTTCAGACGCCATTGCCGGTGTTGTGAATATTATTCTGGATACAGAAGCCGG
>NVTJ01000048.1 GCA_002401545.1 Alphaproteobacteria bacterium
TCAAGGAAGCAATCCGGTGTGGGCGTATGTAACTTGCCATCTTTCAGGAAAAAGATATTGGCCCCTGTGGCCTCGGCAACCTGCCCCCGGTAATCCAGCATCAGCGCGTCATCATAACCATGGTCCATAGACGCATCCTTGCACAAAGAGGCAATCATATAAAGTCCGGCGGCCTTGGCATGAACCGGCTCTGTCTCCGGGGAAGGTCGTTTCCATTTGGCAATCTCCAGACGCAGTCCCTTGTGCAACGCCTCTTCCCCGAAATAGGGCGGCCATTCCCACGCGGCCACCGCCAGATGAATTTTTGACCCCTTGGTGGCAACCCCCATCATTTCCGACCCGCGCCAGGCGATGGGGCGAACGTAAGCATCCACAAGGCCGTTTGCCTTAACAACATCAATGGCAGCCTGATCAATTTCCGCCACCGTATAAGGGATTTCAAAACCCAGAATACGGCCTGAATTAATCAGCCTTTCCGAATGCTCCCGCAGTTTAAATATTTCGCCGCCATAAGCCTTCTGACCCTCAAAAACACTGCTGGCATAATGAAGGGCATGGGTCAGAACATGAAATTTGGCATCCCGCCAGTTTACCAGTTCCCCGTTATACCAGATGACGCCATCCCGGTCATCGTATGTTGTGGCTGACATTTACTACCTCTTTATAATAATATTTCATAATAAACTTGATATGAGTAACATTATAATTTAAATATGTCAACATGGCTGACATATTTTTTGACGTAAAAAAACACTCTGACCACCAAAAGTTCCTGAAGGGCATGGAGCTTTTGTATTTTGCCTATCGTGATTTTATCAGTTGGCCGGATGATGTTCTGCATACGCTCGGGTTTGGCCGCGCCCATCACCGGGTTCTGCATTTTGTAGGCCGCAATCCGGGACTGAAGGTGGCAGAACTGCTGAAACTGTTAAACATCACCAAGCAAAGCCTGTCACGGGTGCTGGGTACTTTGGTGGAAAAGGGTCACATCCGGCAGGACATTGGCGATCAGGACCGCAGGCAGCGTCTGCTCCATCTGACAAAACAGGGCGAATTTCTGCTGAATAAAATAGCCGAGCATCAAAAAGAGCATATGTTAAAGGCCTTTAAAAATGCCGGCAACCATTCAGTAGAAGGCTTCTGGAAAGTTCTGTCTGCGCTCATAGCCGATGAAAATCGTGTAGAAATACTCTCTCAGGTCAGCCGGGACATGGGTAAATAGGGAAATAATCAGATAATTTATAAACAATTAATACGGTTACTGTCACCGTAATTTTATTTTTATTTAAGGGGGATAACTCCCCCGCACCGTGGGCGCTCCCCCTCCTCGCATAAGCTCGGGCGCGCGGTCGCGCTTGCCTCACCCTGATCGGGTTCGGTTACTGAACCCTTTCAGGACAAGACAAAGCCACAAGTATCACACTTTCCGGACAAGACTACGCAACCGAAGACCATAAGGTCTGAGGCAAGGCCGACTGGCCGCCCGAGCTTATGCGAGGAGGGGGAGTGCGCGAGCACGGGGGAGTTATCCCCCTTAAACAAAAATAAAATTACGGCACCAGTAACCGTATTACATCCCCCTCTAATCCGCCAGTTCTTTTGACCTCTTGTGGGCGGCGCGGACGGCTTTAGTCATGAGTTTACTCAGGCCATCCTCGCCCATAAGCACGTTTAAAGCGGCCTCTGTGGTGCCATTGGGACTGGTGACATTTATCCTGAGCTGTGTGGCATCCTGATCAGACTGTTCCAATAAAGCCCCGGCACCGCATATGGTATGCATGGCCAGTTTTTTAGCCAGATCAGCATCCAGCCCAATGGCTTCTCCTGCCCCGGCCAGAGTTTCCACCAGATTAAAGACATAAGCCGGGCCACTGCCTGACACCGCAGTAACCGCGTCAATCAGGTCTTCATCAGAAACCCACTCAACGGCCCCGGCAGCGGCCAACAGATCGTGACAGACAGCCTTCTGCTCTGCGCTGACATTCCTGTTGGGACAGGCAACTGAAATGCCCCGGCCAATGGCCGCAGGCGTATTGGGCATGGCGCGGATGATTGCCGCATCCGGCCCCAGATGGCGTTCAAAATATCCGATGGTCTTTCCGGCAGCGATGGAAAGGAAGGTCGTCCCCTGACAATCAAGGGATTTCAGCCCCTCCACCGCCCCATCCATCATCTGTGGTTTAACGGCCAGCACGATAAATCCCGGATTTAGCCCTGCCGGCAGGTCCGAAATACTTTCAACAAAGCAGACGTCCTTTATTTCCGGGGTATCCTTCAGGAAAGGGTCAACAATCATTACCGCAGAGCCGGACAGCCCGGCCTTGAGCCAGCCCTTCAGCATTGCCCCGCCCATCTTGCCACAGCCCATGAGCAATAATGGATTTCTCGAAGAAATTAACGACAGTTTCGACATTTTCAAGTTCCCCTAGGCTTCACCGATGGTATCCAGCATGGCGGCCTGCAGTGCCTCATCCGGGCTTTTTCCGGCCCATAAAACAAACTGGAATACGGGATAATATTTATTGCTTTCAGAGAGGATTGCCTCGGTGATTTTTTCACATGTCGCCGCTGTAAGGTCATGATCAGACCCCAGCATACTGCTGTGGCGGAACATGAGGGTATCATCCTCCGTCCAGATGGCAAAATGACCGATGGCCAGCCGTTCATTAACCAGATTTATGGTTTCCAGAATTTTTGCTTTTTTACTGGTTGGCACCCGCGTATCCATCATTGCCGCCGCCTGAAGCAGATTATCCTCCACGGCCCAGAAATAACGGATATGGAAATCGCACCATTCGCCGCTCACCGCCACGACAATTTCATCATCCCCTGACCGCTCAAAGGGCCATTCATTCTGACCCGCGATCATTTCCAGAATATCAAGCGGGTTAGCCATAAAAGCATCACACCCGTCAAAATTTACCATTGTCATTTTTTGCTGCTTTTTGTTTTTCCGGGCTTAAAGGATTTTTCCAACGCCGCTATTTTCTTTTCCAGTGCCGCATTCTCCGCCCGTGCGGCCTTAACCATATCCCGAACCACGTCAAATTCTTCGCGGCTTACCATATCCATATCTTTTAGCATATGTTCCAGCCGTGCGCGAATCATGGCCTCAACCTCGCCTTTTACCCCATGCAGAGTTCCAACGGCACTCTGCCCCAGCTTTGCCAGATCATCAAAAAATTTATTGTCCGTCTGCACCTGATCACCTTTACCTTAAAAATCGTAATATGACCAAACTTGCTATGAAAGCCAAGCGGATTCAAATTCTTGATACTTGACTTAGCCGCAATGCCCTGCATGATAGCCCCTAAACAATTGTAAAACAGCAATAAGCGGCAATAAACCTATGTTTGAATTTTTATTATCGTCCACCCTCACTTATCCCGAAATTTCACCGGAAATTATCAGTTTTGGCCCCTTGACGATTCGCTGGTATTCTCTGGCTTATCTGGGCGGCTGGGCGGTTGCCTGGTTTTACATGCTGCAACTGATCAAGAAAAAAGGCGCGCCCTGCAACGCGGCACAGGTGGGCGACTACGCATTCTGGGCCATGGTGGGGGTGATTCTGGGAGGCAGGCTGGGCTATGTGCTGTTTTATAACTTTAGCTATTATATGAGCTATCCGGGGGATATTCTTGCCCTTTGGGACGGCGGCATGTCTTTTCACGGCGGCTTCATCGGCGTGGCGCTGGCCACATATTTCTTCTGCAAAAAACAAAAAATAGCCTTTTTCCGTTTCACAGACCTGCTGGCCTGCGTTACCCCTTTTGCCCTGTTCCTTGGGCGAACGGCAAATTTCGTCAATGGCGAGCTGTTTGGCCGCCCGACAGATGCCGCCATTGGCATGGTCTTTCCACGCGGTGGCCCCCTGCCCCGGCATCCGAGCCAGCTTTATGAAGCCGCCCTCGAAGGACTGGCGCTGTTTTTCCTGCTGTGGTTCCTGTTTCATTTTACCGGCCTTCGTAAAAAACCCGGTGTGCTGACCGGCGTTTTTGTCGTTGGCTATGCCGCCGCCCGCACTTTCGTCGAACAATTCCGCGAGCCGGATAATCATATTGGCTTTCTTTACGGTACCGGGTTTCTCACCATGGGGCAATTGCTGTCAATTCCCATGGTTCTGGTGGGGCTTTACCTTATATTCCGCAAGGTTGACAAAGCCATATGACCGTACTCGGGACATATTTAATCAAGCTGATCAAAACACAGGGGCCGATCACCATAGCAAATTTTATGGCCGAAGCGCTGAGCAACCCCCAACATGGCTATTACATGAAGAAAGACCCCTTCGGTAAGGAAGGCGACTTCACCACAGCCCCTGAAATCAGCCAGATGTTTGGCGAGATGATCGGCCTGTGGCAGGGGGTCAACTGGCTGAATATGGGCAGCCCGGGTAAAATCCACCTGATAGAATTAGGCCCCGGACGCGGCACCCTGATGCAGGACGCGCTGCGGGCCATGAAAGTCATCCCCGGGTTGCTGGATGCCATTGAGCTGCATCTGGTTGAAATATCCCCGGCACTGCGGAAAATACAGGCGGAAAAGCTCAAAGAATATAAACGACCCACATGGCATAACAAGATCGGTGATGTGCTTGAGCCGTCCAAAGGAGAACCGGTTTTAATCATTGCCAATGAATTTTTTGATGCCCTGCCGGTGCGCCAGTTTCAAAAGACAGCGACCGGCTGGCATGAAAGACTGGTCTGCCTTGACCATCAGAATAACCTCACCCTTCAGCTTGCCCCCGCGCCATCACCGGAGCAGATCATCCCCACAGCCCTTCACCGGGCGGATGAAGGCAGTATTGCCGAGGTCTGCACGGTGGGAGAAAATATATGTTCGGAAATCGCCGAGTATATTCGCCATTATGGCGGTGCCGCCTTGATCATGGATTATGGCTATGATGCCCACAGCACCGGCGATACCCTTCAGGCGGTCAAGAATCACAAATATGTCGATATTCTGTCCGAACCCGGCGATGTGGACCTGACCACCCATGTGAATTTTCACAGGCTTAAACAAATAGCCCTCAGTCATGAAACGCGCCTGTATGGGCCAACGGATCAGGGGAAATTCCTGAAATCACTGGGTATGGAGGCCCGGTCGCAGACTTTACTGGCCAAGGCCTCTGAGAAACAAAAACAAGAAATTCTCACCGCGTTCCACAGGCTGACCGATGCCAGTGAAATGGGGTCATTGTTCAGGGTCATGGCCCTGAGTGACAGGGGTCTTACGGACGTCATGGGGTTTGAGCAATGATAAGCAGTCCGCTTTTGCTGAACTCAAATATCCGGCATGGCTTTTTCACCCGGGTTGGCGGCTGTTCATCGGGCCTATATGAATCATTGAACTGCGGCCCCGGATCAAAAGACAAGCCGGAAAATATCAAAAAAAACCGACAGGCTGTTTTATCAGAATTGACCCCTCATACCGCCCGACTTTGTGGCCTGTATCAGATCCACAGCAATATTGTGCATTATCTGGCAACGCCGTGGAAGAAGGAGGATATCCCCAGAGGGGATGCCATCGTTACCCGGCAAAAAAATATTGCGCTGGGCATTCTTGCTGCGGATTGTGCGCCGGTTCTGTTCGCCGACCCCGAAAACGGCATCATCGGAGCCGCCCATGCCGGATGGAAAGGCGCGCACGCGGGCATTCTGGAAAACACCGTTCGCATGATGTGTCAGCAGGGGGCGGATATTGCCAACATCACCGCAATTGTCGGTCCCAGCATTGTTCAGAAAAATTATGAAGTTGGCCCCGAATTTCTCGAAAAATTCACGGACCACCGGCATTTCTTCATGAACAGCCCCAGAAAAAATCATTATTTATTCGATTTAAAAGGATTCGTCCTGGACAGATTGGCAGAATTGGAACTTGGTAAAATCTCTGCCCTGCCCTATGACACCTACGGCGATAAAAATAATTTCTTCAGCTACCGCAGGGCCACTCATCACCACGAAAAAGATTATGGCCGGCAAATATCAGCCATCATGCTTCTTTAGTCGCTTTTTAAAAAATTTCCCGCTATATATTCTACTCGAGATTCGGTGTTTTTAGTACAAGAGGAAATATCCATGAAACTTCTGTCCGGTAACAGCCATCGGCCTCTCTCGGAAGCCATCGCCAGCTGCCTTGATATGACTTTAACCAAAGCAGATGTTAAACGGTTTCTTGATGAAGAAGTCTGGGTGGAAATTAAAGAAAACGTCCGTGGTGAGGACGTTTTTGTGATTCAGCCCACCTCTTATCCGGCAAATGACAATATTATGGAGCTTCTGGTCAGTATTGATGCTCTGCGCCGGGCTTCTGCCATGCGGATTACCGCCGTAATTCCTTATTTCGGCTATGCCCGTCAGGACCGGAAACCCGGTCCCCGGACGCCGATTTCCGCCAAGCTTTTGGCCAACCTGATTACCACAGCCGGGGCTGACCGGGTCCTGACCATGGACCTTCATGCCGGGCAGATTCAGGGGTTTTTCGACATTCCCACCGATAATTTATTTGCCGCCCCGGTACTGATCCGCGACATCAGGGAACAACTCATGAGTAATGGCAAAAAGATAATGGTTGTTTCCCCGGATGTGGGGGGTGTGGTCCGCGCCCGCGCCCATGCAAAACGTCTGGATGCCCCCCTTGCCATCATTGATAAACGCCGCGAGAAAGCCGGCATATCCGAAGTCATGAATGTCATCGGTGATGTGGACGGCTATCATTGCATCCTAGTGGATGATATTGTGGATTCTGCGGGAACATTATGCAATGCGGCCACGGCCCTCAAAGCAAACGGGGCAACGGGTGTCAGTGCCTATGTGGCCCACGGCGTATTGTCCGGCCCTGCAGTTGAGAGAATAATCGCATCAGAACTGGAAACGGTTGTTATTACCGACAGTATCTGTGCGACGAAAGCCGTCGCAAACTGCCCTAAAATTCGTCAGGTCAGCATCGCACCATTGTTTGCCGAGGCCATCAGACGGATCAATACAGCAGAGTCTGTTTCCGTCCTGTTTGATTAATATAAATAATCATTGAGTTTTTGAGCATTTCACGTTAAAAGCTGCAAACTATAAGGTCTGTACTCTTATACAAGCGTGCAGGCCTTTGATATTGGCACCCCTGGAGGCCAATGTCTTTATTATCAATTAGGAGAAATTAAAATGGCAAATCCAGTTATGAAAGCTGAATTGCGCGGAAAAGCGGGTAAGGGGTCCTCTCGTGCGTTACGTAGAGAAGACAAAATACCGGCTGTTATTTACGGCGACAAAAAAGACCCCGTATTAGTTACCCTTAACCGCATTGATCTGGTTAAGGAATTGAACAAAGGCGGGTTCATGAATACTTCCTACGAAATACAGGTTGGCAAGGATAAGGAAAAGATATTGCCCCGTGATGTGCAGTTCCATCCTGTGACCGACTGGCCGCTCCATGTTGACTTCCTGAGGCTTGCCAAGGGTGCCAGTCTGAAAATCATGATTCCCATTCACTTCATCGGTGACGAAGAATGTCCCGGTATTAAAGCCGGCGGCATTCTTTCTGTTGTTCGTCATGAGGTCGAATTTAACTGTCCGGCGGACACCATCCCCGAATCCATCGAGATTGACATTTCACAGATGGAAATGAATGATAGTATTCATATTAGTGCGGTGACGTTGCCTGAAAATGTAACATCGGTCATTGATGACCGTGATTTCACCATTGCCACCATCTCGGCGCCTAGCGGACTGAAGAGTTCCGATGATGTTGACGAAGAAGAGGTTGAAGGTGAAGGTGAAGGTGAAGAAACAACAGAAGAAGCCAAAGAAGAATAATCTTCTTCACCCTTTAAGGATCAGCCATGTTGTTATTGGTCGGACTGGGTAACCCCGGTAGTAAATACAACGACAATCGGCATAATATCGGATTTATGGCGGTGGACGGGATTGTCCGCCGCCATAATTTTAGCTCCCCCAAACCCCGCTTTCAGGGGATGGTTTCTGAAGGGCGGCTGGGGTCTGAAAAAATCCTGATCCTGAAACCGCAGACTTTTATGAATTTATCCGGACAGTCGGTGGCAGAAGCGGCCCGCTTTTACAAAATCCCGCCACAGGATATTTTTGTCTTTCATGATGATCTTGATATTCCGGCGGCCAGGATAAAATTCAAGACCGGCGGCGGCCACGCCGGACATAACGGTCTGCGCAATATTGACCAGCATTTGGGGAAGGAATACCACAGAATCCGTATGGGCATTGGCCATCCCGGCGATAAAGAGCGGGTGCATGGCCATGTGCTTGGCGATTTTGCAAAGTCTGATCAGGCCTGGCTGGAGCCGCTGCTTGAGGCTGTCGCCTTTGCCGCCCCGGCACTTAACGACCGGTCCGGGGAAACCGCCGGTGCCAGATTTTTAAATGAGGTCGGTCTCCGGCTTAAACCAAACAACAAATAACGGATTAGTATTATGGGTTTTAAATGTGGTATTGTCGGCCTGCCCAACGTGGGAAAATCAACGCTTTTCAACGCACTGACCAATACGGCGGCAGCGGCAGCGGCCAATTACCCCTTTTGCACTATCGAGCCTAATGTGGGACAGGTTCCGGTGCCGGACTCGCGCCTGCTTCTATTGGCTGGGATTGCCGCCTCAAAGGAAATCATCCCGACCCAACTGTCTTTTGTTGATATTGCCGGGCTTGTGCGCGGCGCCTCGCAAGGCGAAGGACTTGGTAATCAGTTCCTCGCCACCATCCGCGAAGTAGACGCCATCATCCATGTGCTGCGTTGCTTTGAAGATGACGACATCACCCATGTGGAAGGGGTCATTGACCCCATCGCCGATGCGGAAACTGTCGAGACTGAATTGATGCTCGCAGATATTGACAGCCTGACCAAAAGAAAAGCCGGGCTGGAACGGCGCATCCGGGGGCAGGACAAGGAGGCCAGGCTGATCATGACACTGGTGGACCGCATGCTGGAAGTTCTGGAACAGGGCATTCCGGCGAGGACCATAAAGGCCGCCGATGAAGAAGAACAGAAACTGATCAATGAGTTGCAGCTACTGACCTCAAAGCCGGTGTTATATGTCTGTAATGTCAGCGAAGATGATGCCGCAGAAGGCAATGACCTAAGTCAGCGGGTTGCTGAAAAAGCCACCGCAGAAAATGCCGTATCGGTTAATATCTCAGCCGCACTTGAATCTGAGATTGCCCAGCTTGATGACCCGGAGGAACAGAAGGCTTTTCTGGAAGATCTCGGTCTTGGGGAAACCGGTCTGGGGCGCGTTATCCGGGCTGGCTATGACCTGTTGCATCTGATTACCTATTTTACCGTTGGCCCAAAGGAGGCCCGGGCCTGGACCGTGCCGAAAAATACCAAAGTGCCACAGGCCGCCGGTGTCATCCACACCGATTTTGAGAAAGGCTTCATTCGGTCCGAGACCATTTCTTACGGCGATTATATCGAACATAAGGGTGAAACTGGTGCCAAAGAAGCCGGAAAGATGCGGCTTGAAGGCAAAGAATATATTGTCGCTGACGGCGATGTGCTTCATTTTCGTTTCGCTAATTAGGCCAATTTACCTAACAATATTATATCTACCTAATGCTATACGCAGGATGGGTTAATGGCTTCTTTTATGGCCTATAACCCATAACTATTAATAATTTATCTGTATTTTAATGTATAATTCCCAATGGTAAGCGTCTTTGGTAAATAGTAAGCAGGCTTATAATCAGGGGAATAAATATGTACCGCTATTTATCCAATATGAAAATCCGCACGAGAGTTTCTTTACTGATTTCTATCGCCGTTGTGGGTTTCCTGCTTATTTCATCCGTCATATTATTCACCTATTATACAACTGCAAAAAATGCCGAAAATTTCCATGAACTGGCTGATCTTGTGCCTGTAACAGGACAGCTAATTCATGAATTACAAAAAGAGCGGGGAGCATCTGCTGTATATTTTGGGGCCTCTGCGACAGGTGGCTCCATACAGGATCTTGATCAGCAGAAAAGCTATACTGATAAAGCAATAAATGATTTTTCCGCACAAATCTCACAGCAAAAAAATATAATATATAATGAGAATTTTATAAATATTGTCAACGCCGCAATATTGAATTTAAACAAACTATAAAGACAGACGTCTTGAAGTTAACGGCCTTTCAACTACAGTCCCTGAAATGATGTCATATTATACTGCCACCATCAAGCGGCTGATGTCCATCATCACCCAAATGGGTAAATTTAGCATCAACCCACATGTAACCGGAGATTTTATAGCCTTCAAAAGTTTCTTGGAAGCCAAGGAACGGGCGGGTCTTGAAAGGGCAATCGGTTCCACGGGTTTTAGCGCTGGCCAGTTTGATACAGAAACCATAAATAAATTTCTGCGCCTGATCGCAGAGCAAAATACATATATGGAGGTCTTTATTGAGAATGGCTCCCCTCAGAGCATTCTCCATGCTAACCAAACCATTTCCGGACCGACAATTCAGGAACAGCTTAGATTACGCGAAATTGCAATCAAAAGTGTAATAACAGGCACAACAGAAAATATTATGGCCTCTCACTGGTTTAAGGTTGCCACAGATAGAATCAACTTGATGAAACAGGTAGAAGATAATCTATTGGGTGAGCTTGTCAGCCATACTCAAAATGCTCAAAATACCGCTACAACCAGATTATTCATCGTTTTGATCAGTAGCTTAACCGCAATAATTCTCATCATTAGCGGAAGCTATATAATTGCCCGTAGCATCATCCTCCCCTTAAACGACATAACAAAAACCATGTATAATATCGCCAATGGGGATCTTGATCTGGATGTACCCCATGAAAATATGCCGAATTCTATTGGCGAGATCGCCCGCGCACTTTCTATCTTCAAATTAAAGGTCATTGAGAATATCACACTGGAAGAGCAAGCAAGACAGCAGCAACAAAAGGAAGAAGAACGCAAGTGGCTTAAGTTGGAAATTGACCGGAGTGAAAAGGCCAGAGTTGCCTTGAAGAGATTAAAGGAGAAGGCCGAAGTTGCTAATCTGGCTAAAAGCGAGTTTCTGGCCAATATGAGCCATGAACTCAGAACGCCACTCAATGCCATCATCGGTTTTTCGGATATCCTGAGGCTCAAGGTACTCGGCAAACATAAAATTGATCGCTATCAGGAATATGCGACTGATATCAATGTCTCAGCGGTTCATCTGCTGGATATAATCAATGATATTCTTGACCTGTCCAATGTCGAAACCAACAGAATCAACCTCTCCATCACGGAGGCATCCCTGAGCGAAATGATCGAACCGGTAATTTCAATTCTGAATCCCCTCATTCAGGATATGAAAATCGACTTGCATCTAGATGAGGATTGCCTGAAAAACACCCTCCTGAAAGTAGATGAGCGGCGGTTTAAGAAAATCCTGCTCAGTCTTCTGTCTAATGCCATAAAATTCTCAAATCAGGATGGTAAAATTGAGATATCTACCACCACCAGCGTAAGGGACGGGTTCTCGCTTGTGATCAGGGACAATGGAATTGGCATGAACCCTGAAGATATACCAAAAGCCTTCATGCGCTTCTCACAGTTAGACGGCGCCCTGAACCGGCAATATGAAGGTTCTGGACTTGGGCTTTCGCTCGCAAATGAATTTATCAAATTACATGATGGGAAGCTTGACCTGAAAAGCCAGCTGGGCATTGGTACAACCGCCACAATCTGGTTGCCAGTCACACGCCTGATGTTAAAAGAGGATGTTACATGCCAGGGGGCCTAATCCCAACTTCTTCTTTCCCATGGTTTTTAGCAAAATTCGCTGGCATCTATAAGATATATAGGGCAAAATATCTTCATGAAAGCATTTGAAGATTTTATCGTTGGGGCAAAGAAAAATTTTGGTGACTATCTGGTTACCGAAGCTGAAATCATTGAATTTGCCAGAAAATATGACCCCCAACCCATCCATACTGATCCCGAATTTGCCAAAAAATCTTTTCATGGTCAATTGATCGCCAGTGGCTGGCTGACCTGTTCCATCATGATGCGGATGCTTTGTGACGATTTCCTGACGGACAGCAGCAGTATCGGGTCACCGGGCGTTGAAAAACTACGCTGGATCAGGCCGGTTTTTGTCGGCGACCGTCTCAAGGCTTCGGCAACAATTCTTACCGCCCGCCTGTCCAAAAGCAAACCCGGCGTGGGCATTATGAATTATAAAGTCGATGTCCTTAACCAAAAGGATGAAATGGTCATGACCCTGACCTCTACCGGCATGTTCCTGACCCGCGCAGCCGCTAAAGACGCCCAACTCTGAAGCTGAGCGGCCAAGTAACGGGCTTCTTGTCAGCGGCTGGTCCCCAAAGCTCACCTAATTCAGCATGGATGTCTGTCAGGGGGTCGCGTCCTTTGGCCTTTTGATAGCACACCACCGAGGACCAACTGGCCAAATAGCCTAATAAGTCATCCAATGTCCATAATGTCACCATGTTAAATGCGGGCATCGGTATTTCATCAAAGGGAAAATCCATGGTCCCATATTCATCCCTGACAAGTTGCCTTTCAGGCGGCCAGTAGGCCCCGACAATATCCCGATCGAACCTTTGAAGGACGGGATCAATATCTTCATCAATTTTCAACAGATTATACGTCCATGCGGCAAGGACACCGCCCGGCTTTAAAACCCGCCTCACTTCCTGAAAAAAAACGCCATGATCAAACCAGTGCAGAGCCTGGGCAACGGTGATCAAATCCACGCTTGAGGGGTGCAATCCCGATTGTTCTGCGGTTGCCACACTGAAAGATACATTATCTGGCCCTGCGGCACTAGCGATCTGTTGTTCACTGGCGTCCGTCGCCACAATGTGATCAAAATATTCGGCCAGACCCCGCGCCGCCTGCCCGCTTCCGGTGGCACAGTCCCAGACCAGAGCATGAGCACCGCAAATATCTGATAAATGCCCGTATAGTTCCGGCGGGTACAGGGGCCTGAATTTACTATAGCCTTCGGACTGTTTTGAAAAATGATCTTTGAATACCGCCATTCATATATCCCTTAAGACGATATTCGCGCAAAATGAGGTAATATTTTTTCCCCCAGCAATTCTATGGCATTTTTCACATGAGGGCCAATGGGACCCCCCAGATTTATCTGTGTTATGCCCGCATCCTCCAGTGCCTCAATCTGCTCAATAATATCATGGGGTCGCCCGGTCAGGCCCAGTTTCAGCATATCATCACTTACCGCCCGCTGGGCCAACTCATATTCCTGCTGACTGATCAGGTCACGAATATGGTCGAAATCTGCACTCTCAAGGCCAATAGTGGCCAGAGCGTCATCCTCAAGATAAGGCCCGAAATAGGCAATCATTGAACGCATAACATTTTCGGCCTCCTGCCCGTCCTCTGAAACGCTGAGCCAGGCACATCCGGCAATATCAAAATCTTTGCCTGTTTTGTTAAGTTTCTGGCCTTTGCGGATACAATCGACCATCCGGCGCGCCGAAGCCGGTGGCGTAAGCATGGGCAGGCTCCCATCACCAATTTCACCGGATAATGCCAGAAATTCAGCACCAAAGGCACAGACATAGAGGGGAACCTCCGGCCGAACCGGTTTAAAACGCAAATAACATTGATCCGACCAGTTAAAATGCGGGCTGTGATGCTCCACGACCTCACCCCGCAACAGCTGTCGGATCATCTGAACCGCCTCTCTTGTCACCTGAAGAATATCACCGCAATCAACCCCGGCCCAGCCCACCATATCATAGGTATGCAGACCAAGGCCAATCACCGCCCGGCCACCGGACAATTCATCCAGCGTCGCCAGATAAGAGGCGATTTCTGCGGGATTGGTGGTATAGGGATTGGGGCCCACACTGCCGATTTTAATTTTATCTGTTGCCTGTGCCACCGCCGCCGTCACAACCCATGTGTTTTTCATGAATATATCATGGGGATACCAGACATACTCAAATCCGGCCTGTTCCGCCTGCTGGCTGAAACGGACAATATCCGGAACAGGACCCAGGTTTTCAATAAAACGAATCCCGAATTTCATATCTACACTCCACTATGCCAGGGACAAAAAAGGGCCACCCACAGGCAGCCCCTTCAAATACCCTAACTCAGGATCAAAACATCATACAAGGTCATCGCCCTTTTTGACATTTTTCCATACGCTCTTGTTGACGAAATACAGCATGATGGTCAGCAGGGACATGAAAATAATAACTTTCAGGCCCATTTTTTTGCGTTCTTCCATTTTTGGCTCAGCGGCCCAATACATGAAAGTGGCCACATCCTGTGCCATCTGTTGTGTTGTCGCCACTGTACCATCAGCATATTCCACCGCATCATCGAACAGGGGGGGTGCCATGGCAATCTGATTGCCGGGGAATGTCTCGTTGAAATTCATCCCCTCGGCAAGCTCAACACCGTGAGGAGCTTCCTCATGATATGTGGTCAGGATACCAACGATGTAATCCTCGCCGTAAACACTGTTCCATGGTGTGAACATGGACAGATGTTCCCGCGATTTTCCCAGCAGGGAAAAATCAGGGGGCAATGCGCCGTTGTTTGAATCCCGGGCTTCTTCCTCAGAGGCAAAAGGTGCCGGGAAATAATCCTGCGGCAGGCCTTTACGGTATTTTTCTTCGCCCTCATCATCAAAGCCGTTGGCAAATTCATAGGTTGCGGCAAAGGCTTTCACTTCATCCGTGCTATAACCAAGGGCCACCAGTTCCCGAAAGGCTACATAATCCAGGGAATGACAGCCTGAACATACCTCTGTATAGACCTGAAGCCCCCGCTGCAACGCACCCTTGTCAAATTTGCCGAAAGGTCCGGCATGAGGCCAATCATGACGTTTAACCTCATAACCACCATCACCGGAGGCATTGGCAAAAGAAATGCCGCCGAGTGCAACCATAACCATCAGGCTGATATTTTTAATCATTTTCAACATGTCTAGCCCTCCTTCCGTGCATCAAGTACCGACTGTGCAATACTTGTTGGCACAGGTCTGGTTGTTTCAAAACGGCTGACCAAAGGCACGATCACCAGAAAATAAGCAAAGTAAAAGACAGAGGATATCCGTCCAAGGGTCAAAGCATCAATGCCGCCGCCCATATTGATCATGATCTCATCAGGTAATTTCGTTCCCAGATAACCCAGAAAAATCGTATTGACCAGAAACAGCCAGAAGAAAAAGGCCGTTGTCGGGCGAAATTTTGCCGACCTGATTTTTGACCCGTCCAGCCACGGCAGCACGAAGAAGATCAGGATAGAACCAAACATGGCGATCACACCAAGAAGCTTGTCCGGCACGGCCTTCAATATTGTATAGAAGGGCAGATAATACCATTCCGGCACAATATGGGACGGCGTTACCATGGGGTTGGCCTCGATATAGTTATCAGGATGTCCCATGATATTGGGCAGGTAAAAAATGAAAACTGCAAAGATCACAATGAAGAATGACAATCCAAAAGCATCCTTGGCGGTATAATAGGGATGGAACGGAATCTTGTCGCCCGGTCCCTTGGCATCAATGCCCAGCGGATTGTTGGAACCCGGAAGATGCAAGGCCCAGATATGCAGAATCACAACCCCGACAATAACAAATGGCAGCAGATAATGCAGGCTGAAAAAACGTTGCAATGTTGGGTTATCGACGGAAAATCCACCCCACAACAGATGCAGAATACTCTCCCCCATGCCGTCATAGAAATCAAATGCCCCGAACAGGTTGGTGATCACAGTCGCGCCCCAGAAGCTCATCTGTCCCCAGGGCAGCACATAACCCATAAAGCCTGTCGCCATCATCAGCAGGTAGATCACCAGCCCCAGAAACCATAATACTTCACGCGGCGACTGATAAGAGCCGAAATACATGCCGCGCAATATATGAACATAAACAATGACAAAGAACATGGAAGCGCCATTGGAATGGGTATAGCGCATAAGCCAGCCATAATTCACATCACGCATGATATGTTCAACAGCCCGGAAAGCCATATCCACATGGGGCGTGTAATGCATCACCAGTATGATGCCGGTTATGATCTGCACCACCAGCATGAAACCGGCCAATGAGCCAAAATTCCACCAGTAGTTCAGGTTGCGCGGTGTCTTATATCCTGCCCCCAGCGTTCCGTGAATAAGTCCCAGAATCGGCAGGCGATCCTCAAACCATTTTACAGCCTTGTTCGTAGGCTCGTAATTAGATGATCCCATTTTACCCTCCCTAACCAATCTTGACTGTAGTATCGTTCAAATACACGTATTTCGGCAAATCAAGGTTCCGCGGTGCCGGCCCCTTGCGGATACGACCTGCAATATCATAATGCGACCCATGGCAGGGACAGAACCAGCCGCCAAAGTCACCACGCTGATCCAATGGTACGCAGCCTAGGTGGGTGCATACCCCGATCATGACCAGCCATTCCGGTTTTTGCGCCCGGTCCTTGTCCATAACAGGGTCTTTCATCGGGTCATTGTCTTCGGCAACCCCACGGGCGATTTCTTTCGCTGTCCTGTGACGAATAAAAATTGGTTTTCCGCGCCAGAGAATTTTTACCGTCTGTCCTTCCGGAATTGTAGACATGTCAACTTCCACGGAGGCAAGTGCCAGAACATCGGCAGACGGATTCATTTGATCTACAAGGGGCCAGGCGGCTGATGTAACACCAACTGCGCCAACTACACCCGATGCAACATAGAGGAAATTACGACGTGTAACTTCCTCATCATGTTCAACTTGGTCATTGGTGGTCATTAAAGAAACCTCTTAAAAAATACAGACGACTTGATAATTTGATCAGAAGGATACAATAAAGCATGTTTTCCTTTATATAACAAAGAAAACACAAATAAAAGACTACCCTTCCTTTACATATACATAGTTCTGATTTACTCAGTTTAAGAGCAAGATGCAATCAAATATTATTGATTTTTTCAGAAGATTGGCTCATGAAGGCTATTTTGACAAATCAACAGCCGCCGGGAAAAACCGGGCGGCTGTTTTCATTGTGAATTTAATGGTCGGGGAGACAGGATTTGAACCTGCGACCCCCTGTACCCAAAACAGGTGCGCTACCAGGCTGCGCCACTCCCCGACTGGATTAAATTCAACGTGATAGGCTTAATACAAGAAGCCCCCCCCAAGGGCAAGTGCATTTATTCACAATTGACATATTTCTTGGATTTTGCGGATCACCGGGCAAAGAAAGGATGCTCTACTTTATCCCCCACATGAATATCAAGGCTGTTGGTCACCCCCGCATTCAGCTCCAGAACCGAAATCACCGGCTCATGGGAAGAAATAACATCAAGGGAATGCGGCACGGTTGACTTTGCAATGTGAACAATAATGCCTCTTTGATCAATAAAAATAATATCAAGCGGGATATAGGTGTTTTTCATCCACATGGTGACCACCCGATTTTCCTCAAAGAAAAACAACATGCCATTGTGATCAGCCATTTCCTTACGGAACATTAATCCTCTGGCCCTTTGATCATAGGTTTCTGCAATCTCCACCGTGAATTTATAATGATGGCCGCCGGATAAAACAGATAACTCAGACTGGCCAAAGACAACCCCGGTTTCTGCGGCCAAAGAAAGGCGGGACGATACGGCCACCACAGAAAAATGGCTCAGAATAATAAATATACAGATTTTCCGAAAAGATTTTATATCCAAATCCACACCTGTCCCAAATCCGCCCCCACAGCCGGATTAAACTTTGATAGCCTTAACCACCAACCCGCGTTCGCCATCATCGACAGCAACAACAACTGTCTGACCCGGCACCAGATGATCAACGCCGTATTTACGCAGCAGCTCCATATGGATAAAAACATCCTGCCCCCCATCGCCCCGGTTTACAAAACCATAACCACGGACCCGGTTGAACCATTTGACCGTTGCCTCGACAAATTCAGATTCATCCACATCGATAGTCAGCATTTCCAACGGCGTGAACTCAACATCCGTCCCGACAGCCGTTGTCAAATCAAATTCAAGGATTTTAACGGCCTGCCGCCCTTTTGGCCGGTCCGCAGATAAACATTTAACCGAAGTCCCCTCGGGTAACATACGGCGGCCAATGTCCTTCAGAATGGAAAAATGGACCAGAATATCACCTTTATCATCTTCCGGTGAGATAAATCCATAACCCTTAACGGAATCAAACCATTTGATTGTTCCGTTAACTTCATCAAAATGACTGGCGGCGGCATCTATTATGGCCACAGGATTTTCCTCCTGACCCTCTGAATCCAGATCTAGCTGAATATTTGCCGATGAATTTGACTCCATACCACTACACTCTCTCCAAGGCATACCTCAAACAACCAACTATTACTTTCAATTAATCTAACATATTAACACAAAAAATAAAACTCGCCAGTAAATTGTGCCATTTTAGTACAAGTAAATCAGGGTTAGAACCTGGTCACCGGGAAAAAGTCAAAATACACTCGGCCGTTTTTTCCGCAACCATAATCGTCGGAGCGTTCAGATTGCCGTTTGTTATAGTTGGGAAAACGGACGAGTCTATCACGCGCAGTCCCTCAAATCCCCTAACATGACATTCGGCATCAAGAACAGCCATGGGGTCACCATCACTGCCGATTTTACACGTACAGGACGGATGATAGGCACTTTCCACATTCTGTCGCACCCAGATGTCAATCTCATCATCAGTTTGAACCTCAATACCCGGCTGTATTTCCCGCCCCCTGTAAGGCTCCAGCGCATTTTGCCCCAAAATTCTACGGGTCAGACGAATGACCTGCCGCCAGTCAGCCACATCTTCTGCGTGCGCCAGATAATTGAATTTGATTTCCGGCTTATCCATAGAATTTGAAGATGTTATTCTCACATGTCCACGGCTTTTGGGCTTGTTGGGGCCAACATGAACCTGATATCCGTGTCCCTTTACCGCTGCCGTACCATCATAGCGCATGGCTGCCGGCAGGAAATGATACTGGATGTCGGGCCATTCTTTCTCAGGGTTTGAGTGAATGAAACCGCCGGCCTCAAAATGATTGCTACTGCCCAGTCCGGTTTTGAACAGCAGCCATTCCATGCCGATCAGGCTTTTGCTGATCAGGCCCAGCTTGCCATTCAGGGTTATGGGTTTTTTACACTCATGCTGAAAATAAACCTCCAGATGATCCTGCAGATTTTCCCCAACACCCGGAAGATCATAGCGAACGGCTATGCCCGCTTTTTTAAGAACCTCAGCCGGGCCAATACCGGAAAGCTGAAGCAGTTGCGGCGATCCTATTGATCCCGCCGACAGAATAACCTCCCGCCGCACCTGTGCCGTCCTGATTTTTTTCTTCTGGATAAATTTCACACCGGTCACTCTTGTGCCGTCAAACAAGATCTCCTGAACGTGGGTTTTTTTGATAACCGTCAGGTTGGCCCGCTTGAGCGCAGGTCGCAAATAGGCCCGGGAGGTGGAGGCACGAACCCCTCCGTCGATACTCATTTGATATGGTCCGAAGCCTTCCTGTTGGGCACCGTTATAATCATCAGTCCGAGGGTAACCGGCCTCAACCCCCGCCCTGATAAAGGCCTCATAAAGCGGGTTAAGGCGCATCCCGTTACCGTCACATATCCCTATCGGCCCCTGCCCGCCCCGGTAAGCATCCGCGCCGCCCTGCCATTTTTCCAGACGTTTGAAATAGGGCAGGCAATCCTCATAACCCCAGCCTCTGGCTCCCATTTCTTCCCACTGATCAAAATCGCGGGCATGTCCGCGCACAAAAACCATGCCGTTAATGGATGATGATCCGCCGAGAACTTTTCCCCGGGGACAATGCAGGATTCGGCCATCAAGATATGGCTCGGCAACGCTGTCATACCACCAGTTAAAGCGTTTCGTATTCATGGGATAGGACAGGGCTGTGGGCATACTGATCATAAGGTT
>NVTJ01000049.1 GCA_002401545.1 Alphaproteobacteria bacterium
CATGGCCCTGATCAAAGGAAAAGAGCGGCATAACATTAAACAACATAATAAAGCTTAACATCGCCGCAAATCTGTCCAACAAAGCAGGACCACCTCTGAGAATATGGCAAAAGGTGGGTTATGTATAGAAAAGGCAAAAGAGAAATTATGCGGATCGGAAAATATTTCCTTAATCCGGGCCGTAATTCCCCAAACTATTATATCTACTGGTATGACAAACAAACCAGACAAACAAACTGCGCTACGCTCGGCACTGCAAACCTTGAGCAAGCCAAATTAGAATTTGCAAAATGGATAACTGTAAACGCAGAAATTAAATATGAAAAACCGGAGAATGTTATACTTGCAGAGATATTTCAAAGATATTGGGAACACCACGGCAAAAACGTTATTAGCTCAAGCGTACAACGGCGCAACCTTTTTCTTGTATTGGAAAGGGCAGAAACGATGACAGTATCGGAATTTACACTTGATGCACAGAACAGAATTGCTAAGAATTTATCCCTGCAATTCAAGCCGGGAACGATCAAGCGAATCATGGGGACGGCCAACGCCGCTCTTAACTGGGCATGGCAGCGGCGGCATATAGCAGCAATACCTCCGACCCTTACCCTCCCTGACAGCCCACCACGGGAAAGAATACTGACTATTGAGGAGATGGCTCGCCTGTGGGATGCAGCTGAATCTGATCATATTCGTACATTTCTCCTGCTTGCTATATCAACAGCGGCCAGACCCTCAGCTTTGTTGGAATTGACTACATTCCAGTGTGACTTTGAGCGCAATCTGATTGATTTAAACCCCAAAGGCCGCCAACAGACGAAGAAACGCCGCCCGGTGGTGCCTATGCCGGATATTCTCAAACAATGGCTTCAGACCCTTGATCCGGGTTTCATTGTCCAGTATCGCGGCAAGTCGCTTAAGAAGATCAACGCCGGCTGGCGTAATATGAGGAACGCTGCCGGGCTTGACAGGGATGTTATCCCTTACAGCATCCGCCACACGATGGCGACAGAACTCAGGACGCGGGGCGTCCCTGAATTGGAAATTGCCGGATTACTTGGCCATGATATGCCAAATTTCCGCAGTACAGGGCGTTACGCGAAGTATAACCCTGAATACCTTGGCCTTGCAGTTAAGGCAATAAACGAGGTATTAAAAGAAATAGGCCGGGTTGCTGCCCGACCTATTAAACCTGAAACATTAACCAACGTGCGTGTAAGATACGTGAAAGCTACTAAGTCTCAGATATGTGAAACCCTTGGTTTTATTGGAGCGGGCGATGAGATTCGAACTCACGACCCTAACCTTGGCAAGGTTATGCTCTACCCCTGAGCTACGCCCGCATTCCAAAACAGATGAGCCACCACTGTGACTGTGCGGCGGATAATAGCCATTACCTTATCAAAATCAAGGGTAATTTCAAAAAAATGTCCTTTGTGGGCAAGGGGCGTTTTTTCCGCTTAAAACAGCAAGACCTTAATGCTGTTCATCACCCTTCATACCCAAAGACCACATGAAGCCGACCACCGCACCTTTCAGCACCGGAAGCAGGCTCAGGGATAAAGTCAAAGCCACAGCAGGCCAGAGGATCATCTGAAATAATGTGGAGGGGTGGTAGCTGACTTCCACAAAAACCAGTAAGGGCACTACAATATGCCCAACGATTAAAATGGTCAGGTAGGGCGGAAAATCATCGGCACGAATTTCACCAATCGGGGCGGTACAATGGGGGCATTTTTCTTTTAGTTTCAGGTAACCATCAAAGATTTTACCCTGTTCACAACTGGGACATTTTCTTTTAAAGCCTGCCTTTATGGATCGGCCTTTGCCATAACGGGGAAAAATTGTCATATTTTATTTCCTTAAAAGTGTAATCAGGCTGGAGGTATCCAGACGTCCGCCCCCGCCCGACTGAATTTCACTATAAAACCGGTTGACCAGGCGGGTTACGGGCAGTTCCGCGCCATTGTTTTTTGCTTCATTCAGCACAATATCCAGATCTTTACGCATCCAGTCAACGGCAAAGCCGAAATCAAACTGGTTTTCAATCATGGTCTCATAACGGTTTTCCATCTGCCATGACTGGGCCGCACCCTTGGAAATCACGTCGATCACGGCGCTGGCGTCAAGTCCGGCGGCTTCGGCAAAATTTATCCCCTCTGACAAAGCCTGCACCAGACCGCCAATGCATATTTGATTGACCATCTTGGTCAGCTGGCCACTGCCCGCCGAACCCAGAAGCCGGGTCTTTTTGGCGTAGCATTGTAAAATGGGGTCAACTTGGGCAAAGGTTTTTTCATCCCCGCCAACCATGATGGTGAGAAGGCCATTCTCCGCCCCGGCCTGACCACCGGATACGGGCGCATCAAGAAAATGCAGGCCTTGTTTGCGGGCGGTCTCATTCAGGTCACGGGCAAGGGTCGCCGATGCGGTGGTATGATCAACAAATATGGCCCCTTCTTTCATACCGCTAAAGGCTCCGCTCTGGCCAAGGGTAATGGCTTTCACATCGTCATCGTTACCGACACAGGCAAAGGTAATGTCGGCATCCCGTACGGCCTCTGCGGGGGTTGGGGCATGGTTGCCGCCAAATTCTGCCGCCCAGTTAGTGGCTTTTGCCGTTGTCCGGTTATAAACTGTCATGTCATATCCGGTTTTTTTCAGATGGCCCGCCATGGGATAACCCATGACACCAAGGCCGAGAAAGCAGAGTTTTACTTTAGCCATATATTCAGTCCTTAATAATGCGGTGGAATTTCGTGGGCAATGGTGCTGTCCTCAGATGGATTCTCCAGATTCCCCAGTCTTTCTGTGGCGCGGGAGAGATTCTTTTTAAGGCGGTTGATTTCCTGCCATTGCTGGCTCACCATCTCACTCAAATCCTGAATCTGCTGATCCTGATAGGTGATGGTGCTTTCAATTTCTGACAAACGTTCGGAGTTTGTGGTCATAACACGGCCTTATTTTAAAGGGATAAGCTAGGGTATAACCTATTTGGGCTGCTATTGGCAATCGGTGATTATTCAGGAGAATATATGATGAACAGGCGTAAGATCACCAGTTATATAATATTTTTCCTTATCAATATTTTTATGCTGACCCCGGTTCATGCCATATCCCCGGATGTGGTCAGGGCGGTTCAGTCCAAGGCCGCCCTTGCCATGGAAAAACTCAGACAAAATATGGAAGCCGGGAAGGATGTTTCCAGAATAATTCCCATGATGAAGCAAGTAAAAGTCCTCGGCGATCAGGGCAAACTTGATCAGGCGAACCGGCTTCTTGATAGAATACTGCATGAATTCAAAGCGGTAGGGTTGCCGGCAATATCCCATAAACCGCCCCTGTTTATCAATCCGAGGAAGGTAAATATCAAGGGCTATAAACAAAGTGTCATGGAGGCCTTCATCACCCGAGACGGAAAATATCTGTTTTTCAATAATGACACCAATGATACACCAAAAACCGACAAAGATATTTATTATGCGGTACGTATTGATGACGTAAATTTCAAATATATGGGGGAAATCAAGGGGATTAATTCTGCTGCGGTTGACGGGGTGCCGACGATGGATAAAAACGGCAATTTCTATTTTATTTCAATGGTGAATTATACCAAACACAACAGCTTTGCCACGGTGTATAGCGGCAAGTTCAAAGACGGTCATGTACGGAATATCAGGCCGCACCCGGAAGTGTCCCTCAATCTTCCGGGATGGATCAATATGGATATTGAAATAAGTGCCGACGGAAATACACTCTATTCCACTCAGACGTATTTTGGTGATGGGCCCCCGCCGAAGCAGTCCTATTTTTTCGTGGCGCATTTGAAATCGGGTAAATTTGAGATAGACAGCCGGTCAAATGAAATTTTTCATAATATTAATACCAGCGACCTGGAATATGGTGCGTCTGTTTCTGCTGATGGGCGGGAGCTTTATTTCACCCGGCTCAGCTTTGCAAATGGCGGTAAATTTACCAGTTTTTATGCCACGCGACCAGACAGGGCGGCAGCTTTTTCTGTCCCATCCCCTATTTCTGCAATCACAGGCATCGCAGAAGCCCCCGCCATTACATCCGATGGAAAGCTGTTATATTTCCACAAGAAAGATCATGGGCGGTTTTTCCTGTATGTGCTGGAGCGGGCAAAGAATTGATGCTTGATTATTGCCCTAGCGTGGCAATCTGGACTCACCCATGAGATATTCATCTACGGCGCGGGCAGCCTGACGGCCTTCGCGGATGGCCCACACCACCAGAGACTGGCCCCGGCGCATGTCACCCGCTGTGAAAACCTGTGGCAGGGATGTTTGATAGCTGTCGGTATCGGCGGCCACATTGCCGCGCCCATCAAGGGAAACGCCCAATTGTTCCAGCAAACCTTTTTTCACCGGATTGGTGAAGCCCATGGCCAGCAACACCAGGTCCGCGTCTATCTCGAATTCACTGCCTTCGATTTTCTGGAATTTCTCATCCACCAGATAACAGCGCAGCGCCGCAAGCTTGCCATCCTCTCCGGCAACAAATTCCCCGGTGGCCACAGACCATTCCCGGTCCGCCCCCTCTTCCTGAGAGGTTGATGTGCGTAGCTTCATGGGCCAGTTTGGCCAGGTGAGGTCTTTGTTTTCATGGGCCGGGGGTTTTGGCATGATCTCGATCTGGGTTACGGATACCGCCCCCTGCCGGAAGGAGGTTCCCACACAATCAGACCCCGTGTCGCCGCCACCAATGACGATCACACGTTTTCCTGCGGCTAAAATATCCTTTTTGTTGGGGAGTGGCTCGCCGGCATTGCGCTGGTTTTGCTGGATCAGGAAATCCATGGCGAAATGCACCCCGTCAAGATCCCGTCCGGGGATGGTCAGGTCGCGGGGCTGCTCGGAACCCCCGGCGAGCACGATGGCATCATAATGTTCCACCAGCCGCGAGGCGGGAATATCTTTGCCCACTTCCATGCTGGTCCAGAAAGTAACCCCTTCCTGTTCCATCTGCTGCACCCGGCGGTCAATGAGGTTTTTTGCCATTTTAAAATCAGGGATACCGTAGCGCAGCAGGCCCCCGGCCCGGCGGCCTTTCTCATATACCGCAACGTCATGCCCCGCGCGGGCCAGCTGCTGGGCGCAGGCAAGACCCGCAGGGCCGGAGCCGACGACCGCAATTTTCTTGCCGGTTTTTGTCACGGGAAGAAGCGGCGTGATCCAGCCTTCTTTCCAGCCCTTGTCCACAATGGCACATTCGATGGTCTTGATGGTCACCGGCTGATCATCAAGGTTTAAGGTGCAGGCAGCTTCACAGGGTGCGGGGCAAATCCGTCCGGTAAATTCCGGGAAATTATTGGTGGAATGCAGCACATCCAGCGCGCCGCGCCAATTCTCTTTCCACACCAGATCATTCCAGTCGGGGATCATATTATTCACCGGGCAGCCCGTATGACAGAAGGGAATGCCACAGTCCATGCAACGCCCGCCCTGCTGAGAGACCATATTATCTCTGAGCGGATTGGTAAATTCATCATAATGACGCACCCGGTCACCCGCAGGGGCATAGGTCCGTTCCTGACGGGTAAATTCCATAAATCCGGTTGGTTTTCCCATTATTATTCCTCTTTAATTTAATGTTTGACCGGTGTAGGCGGACAGGACAGTCTGGGTCGGGGCCATTTCCTGCAGGGCCCGGCGGTATTCCACCGGCATCACCTTGACGAACTTCGGCAGATAAGTATCCAGATTATCCAGAATTGCCCGGGCGCGGGTGCTGCCGGTATAACGCACATGATTTTCCAGCAGCATCACCAGCCGCTCCACATCATTGCCGGACATATTATTGCGCAACACATCAACCCGCCCGTGACTTTCCAGTTCGCCGGACTGATGCTTGCGGGCCATGGCATCTTCTTCGGGCATGGGTTCAAGCTCGACCATGGCAAGGTTGCAACGCCTGTCGAAATCTCCGGCCTCATCAAGGACATAAGCAATGCCGCCACTCATGCCAGCGGCAAAATTCCGCCCTGTCTTGCCGATCACCACAATACAGCCTCCGGTCATATACTCGCAGCCATGATCACCAACCCCCTCGACAACCGCAATGGCGCCGGAGTTGCGCACG
This sequence comes from Alphaproteobacteria bacterium, assembly GCA_002401545.1. Classification (GTDB taxonomy): domain Bacteria; phylum Pseudomonadota; class Alphaproteobacteria; order Sphingomonadales; family Emcibacteraceae; genus Paremcibacter. Next base: position 6,106 of record NVTJ01000049.1, read on the forward strand.
GCAAAACGTTCGCCGGCGACCCCCCGGAAATAACATTCACCGCTAACGGCGCCGTAAAGCACAGTATTGCCGACAATGATGCTGTTTTCCGGGTCGATCCGGCTCATTGCGGGCGGATAGATTATCAGACGTCCGCCGCTCAGGCCCTTGCCCACATAATCATTAGCCTCACCGGATAATTCCAGGGTCACACCCCTGGCGACAAAGGTGCCAAAGCTCTGGCCCGCTGTGCCGGAGAGTTTCACATGGATGCAATCGTCGGGCAGACCACTATGGCCATATTTTTCCGCCACACGGCCAGATAATAATGCCCCGCATGACCGGTCAGTATTGTTGATTTTTTCTTCTATGGTCACGGGTTTTCTGTTGTCCAAAGCCTCCTGCGCCTGATCTATGAGTTTCCGGTCGAGAATTTCATCAAGATTATGCTGTTGGCGTTTGCTGTTGAAAATATCACTGCCATCTCCCGGGGTGGGCATATGAAACATTTTGCTAAAATCAAGCCCGTCCGCTTTCCAGTGTTTGATGGCGGAATTTTTGCTGAGAAGGTCAGACCGGCCAATGATTTCACCCAGGGTGTGAACACCCATTTCAGCCATGATTTTCCGTGCCTCTTCGGCAACGAAGAAGAAATAATTCACCACATGTTCCGGCTTGCCCCTGAATTTCCGCCGCAGGACCGGGTCCTGGGTGGCGATGCCAACGGGACAGGTATTGAGGTGACATTTGCGCATCATGATGCAGCCACTGGCGATCAGCGGTGCGGTGGCAAAACCAAATTCATCGGCCCCGAGCAGCGCGCCAATGATCACATCCCGGCCCGTCTTCAGACCGCCGTCCACCTGCAGGCTGATACGGTCGCGCAATTTGTTGAGCACCAATGTCTGCTGGGTTTCCGCCAGACCCATTTCCCACGGTGATCCGGCGTTCTTGATGCTGGTCAGCGGGCTGGCCCCGGTACCGCCGTCATAACCTGAAATGGTCAGATGGTCAGCCTTGGCCTTGGAGACCCCGGCGGCGACAGTTCCGACCCCGATTTCAGACACCAGCTTGACGCTGATGCGGGCCGAGGGGTTCACATTTTTCAGGTCATAGATCAACTGCGCCAGATCCTCGATGGAATAAATATCATGGTGCGGCGGCGGCGATATAAGCCCAACCCCCGGCGTCGAATGGCGCACCTTGGCAATGACCGCGTCCACTTTATGGCCGGGCAGTTGTCCGCCCTCGCCGGGCTTGGCGCCCTGTGCCATCTTGATCTGAATCTCGTCCGCATTGACCAGATATTCTGTCGTCACACCAAAGCGGCCGCTGGCCACCTGCTTGATGGCACTGCGGCGCAGGTCGCCGTTGCGGTCCGGGGTAAATCTGTCAGGTTCCTCGCCGCCTTCGCCGGTGTTGGACTTGCCGCCAATGCGGTTCATGGCGATGGCGAGGTTGGTATGGGCTTCGCGGCTGATGGAGCCAAAGGACATGGCCCCGGTGACAAAACGCTTGACGATTTCACTGGCCGGTTCCACGTCCTTCAGGGCAATGGGTTTTGCTGCCAGTTTAATTTTAAACAGCCCGCGCGGGGTCAACAGACGGCTGGACTGTTCATTGATGCTGCGGGCATAGGTATCATATTGATCCTGATTGTTGCCGCGCACCGCATGCTGAAGACTGCTGACACTTTCAGAGGTCCACATATGATCTTCACCGCGCAGCCGTATGGCATATTCCCCGCCCACATCCAGGGCATTGTTATAAACCAGGCTGTCGGTGAAGGCCTGTTCATGGCGCATGATGGTTTCCCGGGAAATTTCCGGCAGACCAACGCCTTCGATGGCGCTTTGGGTCTTGGTGAAATATTTTTCGATAAATTCACTGTTAAGGCCAACCGCATCAAAAATCTGCGCCCCGCAATAGGATTGATAGGTGGAGATGCCCATCTTGGACATGACCTTCAGAATGCCTTTATCAATGGCTTTGGTATAACGGGTCCGGGCTGTTCTCGGGCTGACACCCCCGTCAAGTTCCGGGGCTATTGCGGTGATGGTTTCAAAGGCGAGATAGGGATTGATGGCTTCGGCACCGTAACCTGCCAACACACAGAAATGATGAACCTCGCGGGCTTCCCCGGTTTCCACCACCAGCCCGACAGAGGTGCGCAGACCCTTGCGGATCAGGTAATGATGCACTGCTGATGTGGCCAGCAGGGCCGGAATGGCAATGCGGTTTTCACTGACGCCCCGGTCGGACAGGATGATGATATTATCACCCTCGACCACAGAGACTTCCGCCAGCAGGCAGATGCTTTCAATGGCATTATCCATGCCCTTGATGCCCCTGGCGGCATCATAGGTCACATCAATGGTGACGGTCCTGAAATTATTGTCGGGAATATCACCGATGGTGCGGATTTTTTCCAGATCTTCATTGCTCAGGATGGGCTGGCGCACTTCGAGCCGCTTATGGGTGCCGACCCCCTCCAGATCAAGCAGATTCGGCCGTGGCCCGATGAAAGAGACCAGCGACATCACCGCCTCTTCCCGAATCGGGTCGATAGGCGGGTTGGTCACCTGGGCAAAATTCTGTTTGAAATAGCTGTAAAGCAGCTTTGATTTGCTGGACAGGGCCGAGATCGGCGTATCGGTCCCCATGGAGCCGAGCGCTTCCTGGGCGCTGGTGGTCATGGGCGGGAACAGAAGTTTTATGTCTTCTTGCGTATAGCCAAAAGCCTGTTGCCGTTTCAGCAGGGGAACATCGGTATCATGATGGGCGGCGAATTCTGCCGGCAAGTCTTCCAGCTTGATCTGGGTGCGGGCAAGTATGGCCTCATAATCATGGGCGTTGCTTAGTTCCGCCTTGATTTCCTCATCACTGATGATCCGGCCCTGTGCGGTATCAATCAGCAACATTTTTCCCGGTTGCAGCCGCCATTTTCTGATMATTTTATTTTCCGGGATCGGCAGCACGCCCATCTCAGACGCCAGCACCACCATGTCATCATCGGTCACGAGGTACCGCGCCGGGCGCAGGCCGTTGCGGTCAAGGGTCGCGCCGATCAGGGTGCCATCGGTAAAGGCCATGGCCGCCGGGCCGTCCCACGGTTCCATCAGGGCGGCATGATATTCATAAAAAGCCCGGCGTTTTTCGTCCATCAACGGATTGCCGGCCCAGGCTTCGGGGATCAGCATCATCATGGCGTGGGTGATGCTATAGCCTCCGGCCACCAGAAGTTCGAGCGCATTGTCAAAGCAGGCGGTATCCGAGATGCCTTCGGGGATCAGCGGCCAGAGTTTTTCAAGGTCTTTGCCAAGCAGGGTGGATTCCATGCTGAAACGGCGCGATGCCATCCAGTTGACATTGCCGCGCACCGTATTGATTTCGCCGTTGTGGCATACCATACGGAATGGCTGCGCCAAGCCCCATGTGGGGAAGGTGTTGGTGGAAAACCGCTGATGGACAAGGGCCAGCGCAGATTTCATACGCTCATCGGTAAGGTCTTTATAATAGACTCCGACCTGAGTGGCCAATAACATGCCTTTATAGAGCAGGGTACGGCTTGAGCAGCAGCAGGCGTAATAATGGCTGGTATCCTCAGTCATATCAAAGACGATGTTGGACAGTTGTTTGCGGATCAGATAAAGCTTCAGTTCAAACCGGGCATTGGTCCGGCAGTCGTTGCCCATGGTGACAAACCCCTGCACAATGGCGGGTTCGGAGGCCTTGACACCATCGCTGAAGCCGCTGTTGTCCGTGGGTACATTGCGCCAGCCGAGGAATTTCTGGCCTTCCTGATCCACCAGATCCTCAAAGATTTTTTTAATCTTGTCGGCGGTGTGTTTTTCGTGGGGAAGAAACACCATCAAAACGCCGTAATCCCCAAGACGCGGCAGGGTGATATTTTCCTGTTTGGCGGCGGCTCTCATAAAATCATCGGGCATTTGTATCAGGATACCGGCCCCGTCCCCGGACAGGGGGTCGGCACCCACAGCGCCCCGGTGGGTCAGGTTTTTCAGGATTTCCAATCCGTTGACGATGATGTCATGACTTTTAACGCCCTTGATATTGGCCACCAGACCAATACCGCAGTTATCATGTTCGTTGACGGGGTTATATAGGCCCTGAGGGGACGGCAAACCTTGGTTGGTTAAGGGCTCCTTATGGGTCATTCCTGAACATACTCCTTGAGGTAAATTTTTCTGCCGTTTTTCGCGCAAAAAACCCAATCCGTCTTATATATAAAGACAGACCGGTGGGGTAACATTTTGTTTTAAAGCCAGTATTTTATGCACTTGTTCTTGTGGTCAAGGCAAAGAACCTTGCCTCACTTAAAATAAGTGAGGGCAAAAAAAAATCTGACGAAAATTTTCTGCAGTCTGTGCTGTGGATTACAAAATTAACTGCAGGGTTGCTCCGTACTTATGTATTTTCTACTAATTTTCAGGGCTAAAATCAAGCAGGTCGTGAGAAAAAATATTGTGCTATAACAAGTAAAAGTCAGATAAAGTCTTTTATCTCAAAGTATTAGTGAAAAATAAAAAAATGATAATAATGGTGAAACCGGTCAAAAACCCGTCAGAACCCTGAATTTCAGGATATATTTCCCCCTGTGAGGGCCAGTATAAGGACCGGCGGCCGTTAAATTTTTTAGCTTAAAATTTAACGGTAACTGATGATTTTCCTTGGGTTTCTCAAAGTCAAGGCGAAAAGGGAAAATACTATCTGTTGACATTATATCAGGGTCAAAATACCATATCTTGTGTCGAGGATGATTTTGAGGGACTCGGAATCGGTATTGTTGTTATTCTATAAGGCTCTAGGCCGGTTTTGGTTAACCTTCCCGGGGAGATGGGCAATGCCGCTTCGGAATTTCGGGAAAATTTCATCTTTGTCATCGGGCAGAATTATAATTTTACGTTATACTGATATAGTCATTAGACAAGAGGATTATATGGTATAGGGGTGGGTTGAGTCATTCAATTCTTTAATTGGCGGGTTTGATCATAGAGAGGTGTTGACGTGGCGGGTATGTTATTTAAAGAAGCGGTACAGGTAAAGGATCATTCGCGGGTTGAAACAGTTCCGACGAGGGATAGTTTACTGACGGATTTTGGCAAGGCGACCCTGACTGACCGCTATTTGATGCCCGACGAGAATTTTCAGGATCTTTTTGCCCGCGTGGCCAGCTATTTCAGTGATGATCAGGCCCATGCCCAGCGGCTGTATGATTATATGAGCCAGCTTTGGTTCATGCCGGCCACGCCCATTTTGAGCAATGGCGGCACCAAGCGTGGTCTGCCTATATCGTGCTTTCTCAATGAAGCCAGTGATAGTCTTCAGGGTATTGTTAATCTGTGGAATGAAAATGTCTGGCTGGCCTCCAAGGGCGGCGGTATAGGCAGTTACTGGGGTAACCTGCGCTCTATTGGTGAAACGGTTTCCACCAATGGGAAGACGTCCGGGATCATTCCTTTCATCCGGGTGATGGACAGTCAGACTCTGGCCATTTCTCAAGGGTCGCTCCGGCGGGGCAGTGCGGCGGTATATCTGCCGGTAAGCCATCCGGAGATAGAGGAATTTATCGAAATTCGCCGTCCCACCGGCGGTGACCCCAACCGCAAGGCGCTCAATCTTCATCACGGTATCGCCATTTCCAATGCCTTCATGCGGGCGGTGGAAAATGATGAGGAATGGGCGTTGCTCAGCCCCCATGATAATTCTGTCCAGAAAACCCTGTCGGCGCGCGGCCTGTGGGTACGGATGCTCACTGCGCGTATTGAAACCGGCGAGCCTTATATGCTGTTCAGCGACCATGTGAATGATGCCATACCCGAGCATCACAAGCTGGCGGGGCTGAATGTAAAAACCTCCAATCTCTGTTGCGAGATCACATTGCCGACGGGTCAGGATCATCTGGGTAATGAGCGCACTGCCGTTTGCTGCCTGTCGTCGATCAATCTGGAAAAATATAATGACTGGAAAGACAATGAGCTGTTCATCACCGATCTGATGCGGTTTCTGGATAATGTGCTGGATGATTTTATTGAGCGCGCGCCGGACAGCATGGTTCGGGCCACCTATGCCGCCATGCGTGAACGCAGCGTCGGGCTTGGTGCCATGGGCTTCCACAGCTTTTTGCAGGACCGGATGATCCCTTTCGAATCCGTCATGGCTCAGGTCTGGAACAAGCGAATATTCAAACATATTCAGGACGGAGTAAATGCCGCGTCCAAATTACTGGCAGCAGAAAAAGGGGCCTGTCCCGATGCGGCTGATTACGGCATAAATGAGCGATTTTCCAACAAAACCGCCATTGCGCCCACGGCGTCCATTTCCATAATCTGTGGTGGCACCAGCCCCGGCATTGAACCTATTCCCGCCAACAGCTTTACCCAGAAAACCCTGTCCGGGTCTTTCAATGTGCGTAGTCAGGCCCTGACCCGTCTGCTGATAAAAAAAGGCCGCAATAAGGACGAAATCTGGTCATCCATCGCCATTAACGGTGGCTCGATACAGCATTTTGATTTTCTGGACAGCCATGAAAAGGATGTGTTCAAGACGGCTTTTGAGCTGGATCAGCGCTGGGTGATTGAACATGCGGCGGATCGGGCGCCCATGGTGGATCAGGCCCAGTCCATCAATCTGTTCCTGGCCGCAGACATCCATAAGCGCGACTTGCACCAAATTCATTTTCAGGCCTGGAAAAAAGGCGTTAAAAGCCTTTATTATTGTCGTTCCCTGTCCATACAGAGGGCGGAAAGTTCCGAAAGCCACGTCCCGATGGCCAAATCGAAACCGCTGGTCCGGCGACAGGAAGCCATGGATTATGAAGAATGTCTGTCCTGTCAATGATAATCCATTTTTAGATTAAGGTAACATCACCCATGTCCCTGCTTGAGGAACGCATTGTTTATAAACCTTTCCAGTATCCCTGGGCCTATGATGCCTGGCTGACCCAGCAACGTATACACTGGCTGCCGGAAGAAGTGCCCATGGCCGATGATATCAAAGACTGGAATATGAAAATTTCCGAAGGGGAAAAGCATCTTCTGATGCAGATTTTCCGCTTTTTTACCCAGGCGGATGTGGAAGTGAACAACTGTTATATGCGCCATTATAGCCAGGTCTTTAAACCGACCGAGGTTCAGATGATGCTGGCGGCATTCTCCAATATGGAAACTATTCATGTGGCGGCCTATAGCCACCTTCTGGATACGCTTGGTATCCCTGAGTCGGAATATGAAGCCTTTCTGCAATATCAGGCAATGAAGGATAAATATGACTATATGCAGATCTGGGGCGTGGAAACCAAGCAGGATATTGCCAGGACACTGGCGGTATTCGGCGCCTTTACCGAGGGCCTGCAACTGTTTGCTTCCTTTGCCATATTGATGAATTTCCCCCGCTTTAACAAGATGAAAGGCATGGGACAGATTATCACATGGTCGGTGCGGGACGAGAGCCTTCATACCAACAGCATCATCCGGCTGTTTCATACCTTTGTGCAGGAAAACCCGGAGATATGGACCGATGAGCTTCAGGCGGAATTAACCGTTGCCTGCCAAACCATTGTTGGCCATGAGGATGCCTTTATTGATCTTGCCTTTGAAATGGGTGATATTGAAGGGCTGACTGCACAGGAAGTGAAGGAATATATCCGTTATATCGCCGACCGCCGACTGACACAGCTCAATCTGTCACCGGTTTATTTTGTTGGTACGAACCCCTTGCCGTGGATGGATGAAATTCTCAACGGGATTGAACATGCCAATTTCTTTGAAAACCGGTCAACGGAATATTCCAAAGCCTCAACCCAAGGGTCGTGGGAAGAAGCTTTCGATTAATTTTCCTGCCATTGCCTGAGGGTTTCTCTGGCGGCATCCTTTTCCGGGAAGGTGGCCTTGGAGCGCGTGCTTTCGGCCAGCATCCTGCGGGCCTCACCGCGTCGGCCCAGCTTATCAAGGGTCATGGCCAGATGGTATTTTATTTCAGGATCACTATAACGCAGGATCAGAGCTTTTCTGAGCAGGGGCAGGGCGTCTTCCGGGTTGCCGCGCCGGCTTTTAATCCAGGCCAATGTATCAAGGATATTGGCATTGTCGGGCATAATCTCGTTTGCCAGCCGGGCATATTTCAAAGCCTTGTCCTTATTACCGGCAGTAAAATTTACCGAGGCGGCATTATTGAGGATAATGGGCATACGGGGGTTATCCGCCAGCAGCTTTTCGTGGAATGCCACCGATCTCTCAATCTGGCCGTCTTTTTTATAGGCATTGCCCAGGGACATGGCAAACATGATATTGTTCGGGTATTTGCCATGCCAGTTTTCCAACATGGCGATGGCTTTTTTTATGTGGCCGGATTTTTGATATACCTGATGCAGCCCCATGACGGCCAGGGGGTTGTCCCCGTTCCCGAGGGCGGCAAGATAGGCCTTTTCAGCCTGACCGTAGTCTTTCAGCGCCATATTCAGATCCCCGGTTAATATGTCCGGGAAAGAATTGTCCTGTTCGGAAATGCTGCGCAGGTGGCGGATCAGGTCAAAACCATTTCGTCTGTCGGCGTCCTTGATGGTCATTCTAATGAGGGCAATATAGGCACCGGCCAGATTCGGGTCCCAGGCCACCGCTTTCCACAGTGTTTTTCTGGCGGCTTTGTGGTCATTGGCCTTCATTTGCGCATTGGCGAGGGCAAGCAGGGCGTCGCCTCTTTTTATGGCATATTCCACGGCCAGTTCATAGTTCCTGATGGCCTCACCGGGCTTAGCGGCTTTTTGAAATAATTGCCCCCGCAGGCTGTAGGCTCTGGTATGTTTTGGAAAATGATCGATAAACTCAGTTGTGATTTTAAGGGCTGATGCGATGTCGGCATTTAACAAATAGCCATCAACCAGATGCTGCAGGATCGCAAAGTCCTTGCTGTTGATTGAATGGGCTTTTTTATACCAGAACAAAGCATTCCTGCTGTCCTTAAGCAGCTTGTAAATATTACCCAGTTCTATCATCAGGCCATAATCATCCGGCATTTTTTCCAACTGACGGCGCAGGACTTTAATAGCGTTCTGCGGTTTGCCTTCAATCACATCCATGCGGGACAGATGAATGAGGCTGGTAATATTATCTTTGTCAAGCTTCAGGGCTTTTTCATAATTTTTGCGGGCGCCGGCCAGATCACCGGCCAGCCCGACAGCCGTGCCGTAAAGATTTAGCAGATAGACATTCTCCGGCTGTTTTTCTTTCAGTTTATGAAGGATTGCGATCGCCTTGTCATATTGTCCGGATTTCTGATATGCTTTTGCCAGCAGGAGCTTTATATCCACATCATCAAGATTATGCTGTTCTGCTTTCAACAGATTACCAATGGCGGCACCAAAAGACCCGGCAGCTATTTTACCCCGGGCAAGATTGGTCAGCCCCCTGGAGGATTCCGGCAGTAATCTGGTGACAGCTTCCAGATAACGATTGGCCTTATCCACATTGCCCAGTTCCAGAGAAACCAGACCCAGCATGGTCAGGATTGTCGGGTTATCGGGCTGGTTACGGTCGGCTTTCGACAGGATAACATTCGCGGCCAGAGGGTCGCCTGCCTGTAGCTCCAGCGCCCCGAGAAGGCGCATGGCGCTGATATCATTCTTCTCATATTTCAGATATTTTTGCAGGTTTTCCCTGGCTTCATCCAGATTTCCAAACTGGAAATTAGTCAGACCGGCCAGATAATGATAGGTCGGATTTGCGTTCATCATTGCCGGCGGCAGGGAGCGCAGAATATTGATAATTTCCGTCATGCTGGATTTTGAAAGGGCAATATCTCCCCGGGTTGCGATGATAATCGCTTTCAGGTATTTGGCCCGGGGTTCACGGGGATATTTATCAAGGATAAAATCCACGTCTTTTTCCGCATCGTCAAATTTCCGCCGGTCAATATACAGCGTCGCCCGGGTCAGGCGGGAAAGAATATTGTCACCGTCAATGGCCAGGGCTTCATTGATGGCATCTATCGCTTTCTGGTTGAATTCAAGCTGTTTATAAATTTTTGCTTTCAGAACCCACGCGGCCGGTTCGGGATCAGCGACGTCGAGAGCATGGTCAATATATTCCATGGCCAGATCATATCTCTTGTGAACGGCCGCCACCTGTGCCAGCCCAATCCGGGCTTTCTGAAAAAACGGATTGAGGTCCAGCGCCTGCTGGTAACTGCGGCGGGCATTGGCTAATTTTTTGTAGCCAAAATACGCCCGGCCCCGAAGATAAGAAATTTCAGCTTCAATATTACTGTCGCGATTGCCATCCCGGATGACCTCCAGAAGGTATTTATTTTTATTCTGTAATATATAGGAATAGCCGAACAGGACAATAAGGCTGTTATAATCCGCACCCCGTTCCCGGACATAGTTAAGCTCAATTTCAGCCCCCGCACCATCGCCCTCCCTGATTAGAATTTCCGCCAGAAGGATGCGGCAGGGCAAATGACCGGGGTTGGCTTTCAGGGCATTTTTCAGATGAATTTTGGCGGTTTTTATTTTACCATCATGAAAGCTGATCAGGGCTTTTTCATAGGCCTCTTCTGCTTGCCTGGATTGAACATTGGTGATGGCATGGGCCTGCGGGCTGGATAATGGTGCGGTGAATATCAGGCAGGCGCACAGGATGATCAGTCCGATGGATCTGAGACTTTTTTCTTCATTCCAGTGCATTCAGGCGCCTTTGGTCATTGCGGGACAAGTTAAGATACTATGCCGTTTATGGGGCAAAATATCTAACAAATTATTTATAAAGGCCGTTTAAATAACCGCCGCCAGCCTTGTTCCCTGATCAATGGCCCGCTTGGCATCAAGTTCGGCGGCCACATCCGCACCGCCGATAAGCTGGTAAGGTTTTTCAAGACCATCCACCAGGGCGCGCAGCGGGGTCTGTCCGGCACAGACGATCACATTATCCACCTCAAGGACACGGGCCTCTCCGTTGGTTGAGAAATGCAGCCCCCGGTCATCAATCTTATGATATTCACAGCCGCCAATCATGGCGACTCCCTTGTTCTTCAGCCCGACCCGATGGGCCCAGCCGCTGGTCTTGCCAAGCCCGGCCCCGACCTTGGTGCTTTTGCGCTGAAGCAGACTGATCGCACGCGGAGAGGGGGCAATTTCCGCTGTCATGCCTTCCACACCGCCCCGGGCCTGAAAGGTCATGTCAATGCCCCATTCCGCCATGAATGCCGGGATGTCGAGACTGGTGGCAGGGCCAGCGTGACTGAGCAGTTCCGCCACATCAAAGCCGATGCCGCCGGCACCGATGATGGCAACTTTCCTGCCGACCTTGGCCCCTTGTATCACCTCGCGGTAGCTGAGGGTTTTTTCATGGTCAAAGCCTTCGATGTCAAGTTTGCGCGGGGAAATTCCCGTGGCCAGGATAATCTCATCATAGTCGCTGTTATTTAACATGGCGGCGGTTACCCTGCTGTTCAGATGCAGGGTCACGCCGGTCAGCTCAATCTGACGGCTGTAATAACGCAATGTCTCGGCAAATTCTTCCTTGCCGGGGATGCGTTTGGCCAGATTAAACTGACCACCGATTTCAGCCGCCGCGTCATAGAGGCTGACGTGATGCCCCCGTCCGGCGGCGGTGGTGGCAAAGGACAGGCCCGCTGGCCCGGCGCCGATCACGGCGATTTTTTTCGGATCTTTGGTCGGAGCCATGATAAACTCGGCCTCATGACAGGCCGCCGGATTAACCAGACAGCTTGATATTTTACCGACAAAAATATGGTCGAGACAAGCCTGATTGCAGGCAATACAACTGTTGATTTCATCGGCCCGCCCTTCAGCGGCCTTCCTGACAAAATCGGGGTCCGCCAGAAAAGGCCGCGCCATGGATACCATATCCGCATCGCCGCGCACGAGGATTTCTTCGGCCACCTCAGGCGTATTGATGCGGTTGGAGGTGATTACCGGAATACTCAGCGCTTTTCTGAATTCTGCGGTCACCCAGGTGAAAGCAGCGCGGGGGACCTTGGTGATGATGGTGGGAATGCGGGCTTCATGCCAGCCGATTCCGGTATTGATCAGGGTTGCCCCGGCCTTCTCAATGGCCCGCCCCAGTTCAATAACTTCGTCATGGCTGCTGCCGCCGTCAACCAGATCCATCATGGACAGCCGGAAGATGATGATGAAATCTTCCCCCACAGCCACCCGTACCTGGCGGACGATTTCCACCGAAAGCCGGATGCGGTTCTGGTAACTGCCTCCCCATTCGTCCGTGCGCCTGTTGGTGCGTTTGGCGATGAACTGATTGAGGAAATAGCCTTCTGATCCCATGATTTCCACCCCGTCATAACCGGCTTTCTGTGCCAGAACAGACGTTCTGACAAAGCTTTCGATTTCTTCCTCAATCTCCTGCGGCGTGACTTCGCGGGGAACAAAGGGGTTGATGGGCGCTTTAATGGCGGAGGGGGCTATGAGCTTGTCATTGAAGGCATAGCGCCCGGTATGAAGGATCTGCATACATATTTTACCATCCGCCTCATGGACGGCATCGGTGATGACTTTATGGTGCGCCACATCCTCGTCTGTCTCCAGGATTCGGGAGCCGGCATGGACAGATGCCGCCCGGTTCGGGCCAATACCGCCGGTCACAATCAGCCCCACACCGCCCCGCGCCCTTTCGGCAAAATAGACGGCCTGACGGAGGTGGCCATCCTTGGCTTCCTCAAGCCCGGTATGCATGGACCCCATCAATACCCGGTTTTTCAGGGTGGTAAACCCCAGGTCGAGCGGGGCGAGCAATGCGGGATAGGGGGAGGATGACATGGGGGTTTCCTTGATGGTTCATTTCATAATGGCAGAATTTATACCATCGTAATTTGACAGTGTCAAGATTGACTGATAGAATTCCCCCATGACCAAAGCAAAGCCTGTCCATAATAATTATCACCATGATGACCTGCGGGTAAAATTGATTGATGCCACCCGTGCCATGATCCGTGATGGCGGGGTGGAGGCGGTGTCTTTGCGTAAGCTGGCCGGACGGGTCGGGGTGTCCCGCACGGCGGCCTATCATTATTTCAGGGACAAGAACAGCCTGCTCTGCACATTGGCCGAGGAAGGCTTTCGCCAGTGGCAGGAAAAGATTGATGAAATTTTTCAGGATGAAACCCGGTCTCCGGCGGACCGTTACCGGGGTTATATCCGCTGGTATATGACCTATGCGCTGGACAATGCGGAATATTATGACCTGATGTTCGGCCGGGCCATCTGGAAGCAGAATACCGCCACCGATAGCCTGAAGCTCATCGCTTTCGAGGTGTTCCAGAAACAGGTGGCCATGACCCGCTATTGTCAGGATCAGGGTTTCCTGCCGGCAACAGAAGACAGTCTTCGTCTGGCACAGGTAAGCTGGGGAACCCTGCATGGACTGGCGCGGTTGCTGATTGATGGTATTTACACCGATGACAGCCCTATAGATGAAATGTGTGATTGCGCGGCAAACCTGTTAATGCGATAAGACCAGCATAAGGATAAAGGCCTATGACATTGCCAAAGGTGAGACTGTTTTTACTGGGTGGTACCATTACCATGAACAAGGGTTCGGGGTCAGGTGTGGTGCCCATGGGGAATGCGGAGGCATTATGCCGCGCGGTACCGGGCCTGGACAAGGTGGCGGAGCTGCACGCCCGTACGGATCATATGATCGCCAGCGGCAATCTGACCTATCCCCATGCTTTCAAGCTGGCGGAGGAGATCATGCAGGCTGACAAAAACGGCGACATGGATGGGTTTGT
>NVTJ01000050.1 GCA_002401545.1 Alphaproteobacteria bacterium
CACCCGATCACAGCGCGTCAGCCATGAAAACCTGCGCCTTCGGGACAAAAAATGGCTGGAAAGCGTTGAAATGGATTTTGCCGAGAAGGCAACAGGCAAGCCGGTGGACAAACCGGTGCCGCCCATGTTTACGCCCTATAAATTGCGGGGCATGACCTTGCAGAACCGGGTGGTGGTGTCTCCCATGTCCACCTATTCGGCGAAAAATGGTCTGATCACGGACTTTCATTTTGTTCATTACGGGGCGCGGGCCATGGGCGGGGCAGCGCTTATGTATACGGAAATGACCGATGTTTCTGCCGACGCAAGAATTACACCGGGCTGTGCGGGGATTTATACGGATGAACAGGAAGCGGCCTGGAAGCGGGTGGTGGATTATGTGCATGATTACAGTGACTGCAAAATTGCTATCCAGCTGGGTCATGCGGGGCGTAAAGGTTCCACCAAAGTAGGTTGGGAAGGCTATGATATGCCGCTGGATAAGGATAACTGGGAACTGATCGCGCCAACGGCCCTGAAATGGGACAAGGGCAATCAAACCCCCCGTGAAATGGGGTCAGAGGATTTTGTGCGGGTGCGGGATGATTTTGTTGCGGCGACAAAACGGTCCGAGGCGGCCGGGTTTGATATGATTGAGCTTCATGCAGGTCATGGTTATCTGCTGTCGTCTTTCATCACCCCGGTCAGCAACCATCGCACCGATGACTATGGTGGGTCACTGGAAAACCGTCTGCGCTTTCCGTTGGAGGTTTTCAAGGCCATGCGGGATGTCTGGCCCGTGGACAAGCCAATGTCCGTGCGTATATCGTCAACGGACTGGGTTGGGGACAAGGGAGTCACACCGGAAGAAGCGGTATTGATTGCCAAGGCCTTTGCCGATGCGGGTGCCGATATTATTGATGTCTCCACCGGGCAGACATTGCCCATGGATCAGGTGACCCCGGTCTTTGGCCGCATGTTCCAGACGCCTATGTCGGACCGGATCCGCAATGAGGCCGCTGTGGCAACCATGGCGGTTGGTAATATTTATGAAACTGATCATGTGAACAGTATACTGGCGGCGGGCCGGGCGGATCTGGTGCTGCTGGCGCGGCCCCATCTGATGGACCCCAACTGGACCATCCGCAGTGCGGCGGAACTTGAATATCACGGTGATGCGGTTACGGTTCCCAAGCAGTATATAACCGCCTATACTCAGCTTGAGACCAATCTGAAACGGGCGGCTGAAATGGCGGTCAACGCATAGGATAAATGAATGGAACTGGGTGGGAAACATGTTGTCATTACCGGTGGCGGTCGCGGAATAGGCGCGGCCATCGCTGATCGTTTAAGCGCTGCCGGGGCGAAAATCACCATCATGGGCCGCAATATGAAGGTGCTGGAGAATAAAGCGAAAACACTTGAACCCGGTTTGGCGGTCCAATGTGATGTGACCGATGAAGCCTCTGTAACCGTGGCCTTTCTGGCGGCGGTGGCGGAATATGGCCCGGTGGATATATTGGTTAATAATGCCGGGGCGGCGGTGTCTTTGCCTTTCAGAAAGACCGACCGGGCGCATTTACAGCATATGCTGGATGTGAATCTGATCGGTCCTTATTTGTGTATTCAGGCCTGTTTGCAGGAAATGATAGACAAAAAATCTGGCAGGATTATAAATATTGCCAGTACGGCTGCGTTGAAAGGTTATGGTTATGTGACGGCCTATACGGCTGCCAAGCATGGGGTGTTGGGCCTGACCCGCTCTCTGGCTCTGGAATTGGCGACAAAGGGGGTGACGGTAAATGCGGTATGCCCCGGATTTACTGATACGGACATTGCCCGCGATGCGATCAGGAATATCGTAGAGAAGACCGGCAGAACAGAGGATGAGGCGATTCGGGAACTGACCGTTCACAATCCGCAAAAACGTCTGATCCAGCCAGAAGAAGTGGCCGCAACGGTATTGTGGCTATGCAGTGCAGGCGCATCTTCCATAACCGGCCAGGCCATCGCCGTTGCCGGTGGCGAGGTCATGTAACAGGATAAAGAGAAAATGCCAGATAACACCAGGAATGATAATACCAGGAATGATAACGCCAAACAGGAAAGTGACAGCAAAAAACTGGGTCTTTGGATTCGTCTGATCACCAATTCCAATATTATAGAGAAGGAAATCAGGAATCTGTTCCGCTCCGAATTTGGTGTGACCCTGCCGCGATTTGACCTGATGTCGGCTCTGTACCGGGAACAGGGTGGGCTGACTATGGGGGAATTGTCCAGAAGGATGCTGGTGTCCAATGGCAATGTGACGGGTATTGTGGAACGGTTGAAAAAAGAAGGTCTGGTGAAACGCTGGGTTCTGCCGACAGACCGCCGGATTTACAGCGTGGGCCTGACACCAAAAGGCCGGACGGATTTTAAGGTGATGGCGGACCGTCATAAACAATGGATCAGTGATATTTTTGGTGGTCTGCAGGAAGAAGAGCTTGCCCCTATGATCCAAATGATGGACCGGGTGCGGGATGTGCTGAAAGTGCGGAAAGAAAAGCAGAAAGAAGGGTAATAAGATGAAACTGGCAGGCCTGAAACCACAGCATTTTTTATGGCAGATGGAAGGCAGTGTGGCCGTCATCCGCCTCAACAGGCCGGAGCGTAAAAATCCGCTGACGTTTGATTCATACGCTGAACTTCGCGACACTTTCCGCGATATGGTTTATGCGGACGATGTGAAGGCGGTGCTTTTCGCCAGCAATGGCGGCAATTTCTGTTCTGGCGGCGATGTCCATGATATTATCGGCCCGCTTGTGGGCAAGGACATGAAAGCTCTGCTGGATTTCACCCGCATGACCGGTGATCTGGTCAAGGCGATGATCAATTGCAAGGTACCGGTCATTGCCGCCACGGACGGCATATGCGTCGGGGCCGGGGCGATGATTTCACTGGCCTCCGACATTCGTTTTGCGACGCCAGACTGCAAGACCGCCTTCCTGTTCACCCGCGTCGGCCTTGCCGGTTGCGATATGGGGGCCTGTGCCATGCTGCCACGCGCCATTGGCCAGTCCCGTGCCGCAGACCTGCTTTATACCGGGCGGGCGATGAGCGCCGAGGAGGGGGAGAGATGGGGTTATTTTAACCGGATTGTGACGGCGGATGACCTTTTTGACGAAGCTTTGAAATATGCTACCCGCCTTGCCGATGGCCCCAACTTTGGTCATATGATGACCAAGACCATGCTGGCTCAGGAATGGAGCATGTCTCTGGACATGGCCATTGAAGCCGAGGCCCAGACACAGGCAATATGCATGCAGACAGAGGATTTCCGCCGGGCTTATGAAGCCTTTGTCGCCAAGGAAAAACCTGTCTTTCAAGGAGATTGACCATGGACCAGACCTATCTCGACTGGCCGTTCCTGGAGGCGCACCATAAAAAACTCGCTCTTGATCTGGAGGCGTGGTGCCGGGAGAATCTGAATGAAATTTCCCATGAGCGCGGTGATGCGGATGAGATGTGCCGGAGGCTGGTTGGTAAATTCGGGGCCGCCGGCTGGCTGCGTTATGCGGTGCCGAAGGCTTATGGCGGTGTGCATGACAGACTGGATGTGCGCTCCCTGTGCCTGATCCGGGAAACCCTGGCCCGCCATGATGGCCTTGCTGATTTTGCCTTTGCCATGCAGGGGCTGGGCAGTGGCACAATCTCGCTGTTTGGCTCGGAAGGTCAAAGAAAAGAATATCTCACGGCCGTGGGCCGGGGGGACAGGATCGCCGCCTTTGCCCTGTCCGAACCCCATGCCGGGTCCGATGTGGCCGCCATGTCCACGTCTTTTCGCGAAGAGGGTGACCATCTTGTCCTCAATGGCTGCAAGACATGGATTTCCAACGGCGGCATCGCCGACTATTACACGGTTTTTGCCCGGGAAGAAGGTACGTCAGGGTCCAAAGGTATTTCGGCGATTATCGTTGATGCCACAACGCCGGGGCTTGAGATTGCGGAGAAAATAGAAATTACGGCGCCCCATCCTCTGGCCAGACTTGAATTTAACGAATGCCGGGTGCTAAAATCCGCCCTGATCGGCGAACAGGGCCGGGGCTTTAAATATGCCATGGCCACATTGGATATTTTCCGTACCACTGTTGGTGCCGCATCCATGGGCTTTGCCAAGCGCGCCATGGATGAGGCCATGAGGCGGGCCACCAGCCGCCAGATTTTCGGTGGTCACCTGACCGATCTTCAGATCATTCAAAGCAAGCTGGGCGATATGGCGTTGAATATTGATGCCAGTGCGCTGCTCATATACCGGGCGGCATGGGTCAAGGACTGTGTGGCCGATCGTGTCACCCGCGAGGCGGCCATGGCGAAACTTTATGCCACCGAAGCGGCGCAGAAGATCATTGATGATGCCATTCAGATTTTTGGCGGGCAGGGGGTGGTTTACGGCCATATTGTGGAAAGGCTTTACCGGGAAGTGCGGTCTTTACGCATTTACGAAGGGGCCTCGGAGGTGCAGAAAATAATCATTGCCGGTCAGGCTCTGATTCCCTATCAAATGGAAACATCCTCATCATCAGAGAGCAGATAATGTTCCATTCTTTCTCGGATCAGGGGCGGAATTGCCGCTGATTTTATGGTTTTATGATTGACCCAGACAATGCTCTGGCGGGTGAGAAAGCGGATTTCCTGCTTGCAGGATGTAATGATCGACAGGTCAATGCGGCTGCGGCCGATTTTGGTGACACCAATGGCAAAGGTTAGCCGGTCATTGAGAAAGCTGGGGTTTTTAAAGCTGCTTTCCAGATGGGCCAGCGGCACCGCCCAGCCTTCGGCGAACATTTTGGGATAGGGGTAATCCAGCCCCTCTTCAAACCAGATCTCGCTGGCCTGATTGATCATTTCATAATAACGTGGGTAATAGACGATGCCCGCCGGGTCCACATGATTGAAGCGAACGGTTATTTCTGTTGTGAAGCGTGGCATTTTTTTGTAAATTCCCGTGTAATATTACGATATAAGGATCATATAGATGAAGAATATTTTCGTACAGATAAAATGCGACCTTGGCAAGGTTTATGAGGTTGCTGAGCATATTGTTGATCATTTAGAGGAAACCGAGGCGGTTTATTCCGTGTCCGGTGCCTTTGATTTGATGATGAAGCTCCATCTGGAGGAAGATGAAGATATTGGCCGCTATATCAATGACCGGGTGCAGACCATTCCCGGCATCAGGGACACCTTCACCATCATGGCCTATAAAGCCTTTATGTAAGTATTTGATCTGGGTCAGTATTTTTGATCTTATATTATGGCATATGACCAAGCATGACAGTACATCAGAAAATAATATCCCCTGTGGAGAGTAAACCGCGCCGCCTGCCGCGCTATACCAGCTATCCGACGGCATTAGAGTTTAATGACCTTGACCCGGCTCTTTATGAGACATGGTTGCGGGATTTACCTGATGATCAGCCGGTCAGCCTGTATTTTCATATTCCCTTTTGTGAAAAGCTGTGCTGGTTCTGTGGCTGCTTTACCAAAATTTCCAATTCATATGAGCCGGTTCAACGGTATCTGGATGTTTTGCGCAAGGAAATCAGCCTGATTGGCAGTATTACTGGCCGCAAGAAGATCAGCCATATCCATTTTGGCGGTGGCTCGCCCACCATCATCAGCGCCGAATCATTTCTGGATTTGATGTCACTGGTGCGGGAAAATTTTGATATTCTGCCCGAGGCGGAAATTGCCGTCGAGATAGACCCGCGCACCTGTTCCGAGGCCAAGGTCAAAGCCTATGCCACGAGCGGTGTTAACCGGGCGAGTATCGGTATTCAGGATTTTAACAGCCATGTGCAGGAAGCCATCAACCGGGTGCAGTCGGACGCGCTTATCGCCGATAACCTGCGCTGGTTCCGGCAGGCCGGGATTACAAATATTAATTTTGACCTGATTTACGGTATGCCGCGTCAGACGGTGGAAACCATCGGAGAAACCGTGGCCAAGACCAGTGAATTCTGGCCATCGCGTATCGCTTTATTTGGTTATGCCCATGTACCGTGGATGAAAAAACATCAGCAGATGATGAATAAGCATCATTTGCCGGGGCAGGCGGAACGTCAGGCCATGTTTGATCTGGCCAGTACAAAATTACAGGAAGCCGGTTACGTCGCTATCGGCCTCGATCATTTTGCCCTGCCCGGCGACAGCCTGTTGGTTGCCCGCGCAGAAGGGCGCATGAAACGGAATTTTCAGGGCTATAGCGCCGATCCTGCGACCACAATGATCGGTTTTGGTGCCTCGGCCATTGGGTCATTTCCCGGCGGCTATGCCCAGAACAGCTCTGACCTGAAAGCTTATTCCGAGGCTCTGGAACGCAGCGAAATTCCGGTCGGCCGGGGTCTGAAAGTCGATGCCACCGACTTGATGATGCGGGAAGTGATTTCCACGCTGATGAGTACTTTC
The DNA here is from genome assembly GCA_002401545.1 of Alphaproteobacteria bacterium. Classification (GTDB taxonomy): domain Bacteria; phylum Pseudomonadota; class Alphaproteobacteria; order Sphingomonadales; family Emcibacteraceae; genus Paremcibacter. Next base: position 6,430 of record NVTJ01000050.1, read on the forward strand.
GCCGTTGACCCCTGGGTCATCGCTGACAAGCACGGCATTAATCATGATTTTGGGCGGGAAAAAGCCGATCTGGATAAGCTGGTTGCCATGGGTTATATGACGCAGGAGGGGACATCCTACCATATAACCGAGACGGGAAAACCGTATCTTCGGGCCATAGCCACCCTGTTTGATCAGTATTTCCCCCAAGACTCAGACATCATTGACCGCTGCGTTCATGAAAGCGAGGGCTAGCCTTTCGTCACATGATCAGTCAGCTTGTTGAGCAGGTGATCAAGCTGGGACAGTTCCTGATGGTTTAAACTGCTTAGCAGAGAATTTTCATATCCGGTAACCAGCGGTTCTATCTGGCGGTATATGTCTTTCCCCTCTCTGGTCAGGCTCAGCACGCTGCGGCGGCGGTCTTCCTTTGAGAAGATTTTATGAACCAGCCCCATGTCACACAGACTTTTGATCGCCCGGCTGATCGTCACTTTGTCCATGGCGGTCCTCTCGCCGGTTTCTGCCGCAGAGATATGGGGATAGCGGTTAAGATTGGCAAGAATGCGCCATTCATGGGGGCTGATATTAAATTTTCCGGAATAGAGACGGGATAGTTTCCGGCTGATGATATTGGTCAGGTAGGACAGCCGGTAGGGTAAAAAATTCTCCAGTACCAGATTATTTTTCTTGTTGTCTGACATTCACCATATTCCTTAAGAACTTTAACTTCTTGAAATAAGTTTCATTTGTAACTATAATAAATTAGATTGTAAAATACATAAAAATCTTCAGAATGATTTTATAATATTTGAAATTAAGGGAATATACCAATGAAATTAGCATCCTTGAAGCACGGACGTGACGGCCATCTGGTTGTCGTCTCAAAAGATCTCGGCAAATATGTCTCCGCCGCAGATGTGGCGCCAACCCTGCAGGCGGCTCTGGATAACTGGGCTGACAGTGAGCCGAAACTTCGGGCAATTTATGATGATCTGCAAACGGGAAAGCTTGACGGCTCCCCCTTTGACCCGGTGGCCTGTGCCGCCCCGCTGCCCCGCGCCTATCATTGGGTGGACGGCAGTGCCTATGTCACTCATGTGGAACTGGTGCGTAAAGCGCGAGGAGCGGACCTGCCGGAAAGCTTCTGGTCTGATCCGCTGGTTTATATGGGCGCGTCCGATGCCTTCATCGGGCCGCGCGATGATATTGAGGTTGAGACAGAAGACTGGGGCATTGATTTTGAGGCCGAAGTTGCCGTGATCACCGATGATGTGCCTGCCGGGGTCAGTGTGGAAAATGCCAGTGGTCATATCAAATTGCTGGCGATCCTCAATGATGTGTCGCTGCGTAACCTGATACCGGGGGAGCTTGCCAAGCAATTTGGTTTTTACCAGTCCAAGCCCTGGACATCTTTTCCCCCGGTGTTTGTCACCCCTGATGAACTGGGCGATGCCTGGGACGGCAAAAAACTCAGCCTGCCACTTCATGCGATCCTCAATGGGGTGACAGTGGGGTCCCCCAATGCGGGCGTTGATATGACCTTTGATTTCACCCAATTGATCCACCATGTGGCCAAGTCACGGTCACTGGTGGCGGGAACGGTGATCGGGTCCGGCACGGTGTCCAACAAAGGCTCGGCGGACGGGTCCTGTTGTCTGGCAGAAGTGCGGTGCCTTGAAACCATAGCCGACGGCAAACCGTCAACGCCCTTTATGAGCTTTGGTGATCGGGTCGAAATTGATATGTTTGACAATGAGGGCAAGACAATCTTTGGCCGGATCAATCAACTGGTGAAACAATATACACCTTGAGGAAGTCAACATGGAACTTTACGGCTATTTCAGATCATCAACTGCTTATCGTGTGCGCATAGCCCTGAATATGAAGGGACTGGATTGCACCCATATCCCGCTGTCCATTCTGGCGGGAGAACATAAGGCGCAAGAGTATCTGAGAAAAAATCCGCAGGGGTTTGTGCCCTATATGACCGATGGTGATGTGGCCATGGGTCAGTCCATGGCCATGCTGGAATATCTGGAAGAAAGTTATCCTGAACCGGCCCTGTTGCCAAAGGATGCGGCGGGCAGGGCCCGGGTTCGCCAGCTTTCCGGGATTATAGCCTGCGATATTCATCCGCTGGATAATCTGCGGGTATTGAAATATATCACAGGTGTTCTCGGGGCCAGTGACGCGCAGAAAACCGAATGGTATCACCATTGGATACGGGAAGGATTTAAAGCCTTTGAAACATTGCTCAAAGACGGCAAATCCGGTGATTTCTGTCATGGAAACGAGGTGACATTTGCTGACCTTTGTCTGGTGCCGCAGGTCTATAATGCCGCACGATTTAACTGTCCGCTGGATGATTTTCCAACTATCCTGCGCATTGCGGATAATTGTAACAGGCTGGAGGCCTTCATAGAGGCCTTACCGGAAAATCAGGCAGATGCCCTATGAAAAACTTATTTGATATTTCCGGCAAAGTGGCTGTGGTCACTGGCGGCTCGCGCGGTATCGGGGCGATGATTGCCCGGGGTTTTGTGGAAAACGGCTGCAAAACCTATATCTGCTCCCGCACGCTGGAACAGGCGGTGGGTACCGCCGAAGCTTTATCTGAATACGGCGAATGTTTGGCGTTTCAGGCCGATCTGTCAACCCTTGACGGTATAGAGAAATTCGTTTCCCACATAGCGTCACGGGAAGAAAAGATTGATATTCTGGTCAATAACGCCGGGGCGGTATGGGCGGCCCCCATAGATGATTTTCCCGAAAGTGGCTGGGACAAGGTGATGGACATCAATGTGAAAAGCGTCTTTTTCCTGACGCAGAAATTCTTAGCGCTGCTCCGGGCATCCTCCATGGGGCGCATTATCAATATCGCCTCGGTCGATGGCCAGTCGGTGCCCCACTTTGAAACCTACAGCTATTCTGCCAGCAAAGCCGCTGTCATTCATATGACACGGGTTCTGGCCAAACGGCTGGCACAAGAGAATATTAATGTCAACGCCATCGCGCCGGGGGCTTTCCCCAGTGAGATGACAAAGGTTGTGCTGAAAAGCCATAAACAGATGATGCTGGACCGGGTGCCGCTGGGCCGCATTGGCGAGGGGCAAGACATGGCCGGAGCCGCCATATATCTGTCCAGCCGTGCCAGCAGTTATGTCACCGGCATCACCCTTACTGTTGATGGTGGCTGGGTCAGCAGCCTGTAATTATCATAGCCTGTCAATGATGGCGGCCAGAGCATCCAGGTTGGACCGGCCCAGCTTGCGGCAGCGTTCCGGTGACCATCCTTGTTCAGGGTCAGGACAATTGGCCGTATCCTTGAACGGCATTTCCAGCGTCATGGAGACCGCCTGAAACCTGTGGGCCATCTGGTTTGTGCCAATGGTCATATTGGCGGAGCCGGGGGCATCTTTGGGATAGCCATGCTCCATCTGGAAGTCGGGGTTCAGTTGCATCAGATGGCGTTGATAGTCATAGGCAAGGTCAAGCTTGGCACTGTCCACATCCGGGATACCATCGAAGGCGGCAATGAAATTATAGGGCAGGTCTTCGTCACCGTGAACATCCAGGACAAGGTCAATACCGGTTTCATCCATTTTGCCGCGCACGTAAAACACTTCCGGGCAGGTCTCCACAGACGGATTTTCCCATTCCCGGTTCAGGTTAGCGCCGCCTGCATTGGTGCGCAGGTGGCCCCGGCGGCTGCCGTCCGGATTCATATTGGGCACCACATAAAAAACCGCTTTTTCCAGCAGACTCCGGCTGAGCGCATCTTCATCATCCAGTAGTCTTTCAAGGAAGCCTTCTACAAACCACTCGGCCATTGTTTCCCCCGGATGCTGGCGGGCAATGACCCAGATGACCTTTTTGCCGACAGCAATCTCGCCGATGGTCAGCAGGTCCATATCCTGCCCGTCCAGCGTCTCACCGATCACATGCAGGCTGACTTTTTCATCCTCGGCAGCTTGAGATACAAGGGTGTGATGGCGTTCCATGCTATAGGGCGCAAAGTAAGCGTAATAGATACAGTCGCTTTCCGGGATATGCTGGATGGTAATTTCACCGTCATGATAATGTGTACTGACCCTTGTCCATTCTTCCCGGTCATAAGAGGCACAGGCCTGATAATTTTCCCAGCCTTTGGCAAAGGCAGCACCCCCTGCATTTTCAATGGTCATGGCACAAAGCTGCCCTTTGGCCCCGGTCAGGCGGAAATAAAACCACTGGTAAAAGTCCGAATTATGGTCATGGCGAATTTTAAGCCGGATATTTCCCGGATTTTCGGCTTCGATAACCTGAATATTTCCGGCGTCAAAATTACTGCTAATTTTCATGGGCTTCATTCCTGTTTTTTCTTCACCAGATATATACGAGGGAATATGGGGTTGCAAAGATAAAAATCTGATCCTTACGGCGGGGATTCGAGCCTCGCCGGACGATGAACAGAGAACATATCATGAATAAGCTGAATATTATTTCTATTGCGGGGTCATGGGCGGAATATTCTGCTCTTTTTTCACCAGAAGCCCGTCTATGGGTGACAGAAGATTCCTTTTCTGCCAGACTGCGTGACATTAAAAATAAATCAATAATAATTCAGTGTAATTTAGCCAGGGGACAATGATGTCTGACATATCCAACGATACAGATCCTGAAGATTTTTATAAAGGTTCGCAGGAGCGCGAACTTCTGGGCCATCCCATCGGGTTGGCCATTTGTTTTTTAACCGAAATGTGGGAGCGTTTTTCTTATTACGGTATGCGCACCATTCTGGTTTTATATCTGGTCAAATATCATCTTTACAGTGCCGGTGAAGCCAGCATGATTTACGGTGCCTATGCCGGTCTTGTCTATATGATGCCCATCATTGGCGGCTATATGGCCGATCGTTATCTGGGCAGCCGAAAAGCGGTGACTTTCGGGGCACTCCTGTTGGTGGCGGGTCATACTCTGATGGGTTTCCATGGTCCCGCGTCCTTTATGGATGGGGACACTATTGTACGCAATGATACGTATATTAATATCTTTTTCCTGGCCATGGCGCTGATCATAACCGGTGTCGGGTTTCTCAAGGCCAATATTTCCACAATCGTTGGCGCGTTATACGGCCCCAATGACCCGCGCCGGGACGGCGGTTTTTCCATCTTCTATATGGGTATTAATCTGGGGTCTTTATTTGCGACAGCTCTGGTCGGTTATGTTGGCGAAGTTCATGGCTGGAACTACGGCTTTGGCCTAGCCGGTATCGGGATGCTGTTTGGCCTTCTGGTATTCCTCTGGGGTCAGAAATATCTTGATGGCCGGGCAGAACCCAAAAATCCTGCTATTTTAAAGGAAAAATCACCCATCGGACTGAACAAGGAATATACGATTTATCTGTTTGGTTTTGCACTGGTGGGGGTGAGCTGGCTGTTCATTCAAAATCAAAAGCTGGTCGGGCAGTTTCTCGGTGTTTCGGGCTTTGTGATGATCGGGCTTATTCTGGTTTATGCTTTTATGAATTTCACCAAGATAGAACGCGAACGCATCATGGTCGCCCTGTTCCTGATTGCGGTTCAGTCGGTGTTCTGGGCGTTGTTTGAACAGCAGGCGGCCAGTCTGACCCTGCTCGCAGACCAGCAATTTAATCTGGATGTTATGGGCCTGACGTTCCTCGCCTCACAGGTTCAATTGCTTAATCCGTTGTTCATCGTTGTCCTGGCCCCGGTTATGGCGTGGCTCTGGGTGGTGCTGGCGAGGAAACATATGGAACCTTCCACGCCGGCAAAATTCGGTATTGCCATGCTGTTGATCGGTCTTGGCTATATTGTTTTCGCCTGGGGCATGGGTCTTGAAGACGGCAATTCAAAAAGCTTTATGTGGCTTGTGTTTATCTATCTTTCCCTGACGGTTGCCGAGCTTTGTTTAAGTCCGGTTGGTCTTTCCATGGTGACAAAACTCAGTGTGACCAAAATTGTCGGCATGATGATGGGAACCTGGTTCCTGTTTTCAGCTCTGGGCAATTATGTCGCTGGCTGGATCAGTTCCTTAACCGGAAGCGGCGAACATGGTGCCGCCGGACAATTGGACGTTGTGGCGACAATGGACGTCTATACCACCATTGGTTATGCCAGCGTCGGGGTTGGTGTGGTTATATTCATCCTGACACCATTGCTCAGAAAAGGTATGCACGGCGTGCATTAATTTTGGCCTCAGTCGCCGGCGCTTGCGCTAAGGCTACCGCGCAATTGTGCGCGACGGGCCGTTGCCCTTTCCTCGCTATGCTCATTAACCGAACCCTTTTTGGGTGAGGCAAGGCCGACCGGCCGCCCGAGCTAATGCGAGGAGGGGGAGTGCCCACGGCACGGGGGAGCATCCCCCATCAACCAAAACACTCCCTTCATGCTGTCTATTCCAGCTCTTCCCGCATCATTTCAAGCTCCAGCCATTCTTCTTCTTTTGCGGCGAGGTCGGTTATGGCTTTATCCAGAGCGTCATTGATCTTGTGGAAACCGTTCGGGTCTTTTGCATAGAAATCTGTCTCCCCCAGTTTCGCCCGATATTTGGCGATCATCTTTTCCAGCCTGCCTATTTCCTGTGGCAGGACTTTCAGGGAATGCTGATGTTTAAAGCTCAGTTTGGCAAGGCGCTGTTTCGGGGCATTGGCTATTTTGCTGTATTTCTTTGCCGCAGGGGCAACCTCTTCTGATTTCCGGTTTTTGCTTTGACGTATATAGTCGCTGTAACCGCCGGGATATTCGGTAATTTTGCCATCGCCTTCCATCACAAGGGAGGAGGTGACAATCCGGTCGAGAAAATCCCGGTCATGGCTGACCAGGATCAAGGTGCCGTCATATTCCCCCAGAACATCCTGAAGCAAGTCCAGCGTATCCATATCCAGATCATTGGTCGGTTCGTCAAGGATGAGGAAATTGGTCGGCATGGCCAGCGTCTTGGCCAGTACAAGGCGGTTTTTCTCGCCGCCGGACAGGGAGCTGACCGGGCTTCGGGCCTGTCCCGCATCAAACAGAAAGTCCTTCAGATAAGAGATAATATGTTTGGAATGACCGCGCACCATGATGTGATCACCGCCGTCGCTTAAATGATCCCACAGGGTTTCATCCTCCTGCAAAAGGGCGCGTTTCTGGTCAAGATAGGTAATCTCGAGATTGGTGCCATGCTTGACCCGGCCCTGATCAGTCTCCAGCTCCTTGGTCAGCATTTTGATCAGGGTGGTCTTGCCAACCCCGTTGGGGCCGATGATGCCAATGCGGTCGCCGCGCATGATGCGCAGGGAAAAATCCTGGCAAATGACCTGATCGCCGAAAGCCTTGGAAATCTTGTAAGCCTCGATCACCTTCTTGCCTGCCACCCTGCCGCTGTCAATTTCAAGCTTTGCCTGACCGGTGACGGCAATCTGACCGGCCCGTTTGTCCCGCAAGGCCCATAGCGCCCTCATGCGGCCCATGTTTCTCTTGCGCCGGGCGGTGATGCCCTTGTGGGACCATTCGGTTTCTTTCTCGATCAGCTTATTGAGCTTGGCCCGCTCCACCTGTTCCTGCTCAAGGATCTTTTCCGCCCAGTCTTCAAAATATTTAAACCCCTTGTCCAGCCGCCGCACCCGCCCCCGGTCAAGCCAGAAGACAGTATTGGTAATATTATTGAGGAACGTCCGGTCATGGCTGATGATCACCAGACCGCCGCGATATCGCCTCAGGCTATCCTCCAGCCATTCAATGGTGGCAATATCCAGATGGTTTGTCGGCTCATCCAGCAGCAGAATATCCGCGTCACTGATCAATGCTCGCGCCAGAGCCGCCCGCCGGGCCTCGCCGCCCGACAAAACCCCCGGATCAAGATCGGGCTCAAGATTAATTTCGGCCAGAATAATATCGACTTTGAAATGATCTTCCGCTGACGCATGGGTCAGGCCGCTGGCCACATAGTCATGGAGCGTCTTGTAACCTTCAAGATGCGGTTCCTGATCCAGATAGGTTACATGACATCCCGGCTGCAGAAATCTCTTGCCCCGGTCGGCTTCGGTAATGCCGCTGATGACCTTCATGAGGGTGGATTTACCGGACCCATTGCGCCCGACAAGGCTGATCCGGTCCCGATCCCCGATGGAAATTTCAACCCCGTCAAACAGGGGGTTTTCGCCAAAACGAAGCGCCATGTCGGTGATGGTGAGGAGCGGCGGGGGCATAAGGATTCCTTTTTTGTTGATGGGGGGAACTATCGCTCGCAGGCTCGCTACTTGAGCTCCCCCCGTGTCCGTGGGACACTCCCCCCTCCATGCTGTTACATTTGGTTAACTCAAATCTATTGGGTAAGGCATGTGATAGCGGATTAATACAGAAACGTGAAGGACTGTTTGTGGATTTTCTGCGTCATATCACGTATATTTAAAAAAGAACAAATAATATCAGGGTAAAACAAGACTATGCTATTCAGGTTTCTAAAGTCATCGGATGTGAAATCCAGCGAGATCACACCGGAAAATATATATCACAACCGCCGTGAATTCATTCAGGCCAGCGCCCTTTTGGGAATAGGTGCCGTGGCATTGGGGCTGAATATTCCACAGGCCAGAGCAGACGTGCTGGCAAATATCACCCGTAGCGGAACCTATGACACCGATGAAAAACAGACACCCTACAGGGCGGTAACCGGTTATAATAATTTTTATGAATTCGGCACCGGAAAGGATGATCCGGCGCGTAATGCCCATACCCTCCGTCCCCGGCCCTGGACGGTGAAGGTGGATGGCCATGTGGAAAATCCCGGCGACTATGACATTGACGATCTGATCAGGCCCCACACCCTGCAGGAACGCATCTACCGTATGCGCTGTGTGGAGGCATGGTCCATGGTCATCCCCTGGGTCGGTATTCCGTTGGCAGATATTATTAACAGGCTTGGTCCCACCTCAAAGGCCAAGTATATCCTCTTTGAAACGCTGGTTGACAGAAAACAGATGCCGGGACAGTCGCGCCGGGTGATCAAATGGCCTTACGCCGAAGGTCTGCGTATGGATGAGGCGATGAATCCGCTGACCCTGATGGCGGTGGGTTTATATGGCGAGACCCTGCCAAACCAAAATGGTGCCCCCCTGCGGTTGGTGGTGCCGTGGAAATATGGCTTCAAAGGCATAAAATCCATTGTCCGTATCAGTTTTGTGAAAAACCGGCCCCGCAACAGCTGGAAACGGCTGGCACCTAAGGAATATGGTTTTTTCGCCAATGTGAATCCGGATGTGGATCATCCGCGCTGGACCCAGGCCAATGAGCGCCGCATCGGCGAATTCCGCCGACGCGACACGTTGATGTTTAATGGCTACGGCGAGGAAGTGGCCCATATGTATAGCGGCATGAACCTCAAAAAATATTTCTGATGCCTCTGCCATACTTAAAAGCGGTGGTTCATTTTCTGGCGTTATTGCCCGCCGCCTGGCTCATGTGGCAGGGCTGGCTGCTGATAGATTTTCAGGATAATCAGCTCACCGCCAACCCCATCAAATATATCCATGCCTTCACGGGCGACTGGACGATCCGCTTCATTCTGCTGGGGCTGGCCATCACACCGCTACGCAGAATTTTTGGCTGGAATATCCTGATAAAATTCCGCCGTATGATCGGGCTTTATGCTTTTTCCTATGTGGTGCTGCACCTGTTGAATTTCATTGTGCTGGATTATTATTTTGACTGGCCGACAATTCTGAAAGAGATCATCAAACGGCCCGCGATCACGTTCGGCATGACGGCGATTATATTGCTCACTCCCCTGGCGGTGACCTCCACCAGAGGCTGGATCAGGCGGCTGGGCGGCAAATGGGGAAAACTTCACAAGCTGATTTATTTGATTGGTATACTGGCAGTGATCCATAACTTCATGATGGTCAAGGCCGATATTTTCCAGCCGTTGATTCATGGAATTATACTGGCAGGGCTTTTAGGCTACCGCCTTTATGATAAACCGGTCTGGAAAATGAGAAGAACATAAAAAAAGCGATCCGAAGACCGCTTTTATATTTTGATAAAGGAATTATTTACGCCGTTTGCGGGCGACGGCAAAGCCCATCAGGCCAAGACCAAGAAGCGTCAGGCCGGTGGGTTCAGGCACGGTTACCCTGACAGCCGAGAATGTCTGGCCACCATCATTACTGACACGCAGGGAATTATTGCCCGAGCAGCAGCTTTCAAAGCCGAGAAGCTGAAACGAACCGTATCCGCTACCCGTGATGGAAAAATCAATAACGTCACGATTATTCCAGTTGTTCGCCCACCAGATATCATCGGTCCTGAGAATATCACCGCCATCGGCACCGATTAAAATACCGCCAAGGCCCCAGTCGGCACCCAGCTGAAAATCAGCCGTACCGCCGCCGAGAAAATAATCAATAGTATATAATGTGGCAAGGTCGTCATGGCTTCCCGTACCACAATTCTGTTTGCCGCCAACTGCGGTGAATTCCGTGAGGGCAACGGTGCATATGGGGGAACCACTATTGAATCTGGCCAGCAGGCTGGTCGCATCATCAGCCGCAAGCACCCTTATATTGTCCGTTGAGCGAACTTCCATTTTGATGCTGCTGAATGTTATGGGCATGGCATGGGAAGCCGTCACCATGATGAAGCTGAGCAGAGCAGTGACCACAAATATATTAAATATTTTGACAGACATAGACTTATATTCCTTATGAGTTCTACAGAGGTAAAATATCCTCAATAAATTACAATATTGTTAATGTTAGCTTAGCAAGAGCCATGCCATATTTGGAAAAACGGCAGAAAACAGCCATTGCTTGTGAAGGTTGTACGAATTAATATGTAAGAGTGTAAACTATCCTGACAATCTGTCCTGAAATGATACAGTGTTGTATCTTCTGTTTTTTTCCGTAATATGAGCCATTATCTTAAAACCGTAAGGGACGAAGCCATGGACTATACCTCTTTTCAACTGGATATTGCCGCCCATATTGCGACCATTACCCTCTGCAATCCCCAAAAGGCCAATGCGCTGGGGGAAGATTTCTGGACGGAATTTGCCCAGGTGTTTGACCATATCACTGAGGACCCGGAGGTCAGGGTGGTAGTGGTGGCCTCCTCAGGCAAGCATTTTACCTCAGGCATTGATCTTGGCTATCTGCAGACCACATTGCCGCCTGCGGATGCTGATCCGGCCCGGGCCATGGATAAATTACGCCGCCATGTGAAATTCCTGCAAGCCCCGTTCGAGGCGATTGATAACTGCCGGGTTCCGGTGCTGGCGGCGGTTCAGGGGGGATGCTTTGGCGCCGGGGTTGATCTGGTATCGGCCTGCGATATCCGTTACGTGAGTGCGGATGCTTTTTTTATCATTCAGGAAATAAATATTGGCATGGTGGCTGACCTTGGTACCCTGCAGCGTATGCCCCGGCAAATCCCCGATGGGCTGATGCGGGAACTGGCCTATACGGGCCGGAAATATCTGGCGGAAGAAGCGCTGGCCACGGGTTATGTCACCCATGTGTCCGCCGATCATGAAGCGCTTTTGGATCATGTGATGACTATTGCGGCGCAGATTGCCGCGCAGTCCCCGCTGGCCATAGTGGGCAGCAAGGAAATGCTCAAGCATACCCGTGATCATAATGTGGCAGATGGCCTTGATTATATTGCGGCGTGGAATGCAGGCATGTTGTCTCAAGCCGATGTGATCAAGGGCGCGGTGGCGGCCTTGTCCAAAAGTGAAGCGGAATTTGATGACCTTCTGGATTAGTTACCCGCTCCCGGATGGGCATTGTTATAGACATCCATCAGGTATGCGGTATCCACATCGGTGTAATGCTGGGTGCTGCTGAGTGAGGCATGACCCAGCAGTTCCTGAATTGTGCGCAGATCGCCGCCCGCAGTCAGCAGATGGGTGGCAAAACTATGGCGCAGGGCATGGGGGGTTGCCGACGGCGGCAGGCCGAGGACGGCGCGCAGTTTCTGCATGGCAAGCTGGATCATGCGCGCATTGAGCCGCCGGCGTTGAACCCCGATAAAAAGCGGCCCGTCCGGGGTCAGCACATGGGGACAGCTTTCAATATAGGTCTCAATAGCCGCACGCACCACCGGCAGCATGGGTATCAGCCTTTCTTTGTTGCGCTTGCCCATGACCTTCAGCATATCGCCTTCGGGCAGGTCTGACCGGTTTAAATTCAAGGCCTCTGAAATGCGCAAACCACAGCCATATAACAGGGTCAGCACCGCAATATCCCGGTCCCCGACCCATGTTTCAGTGGCAAAATCAGCCACGTTCGCCAGAGCTCTTTTTGCCGCCTGTTCGTCCAGTGGCCGGGGCAGTCGTCTTGGCAGTTTCGGGGAACTGATGGCATTGAGGGCATCATTCTGCAGGATTTCATTCTGACGGAGATATTTAAAAAACGCCCTGATGGCACTGAGGGTTCGCGCCACAGAAGCCGGGGTCAGCCCGTCCCGCCGCCTGTGCGCCAGGAACGACCGGAAATCCACAGGGCTGAGCTTGCCAAGATCAGCGGGGGTCGGGGCCTGTCCCAGATGATCGGCGAGGAAGGTGAAAAAGACCGTTATATCCCGCTGGTAAGCATCACAGGTATGCTCGGAGGAACGCCTTTCCGCTTTAAGATAGTTTAACCAGCCCTTCAACAAGGGCATCAGGGCGGGATATATAGCAGGGTTTGTGGTCATGGGACCAGTATAGCAGCCTTGCGGTTTATTTGGAAAGCAGGCTTTTCAGCTGGCCGTGAAAGGCGGCGGCAAGAAAGCGCAAGAGTTCGGTGCCCTGACCGGGGGTGAAAAATGCCTCGTCCCGGCTGCCAAAGGCCAGAATGCCAAGGGGGTTATGGTCGCTTTTTTCGATTCGAATCAGGGCTTCTGCTTTGATCAGCGGGGTGGCGGGGCCATAAATTATTTCGGCAGCCTTCACATTGCCGCGCAGGATGGCCGCATTCTCATGACCGAGAAATCCGTTGATGATCCCCTTTTTCAACAGGCGGATATTATTCTGTTCCGGGATTTTTTTCTTGTCTTTTTCAAAGCAGATGGTGATGCTGTCGACCTGCAATATCTGAGGCCAGTCATTGCAGACCATATGGCATAAATGGTCGAAATCCCGAGCTTCCGGCAGACATAATACCGCCGCATGTATGCGGGCCTGGGTGGTCATATTGCTGCGGGAGGCATAGATCAGGGACCCTTGAGCTTCATTCAGGCTGGTGACTTCATTTTGCAGGCGGTCCAGTAAAATAGCC
>NVTJ01000051.1 GCA_002401545.1 Alphaproteobacteria bacterium
ACGCCTAAATCCCCCAGTCTCTTGACCCGTCGCCAGCAGGGGGCCGTTGACAGACCGACAATCTTTGCCAGTTCCGTATTGGTCAGGTCACAATTGTCCTGAAGGGCGGCAAGTATCTTTTTATCGGTTTCACTGAGATTTTCAGGCATTTCTTATCTCTATCAGGTTAGTTTTGTAAAATATTGCCGTGAATATAGCTTAAATCAGAAAAATAACCATATTTTTGCAATGGTATAAAATTCCTGTTGCGCTTTTATCCTTCTGATAACAGTTGTCCGTCCGCAATTTTATTGCTGTTTTAAGCCTGTGATATTTACAGATATTCCGCAAAATGAAAAAATCGCCGAATTTCGATTTCCTGACTGTGCGGCGGCGGCGAAAGAAAGTTCTCGACAAAATAAAATCAGGCTACTACCAAGTAATATCTGGCGGTCACAGGAGTGGTGGTATTAAAAATGATGGACGAAAATCAGTTTAGGGGACATGAGCAGGTGGTTTATCTGCATGACAGGGAATCTGGCCTGAAAGCCTTCATTGCTGTTCATGATACTTCTCTCGGCCCTGGGGCGGGGGGATGCCGTATGTGGAATTATGACAATGAGCTTGATGCCCTTAACGATGTTCTGCGGCTGTCCCGGGGGATGAGTTACAAGAATGCGGTTGCCGGCCTCGCGCTTGGCGGCGGTAAAGCCGTGATTATCGGCAATTCCAGGACCGATAAATCCGAAGCTCTTTTCCGGGCTTTTGGCCGTATGATTGAGGGACTTGGCGGAAAATATATTTCAGCTGAAGATGTGGGAATGACGGTGGAGGATATGGAAATTATCGCCAGCGAAACCTCATATGTTGCGGGTTTGACCAAGGGCGCACATGCCAGCGGTGATCCCTCACCCTTTACCGCCACCGGCGTTTTTCTCGGGATCCGCGCGGCGGTAAAACACAGGCTTGGCAGGGACAGTATCGAAGGACTGACCATTGCCGTTCAGGGGGTCGGTCATGTGGGGTATCATCTGTGTAAACAGCTTTATGGCGCGGGTGCAAAGCTTCTGGTATCGGACATTAATCAGGACGCGTTAAACCGCGTTGTTTCAGAATTTGGTGCTGAAATTGTCGATCTGGACAATATTCTGTTTGCGGAGGCCGATGTCTTGTCGCCCTGCGCTCTGGGGGCCATTGTCAACGATGACACAATTGACCATATCAAAGCAAAAATCATTGCCGGTGCCGCCAATAATCAGTTGGCCCGTGATGATCATGGACAGGCTCTTATGGATCGGAATATCCTGTATGCCCCGGATTATGTGATTAATGCGGGCGGGATCATTAATATTGCGGCTGAAACGCGGGGGGCTTATGATGTGGATTGGGTTAATGCCAAGGTCGATCATATTTATGACAGTTTGAAAGTAATTTTTGAGCGGTCCGTATCCGAAAATAGGTCCACCAGCCGGATTGCCGACGAACTGGCCCATGAGATCATTGAAAAAGCCCGTGTGGCGGATAGGAGATAAGCGAAAACCATGCCCACGCTTTCCCGAGATTTTTTGTCTGACCTTGACAGCAGGGATGAACTTGCCCCTTTCAGGGATGAGTTCCATCTGCCGCAAGACTTGATTTATCTGGACGGCAACTCTCTGGGAGCCATGCCCTTGGTGGCGAAACAACGCATCCTTGAGGTGGTGGCGCAGGAGTGGGGCGAGGCGTTGATCACAAGCTGGAACAAGAATGGCTGGTTTCAAATGGCGGAAAAGCTCGGTGATAAGATTGCCCGGCTGATCGGGGCTGATCCGGGTGAGGTTATGGCCTGTGATGCCACCGGTATAAATCTGTACAAGCTGCTATCCATGGCGCTGGACATGCGCCGTGACCGTAGGGTCATTGTTATGGAGGGCAGCAACTTCCCAACAGATAATTATATGGCTCAGGGGCTGATAAAGCAATTAGGCAGGGGGCACCGGATATACTTTGCTGAAAAAGAGGATATATTGGCGGCGATCACAGAGGATGTGGCCGTGGTTTCCCTGACAGAGGTTCATTACAAGACCGGACATCTTCTGGATATGAAAGCGATCACGGAAAAGGCCCATGCGGTCGGGGCGCTGGTGATCTGGGATTTATGCCATAGTGCCGGGGCGCTGCCTGTTTTTGTCAATGACTGTCATGTGGATTTTGCCCTTGGGTGTGGTTATAAATATCTTAATGGCGGGCCGGGGGCACCGGCCTTTATCTTTGTTGCCAAACGTCATCAGGGCAGGGCCGTGCAGCCGTTGACAGGATGGTGGGGCCATGCGGCACCTTTTGCTTTTGAGCCGGATTATCGTCCGGCGGATAATATCAGACAGACATTGACCGGAACCCAGCCAATATTGTCTCTGGCCGCCCTTGAATGCGGACTTGATATTATGTGTCGGGCGGATATGGCCAAAATTCGTGAAAAATCCATGAATTTATGTGATTATTTCATTGCCCTGGTGGAAGAACATTGCGGGGGATACGGATTTTCCCTTGTCACGACGCGAAGCCGCGAAGAGCGGGGCAGTCAGGTATCCTTCCGCCACAAACAAGGCTTTGCCATCATGCAGGCTTTAATCGCAGACAAGGTTATGGGGGATTTCCGGGCGCCGGATATTGTCCGCTTTGGGTTCACCCCGCTCTATACAAGATATGTGGATGTCTGGGACGCGGTTATGCGTCTTAAAAATATCATGGAAAATAATCTGTGGCAGAAACCTGAGTTTAACCGGCTAACGGCTGTGACTTAGCGGCAGTTTTGTGGTGTGCTTGACCGCCGTCATGGCAATGGTTGAGCTGATTTCCTGTACTCCTTCAATCTGCGAAAGCCGGTGCCACCATAAATCTTCATATTCCTGAATATCCCTGACGACAATTTTCAGCAGGAAATCCACATTGCCCATCAGGGTATAGCATTCCAGAATCTGGGGAATATCCCGGATGATTTCAATGAAGTTGGGCAGTCTGCGGCCATGGGCTGTCATTTTCACCTGAGCAAAAATGATAATATCCAGCCCGACCTTTTTCGGATCAAGAAGGGCAACCCGGCCTGTTATGATACTATCTTCCTGAAGCCGCTGGATTCTGCGCCAGCAAACTGATTTTGACGAACCGGCCTTTTCCGCAATTTCCGCCACAGGCAGCATGGCATCTTCCTGTAACAGATTCAGTATTTTAATATCCAGCTCATCCATAACGGCACAATTTCCCATATAATTAAAATAATTGAAATTTTATACCGTTTATATAGTAAATACAGGGATAAAAGGGAAGAAATTTCCCCATAAAAGTAGTAAAATGCACGCGAAGGAGAGTGGAATGGTTCCAAGTAGCGGTAAAAACCTCAATGTTCCGGCCCCGCGCCACAGGCCGGGGGAAGAGCCGGAATTTGATAATCTTGATATTCCCAATGCCGGGGCGATTGCGCGCCCTGATGTCCTGAGTGATCCAAAAGAGATGTTTGCCTATGCCAACAGCATGATCCGGGTTCTGAATATGAAAAACAATGCTGTTGGGGAATGGGACCCGTGCCTGTCGGCGGACGATCTGCGCAAGGGTCTCACCCATATGCTGACAACCCGCATCTATGATGACCGGATGCAGAATATGCAGCGGGTCGGCAAGATGTCCTTCTATATGAAATCCCGTGGTGAGGAGGCGATTGCGGTGGCTCAGGCCATGGCGCTGGATAAAAAAGACATGCTGTTTCCGTCCTATCGCCAGCAGGGTCTGCTGATTTCACGGGGCCGGGATTTGCTGGATATGATGAACCATTGCCTGTCCAATTCCCGCGATAACTGCAAGGGGCGGCAACTGCCGATCATGTATACCTGGAAAGAGGGGAATTTCTTTTCCATTTCAGGTAATCTTGGCACTCAGTTCTGTCAGGCTGTGGGATGGGCTGTGGCCTCGGCTTATAAAGGTGAAGATGCCATTGCGGCCACATGGGTCGGGGAGGGGACAACCGCAACGTCAGATTTTCATCATGGCATGACCTTTGCGGCGGTTTATAATGCCCCTGTGATTTTGAATGTGGTTAATAACCAATGGGCCATTTCCAGCTTTCAGGGTTTTGCTGGCGGCGAGAGGGCGACCTTTGCCAGCCGGGGTATTGGTTATGGTATGCCGGGTCTGCGGGTTGACGGCAATGATTTTCTGGCGGTTTATGCGGTGACAAAATGGGCGGCTGAACGAGCGCGTAGCGGCGGCGGCCCGACCATGATAGAACATTTCACCTACCGGGCAGGAGGGCATTCCACCAGCGATGATCCGGCAAAATACCGGCCGGAAGACGAACCGGAAGCATGGCCGCTGGGCGATCCCATCGAGCGACTTAAAGGCCATTTGGTAGAAATTGGCGAATGGTCTGATGAACGTCATGAACAGGCTATTAAAGACATTACAGCTTTGGTTACCAAAAAATACAAGGAAGCCGAATCTTACGGCACCCTCACATCAGGGGCGCGGCCAGAGGTCAGCAGCATGTTTGAAGATGTGTTCAAGGAAATGCCCGATAACCTGCGCCGTCAGCGTCAGCAGTTGGGGGTATAGATATGACCCGGATGAATATGGTGCAGGCCATCAATTCCGCGCAGGATGTGATGCTGGAGCGCGACAGTTCGGTGGTGGTTTTCGGCGAGGATGTGGGTTATTTCGGCGGCGTTTTCAACTGTACGGAAGGTCTGCAGAAAAAATACGGCATACAGCGGGTCTTCGACACCCCCATTGCGGAAGGCGGCATCATTGCCCTCGCCATTGGTATGGGCGTCAATGAAATGCGACCCGTAACAGAAATTCAGTTCTCGGATTATATCTATCCGGCCTTTGACCAGATCGTGTCGGAGGCGTCACGTCTGCGCTATCGCTCCGGCGGTGAATATTGGGCGCCGATTACCATCCGCACCCCCTGCGGTGGCGGCATTCGCGGCGGGCAGACCCATTCTCAAAGTCCGGAAGGTATCTTCACTCATGTCTCGGGGGTCAAGACCATCATGCCGTCCAATCCCTATGATGCCAAAGGATTATTGATCAGCGCGATTGAGGATGATGATCCGACAATATTTTTTGAACCAAAACGGCTTTACAACGGGCCATTTTTTGGTGACCCAAAGGCCAAGGCGCAGTCCTGGGACAATCATGAAAAAGGCGATGTGCCGGAAGGACATTACACTATCCCCATCGGCAAAGCGGAAACCGTACGCAGAGGAAGTGACCTGACCATCGTCACATATGGCACCATGGTTCATGTATCGCTCGCTGCGGCGGAACTATCGGGCTACGATGTGGAAATTATCGACCTGCGCACCCTGACGCCGCTTGATATTGATCATATCGCCTCATCTGTCTGCCGGACGGGACGCTGTGTTGTGGTTCATGAAGCAACAAAAACCGGTGGATTTGGTGCGGAGATTCTGTCGCAAATTCAGGAAAACTGTTTCTGGAAACTGGAAGCCCCCATCACCCGTGTCGCGGGCTGGGATATTCCATATCCTCATGCCTTTGAATGGGAATATTTTCCGGGGCAGGGGCGGGTTCTGGACGCCATTAAAAAAGTTATGGAGGGCTAGGCAATGGGACAATATAATTTCAAACTTCCCGATCTGGGCGAAGGGCTTGTGGAAGCGGAAATCGCCGATATTCACGTGAAAGTGGGCGACATGGTCACCGAAGACCAGCCCCTGATTGATATGATGACCGACAAGGCCACCGTTGAAATGCCCAGCCCTGTTGACGGAAAAATCCTGTCCATCAGTGGCAATCCCGGTGATATGATCACTGTTGGTGCCACAATGGTGGTTATTGAGGTGGAAGGCGAGGGAAATGCAGAAGCGACAACTGTTAAAGCGGAACCTGTTGCGCTCCCTGTTATCCCTGTCCTGACAGGGACCACAAGTGAAAAGCCTTTGACGTCCCCTGCGGTTCGGCGGCGGGCGCTGGAGGAGGATATTGATCTCACCCGCGTTCCGGGCAGCGGTCCTGCGGGTCGGGTCAGTCATCAGGATCTGGATGATTTTATTGCCGCAGGCGGGCGTATTGGGCAACCTGTTCAACAAAAACGCACGGCTATCGAAGAAATCCCGGTGATTGGCATCCGCCGAAAAATTGCGACAAGGATGGAACTTAGCAAGCGTTCTATCCCGCATTATTCCTATGTGGAAGAAGTGGACGTGACCGAAGTTGAAAAGCTGCGTCTTTTCCTCAATGAAGGCCGCACAGAAGATCAGCCGAAATTATCCATCCTGCCCTTCATCATGATGGCGACTTTAAAAGGCATGGAGAAATTCCCCGAATGTAATTCCCATTATGATCCCGAGCATAGCCTCGTCAGGCGTTTTTCCGGGATTCATCTGGGTATTGCCAGCCAGACTCCGAACGGCCTGATGGTTCCCGTGGTCAGCCATGCGGAAAGTCGTGACATATGGGATATGGCGACAGAAATGATGCGGGTATCCGCCGCCGCCCGCGCGGGTAAGGCAAAGCGGGAAGAACTCAGCGGCTCCACAGTTACCATTACCAGCCTTGGCAGGATTGGCGGTATTGTGACGACCCCGGTGATCAATTACCCGGAGGTTTGCATTATCGGTGTCAATAAAATTGTCCCCCGCCCAATGGTGATGAACGGGACGGACATTGTAATTCGTCAGATGATGAATCTGTCGTCCTCTTTTGATCACCGGGTGGTTGATGGCTATGTGGCCGCCGAATTTATTCAGTTTATCAAAGGGGCCTTGGAACAGCCCGCAACGTTATTTATGTGAGAGGATGGATATGAAATGCAAGCTATTGGTTATAGGGGCCGGACCGGGGGGGTATGTTGCAGCCATCCGTGCAGGACAACTGGACATAGATACCATCATTGTTGAGGGCGGCCGCGCCGGGGGAACCTGCCTGATTCGGGGGTGTATTCCGTCCAAGGCCCTGATTCATGCGGCAGATAAATTTGAACAGATGACCGCCCATGCAAGTGATGGTCATCTGGGTATTTCGCTTGAAAGCAGGCCTGTGCTTGATTTCAAAGCAACAATGGCCTGGAAAGAAGGCATCGTTGATCGCCTGAATGGCGGGGTGGAAGGATTGCTGAAAAAAGCCGGGGTTCGCCAGATCAAAGGTTGGGCAATGTTCAGGGACGCCAAAACCTGTGACGTTGAAACCAAAAGCGGCATCGTGACCATCACTGCGGAACATGTGATCCTTGCCAATGGTTCCAAGCCGACAGAATTGCCATTTTTGCCCTTTGGCGGTGATGTCTTGTCCTCCACGGAAGCCCTGACACTCACCAAAGTACCAAAGAAGCTTGTGGTGGTTGGTGCGGGTTATATCGGACTGGAGCTTGGCATTGCCTATAGCAAACTGGGATCAGAAGTGATCTTCATAGAGGCCGATACCCGTATTCTCGCCACCTATGACAAGGAACTGACCGCTCCCGTACAACAATGGCTTCAAGCCAATGACATTACTGTGCATCTTGGGGCCAAGGCATCCGGCTGGAAGGATAATATCCTGTCCTATACTGATAAGGACGGTAAGGCGCAGACCATAGCCGCTGACAAGCTTCTGGTCACCGTGGGACGCAAACCCAACACAGAGGGCTGGGGCCTTGAGAATATGGCTGTCGATATGACCGGGGCTTTTATCAAGATTGATAAATATTGCCGCACCGCCATGAAAAATGTCTGGGCCATTGGTGATATTACCGGTGAGCCCATGCTGGCCCACCGCGCATCGGCTCAGGGCGAAGTGGTCGCGGAGATCATTGCCGGTAAAAAACGCGAATTCAACCCCAATGCCATTGCCGCCGTATGTTTTACTGACCCAGAAATTATCGCGGTAGGTCTTTCAGCATCAGAGGCAAAAGCCGAAGGTATTGAGACTGTTATTGGCAAATTCCCCCTGATGGCCAATGGCCGTGCCCTGACCATGGACGCCGGGGATGGCTTTGTCCGTATCACGGCGCGGGCGGATAATCACGTGATTGTGGGTATTCATGCCGTCGGCCCTCATATATCAGAGCTTTCCGGTGAATTTGCGTTGGCCTTGGAAATGGGCGCCCGTCTGGAGGATATTGAGGGGACAATTCACGTCCATCCAACCGTGACCGAAAGCTTTGCCGAGGCCAGTCTGGCGGCTCTGGGACATGCCATTCACATATAATGCTTGACTTTGTATCGTATAAGACGCAAAAGACGCTCCGAACTACATGATTCCGCCTCGCAGCGCCAGAGATTAAGGGCCAAGTGCAATCGCGGATGTAAAAACAGTCGCGAAAGGACACTGCCATGACGCATTTGGATGCGCCATCAAATGACGATCAAGGATTCGAAGTCTTCGGGCTTGCCGAGACAATCCTGAATTCCGTAAGAAATGAAGGCTTTACCACCCCGACCCCTATCCAGGCCATGGCCATTCCGCCATTGATGGAAGGCAGGGACCTGATCGGGATTTCACAGACCGGCGGTGGCAAGACAGCCGCTTTTGCCCTGCCCATGATTAACAGCTTGCTGGTGGACTATCAAAAGCCACGGCAGAATATGCCAAAGGTTCTGATTCTTGCCCCAACCCGCGAACTGGCCATGCAGATTGAGCAATGTATTGTCACTTTTTCTAAGGGTACGAATCTGAGAAGCCTTGTTGTCGCAGGTGGTCAGCCTTACCCACCTCAGACCAATAAACTACGGCGCGGCGTAGATGTTCTTGTGGCAACACCGGGCCGTCTGATCGACCATATTGGCCGCAGGAATGTAAAATTTGCTGATACCAATATCTTCATTCTGGACGAAGCCGACCGTATGCTGGATATGGGCTTTATTGATGATGTCCGCGATATTGCAGACAGTTTGCCGGAAAACCATCAGACTATTCTGTTTTCTGCCACCATGAACCAAAAAGTTCGCAACCTGACACGGAACCTGCTTAATAATCCGGTCAATGTGGAAATCCAAAAGAAAACCGCTGTTGCCGATACCATTTCTCATAAAATTATGAATGTGAGCCGGAAAAATAAAGCTAAATTGCTGGCAGAAATACTGTCCGGTGATGATGTGGAAAAAGCCCTGGTATTTGCCCGTACCAAGCTGGGGGCTGATGCCCTGTCCAAGGAACTTTATGAAAACGGCATCCGTTCTGACGCCATTCACGGCGACAAGCGTCAACGGGTGCGGGAAAAAATCCTGATGAATTTCAGGCGGGGCCGGACAAGGGTTCTGGTGGCCACCGATGTGGCGGCGCGGGGCATAGACGTTGACGGCATCAGCCATGTGGTTAATTACGAGCTGCCCATTGAGCCGGAAAATTATATTCACCGGGTGGGCCGCACGGGCCGTGCGGGGAATAAAGGTATCGCCATATCTTTCTGTGACCCCAGCGACATGCGGTTGCTGATTCCCATTGAAAGGCTGATCAAACAGCCGATTGAAGTGGACATGGACCATGAATATCATATTGATGTGACGGCGCGGGGCAAGGCAGGTGGCAAAAAAGGCCGTTTTTCACGGGACCGCACCGCACGCGGGGGCAAGCGGGAGGACAGGGGTTTCCGGGAAGATCGGGGTTTCCGTGAAAATCGCGCTAAATCTGACCGTTATAAATCCCGCGATCACGTTAAAGCCGCGAATAGCGACTGGAAAAAAGAAGATCGTGATGTTCGCCGTTCTGCGCCAAGTAAACAGGTGAAGCCGGCACGTAATGAAGCCAAGCGCTATAATCCCTGGACGGTGGAGGCCAGAAACTATTCTGATGATCCGGTGCTCGGCAAGCTCATTGGCAAACCGCCTAAATATGACAGCAAAAAAGAAAATAAATCGGACTTTGTGAAGACCGGCTCTAAAAAGAAGCCTTTCAAAAAGAAAGATGGTGAGGTTAAGCCTTTTGAGCGCAAAAAAGTCCGGGGGGGCAAGAAGACACTGACCGAAAAACGGCCACAGAAATCCCATAAACCCCATGGTAAAAACAATGGCGGCAATAAGGCTTTCTCTCCCCGGCGAAAGACATTGGGGTCCAGCCGCGTGGCTTAGGGTCAAGACCTAATGGGCAGTCTTTCTGTCCGAGTCCTTGTGGCAAATCACAGCAATATTCCGGGAAATACCATTGTTTCCCGGCTTTCTTTCATGGCATTGTCATTTTTTCTTTTCCCCGGAATAGGGGGTGAGACGATATGCGGCTGCTTATGCCATTGTAATATAATATATAATTCCGAATATTATGGATATTAACATTCTATTAATATCTCATTAGTACCATGAAATCCCATTGACTACCCATATAATACCATGTTATTCCATATGGTATGCAGCGGGAGAAGTGAAGGGACGCTTTTCGCCTGATCAGACAATAACATATTTCCGGGGTTGGGAATGCCATTATTTTCGTCCACATATACCAATAGGGTAGATAAGAAAGGCCGGGTTTCGGTGCCCGCGTCTTTCCGTTCCACATTGCCGGGTGATGATCAGTCCATTGCCATCTTTCCCTCTCTGGTCAGCAAGGCGATTGAAGGCTTCGATTATTCATATCTGGAGCATATCAGCGACCGGCTGAATAATTTTGATATGCTGACCTCCCCGAGTCTCACACCGTCCCCGGCGGCTAAAATCCTGTCCAGAAGTATGACTATTTCATGTGATGCCGATGGTCGTATTGTCCTGCCCCAGGATTTTATCCGTCATGCGGGTATTACTGACCGGGCGCTGTTTGTCGGTCTGGGGCGCACCTTCCAGATTTGGGCGCCGGAAGAATATGACGCCGTTATGTTGCAAAGCGAAGGGGTATGAATGTGATGGCAGAATTTGCCAGTGACACCCGTCATTTCCCGGTTATGCGGGCTGAGGTTATGGCCATGTCCTCTCCGGCAGATGGCGAGATATTTGTCGATGGTACTTTCGGGGCCGGGGGCTATAGCAGAGCCTTGCTGGAGGTGGCAAGTTGCACGGTTTATGCCATTGACCGGGACCCCACGGTTCAGGCAACGGCCTGTGCCATGGCGGCGGAATTCTCCGGGCGGCTTCATTTTCTGCCGGGGTGTTTTTCCCGGATGGATGATCTGGTCGCCGCGCAGGGCGTAGAGCTGGTGGATGGCGTTGTGCTTGATATCGGGGTTTCTTCCATGCAGTTTGATGATGCGGAACGGGGTTTTTCTTTTCAAAATGACGGCCCTCTCAGTATGCGGATGAGTGATGGGGGGGTAAGCGCCGCAGATGTGGTGAATGATTTTGAGGAAAGCGAGCTTGCCCGGATCATATATGAATATGGTGAAGAAAAGAAATCCCGTCGTATCGCCGGGGCGATTGTGGCGGCCCGCGCTCATGAGAAGATAACCCGCACGGTCCATCTTGCCGGGATAATTGAAAAGGCCGTGGGTTACAGGCGCTACATCAGGGGAAAGAAACAGAAGCATCCAGCCACCAGAACATTTCAGGCCCTGCGCATATATGTCAATGACGAGTTGGGGGAACTTCGGAGGGGCCTGATGGCGGCGGAACGTATTCTGGCGCCGGGCGGGCGGTTATGTGTGGTGTCTTTTCATTCACTGGAAGACAGGATTATCAAGCGATTTTTCAAACAGAGAAGCGGGGATATATCCCGGGGGTCACGCCACCTGCCTCAGGCACTGGCCGAGAGGGACGGCGAAGCCCCTTCATTCAGGATGATTACCCGGGGCGTCATCAAGCCTTCCAAAAGGGAAATCGGACAAAATATCCGCTCCAGATCGGCAAAACTTCGCGGTGCCATCAGAACAGCCGCCGCCCCCTGGACCAGTGATGAAACCGGAGAAGGAAAATGATCAGGATCGTGGCAGGTTTTTTTATATTGATGGTGATGATTTCCGCCGGAACCGTTTACAGCCTGAAAGAAACAACTGAACGTCTCGAAGCCCGCAAAATGCAGCTTTCGGCCCTGATATTAAAGGACCGGGCCGCCATCAGGGTACTCAGGGCGGAAATGGCCTATCTTTCACAACCGGAGCGTCTGCAAAAATTAAGCCGGCGGTTTCTCGCCCTTGCTCCGTTGCGGTCTTATCAGATGGCTGACAATATGAATGGGATTGCCGGGCGTGGAGATTTCAAACGGCTTTCATACCCGGTGGATGAGTTCCCCCTGTTGCTGCCAAGGGAGAAACCGGCCTTTCGGAAAATCATACGTAAAAAGATCAAGGTCAGAAGGGCGGGTTTTTATGAGCGCATCTCCCTTAAACTGGGGGATGGTGAATGAGGCCCGCCGATTTTCATATTGAGGGGACAAAATCCGAAGCCATTGAAGTGGCGCGCAACAGGCTGCTTGTGCCGATTTTTCTTTTTGTCCTCGGGTTTTCGGCATTGGTTGTCCGGCTGGTTTCCATTGGATTGTTTGAGGATATATCGGATCAGGTTATTCACGCCTATTCCGCAAAAGTGGAGATTGTACGGGAAAGGGTCGATATTCTGGACCGTAACGGGATCGTCATGGCGACCAACCTGCCGGCACCGTCGCTGGCGGTAAGGCCGAGACTGATCACAGATGTGCAGGAAACCGCAGACGGAATTATGGCCGTTTTGCCGGGCTTGAATCGTGCTCAGGTGGTTAATAAATTAAAGTCATCACGGCATTTTCTTTATATCAGGCGCAATCTGTCTCCAATACAGGTATGGAAAATAAATGCTCTTGGCTATCCGGGGCTGGTTCTGGAGCAGGCAGAGAAAAGAGTTTATCCTCAGGGAAGACTGGCCTCCCATGTTTTGGGCTATGTGGATGTGGATAACAAGCCGCAGGCCGGTGTGGAAAAATTCTTCAACGATCACCTGTCAAATCCCATGAGGTCAGATGACCCGCTGTATCTGTCTCTGGATCTGCGGGTTCAGTATATAGTGCGGCAGGAACTGAAGGCGGCCATGGATAAATTTTCCGCAAGGGCGGCCGCCGGTATCGTCATGGATGTGCGCACAGGCGAAATTCTGTCGATGATATCCCTGCCTGATTTTGATGGCAACAATTCCATATATCCCGATACGCCGGAAATGAAAAACCGTAATATTCTGGAGCCTTATGAGATGGGCAGCGGTTTCAAAACATTCACTGTCGCCATGGCGCTGGACTCTGGCATGGTAAGGTTAACCGATAAATTTGATGCCACCCGTCCTTTAAAGGTTGGCCGGCGCACGATTCATGATGACCATGCCAAAAAACGCTTTCTCACAGTGCCGGAGGTTTATACTTTTTCTTCCAATATTGGCGCATCACTTATTATTCAGCAAGTGGGCATTGACTATCAGAAAGCTTATCTGGAACGGTTTGGCATGTTTGACAGGCCGGTCATTGAGCTTGCCGGGCGGTCCCGGCCCATCCTGCCCCGGCACTGGGGTGCTATTCAGTCGATGACAGTGTCCTATGGTCATGGTATCGCGGTAACACCTTTGCATCTTGTGGTGGGAATTGCGGCTGTGGTTAATGGCGGACGCCTTATTCCTGCCACCTTGATTCGTCAGGATAAGACCGATAAAAATAAATTATATGGGCTGCCCCGGTCTTTTGTTGATGATGATTACCCACAGGTTATATCCGCTGAAACCAGCCGGATTATGCGCCATTTAATGCGGCTTGCTGTGGACTATGGCAGTGGCGGTAACGCCCGGGTTGATGGTTACCGTGTCGGGGGTAAAACCGGGACCGCTGAAAAAGTAATCAACGGCAGATACAGTCGGGACAATAAAATCACCTCTTTTGTTGGTGTTTTTCCCATGGATAATCCGAAATATGTGATTTTTGCCATGCTGGATGAGCCTCATGGGACAGAGGATACCTTTTACAAGGCAACGGGGGGCTGGATAGCGGCCCCGGTGGTCGGGCGGATTATCAGCAGGATCGGTCCCATGCTGGGCGTGGTGCCGATGACGGATGTTAAAACAAAATATCAGAATTTGCTATTGGTAAATGCCAAAAGTAATTAGAAATGGAACAAAATGAAGCTCTCTGAATTGCTAAAGGGCAAGGCAATGAAACGTGATGTGGGTATCACGGGCTTGACGGCTGACAGCAGGACAGTGAAGAAGGGTTTTCTTTTTGCGGCTTTGCCCGGTACTCAGGTTGATGGGGCAGAATATATTGATCAGGCCATAAAGGCGGGAGCCGTGGCTGTTCTTTGCCGTCCTGATGCGGCGCAGGATAATGAGGATATTATCTGGATTACTGATCAGATACCGGCCCGTCTTTTTGCCCATATGGCGGCATGTTATTTTGACCGGCAGCCGGAAACAATTGTCGCGGTAACGGGAACCAACGGCAAGACGTCCGTTGCCTCCTTTACCCGCCAGATATGGCAGTATATGGGCTATAAGGCCGGTATGGTCGGCACGTTGGGGATCACGGCACCGGGGGTGAGCCGGCAGACAGGGTTGACCACGCCGGATCCGGTAACCCTGCAATCAGCGATGAGTGATCTCTGTGACGCGGGTGTTGACCATGTGGTATTCGAAGCCTCCAGTCACGGGCTGGCGCAATACAGGCTGGATGGTATCAATGTATCCGTTGCGGCTTTTACCAACCTGACCCGGGATCATTTTGATTATCACGGCAGTTCGGAAAATTATTATTATGCCAAGGCCCGGTTGTTTGGTGAGGTCATGAAGCCGGGCGGGGTCGCGGTGTTGAATGCGGATAGCCCGGCCGTCATGGAAATAGCCGATATTTGCTGGGCGCGGGGCCACCGGGTGATTACAGTGGGCCATCATACGGGTGACATTCGTCTTCTGCACCAGCGTACGTCCGAGATAGGTCAGGATATTACTATAAGTTATAAGTCGGAAATTCATGACCTGTCCCTGCCCCTTACCGGCATATTTCAGGCGATGAATGCCCTGATGGCGGTTGGTCTGGTCATTGGCAGTGGCGGCGATGTGAAACAGGCTTTCAAGGCCCTGTCTTATCTCAAGGCGGTCCCCGGCAGGATGGAGCAGGCCGGGCGGCACGCCTCCGGTGCCAGAATTTATGTGGATTATGCCCATACGCCCGATGCGCTGGAAACGGTGCTTAGCGCCATAAGGCCCCATGCGAGACAAAAATTATCGGTCGTTTTTGGTTGTGGTGGAGACCGGGACCAGGGCAAGCGTAAAATTATGGGGGAAATCGCCGCAAGACTGGCCGACCGGGTCTATGTCACTGATGATAATCCCCGCAACGAGAATGCAAACCTGATCAGGTCCCAGGTTTTACAGGGTTGCCCGGATGCGGTTGAAATCGGCAACCGCGCCAAGGCAATCAGGGCCGCTGTCGATGCCCTGGAAAAAGGCGATATTCTGCTGGTGGCCGGCAAAGGGCATGAGCAGGGGCAGATTGTCGGGGACAGCATCCGGCCTTTTGACGACAGGTCGGAAATCCGCTCTGTCATTGCTTCCGCTCCACAGGGACGGAGGGCCAGCGCATGATGCCGCTTTGGACAGGTCAGGAAATCACAGAAATACTTGGCACAGAAGTGGCGGATAATTTGCAATGCCGGGGGATTTCCATTGACAGCCGGACTCTGATGGAGGGCGATCTGTTTTTTGCCTTGACCGGACCCTATTCCGATGGTCATGATTATGTCAAAATGGCCATTGCCAAAGGGGCGGCTGCTGTTGTTGTCAGCAAGCCGGTTGCCGGACTTGATCCCAAATTCCTCATAAGCGTGAATGATGTCAAGGTGGCCCTGGAAATGCTGGGCCGGGCCGCGAGGGCGCGGGTGACTATACCGATCATTGCCATTACCGGCAGCGTCGGCAAGACCGGCACCAAGGAGGCGCTGAAGAATGCGCTGGCCCGTAATAAAAAAATTCATGCCAGTGTCCTCAGCTACAATAATGATATTGGCGTGCCCCTGTCTTTGGCGCGAATGCCCCGGGATGCTGACTATGGCATATTTGAACTGGGGATGAATCACGCGGGTGAGCTTAAGTCCTTGTCAGAAATGGTCCGGCCCCATGTGGTGATTATCACCACTGTGGAACTGGCCCATAGTGAGTTTTTCAGGAATATTGAGGAAATAGCCGATGCCAAGGCGGAAATTTTTGACGGCATGATGCCCGGCGGTACGGTGATCCTCAATCATGATAACCGCCAGTATGGCCGCCTGCATGATAAAGCCTGTGCGGCTGGTATTAAAAACATCATTTCATTCGGTTCGGACAACAGCGCCGATGTTTATATTTTACGGCAGATATTCCAGGACACCTGCAGCTGCGTTATCGCCAGTATCAGGGGGCAGATCATGACTTTCAAGATTGGTATGCTCGGTCATCACTGGGTCATGAACAGTCTGGCTATTCTGGCGGCGGTGGAGGCCGTGGGCGGTGATCTGGGGCTTGCGGGCCTGGGACTTGCGGAAACGAAACCTCTCAAGGGGCGCGGACGCCGCCACCGGATTTTTCTGGATATTTCCGGGGAGTCATCAATTCTGCTGATTGATGAAAGCTATAATGCCAACCCCGCGTCCATGAGGGCGGCGATGGAGACTCTGGTACAGATATCACCCCATGAACAGGTGCGATGGATAGCTGTTCTAGGGGATATGGCAGAACTTGGCGAAAAAAGTGATGACCTGCATGCGGCGCTGGCGGATGAGGTGAAGGATAAAAATATTGACCGGGTATATACAGTTGGTCCTCATATGAAAAAATTGTCCGAGCGATTGGCAGGATTTCGCAATGGCGGGCATTTTGATGACCGGGCGGCACTGGAGGCGAGGTTGATCCGTGACCTGCGTTCCGGGGATGTGGTGATGGTCAAGGGGTCAAATGCCAGTGGCATGACGGTGGTTGTTGATAAAATACTGGATATGGAAGTCTCGGCTGTAAAACAGGCCGTGTGAAGGAAATAGATTTATGCTCTATCATTTTTTATATCCCCTGAGTGATGATTTCGGGATATTCAACCTTTTCAGATATCTGACCTTTCGCGCCGGCGGGGCCTTGATGACCGCTTTTCTGATCAGCTTTCTCTGTGGTCCCTCGATCATTGGCATGTTAAAAAAGAGACAGGGAAAAGGCCAGCCCATCAGGCTCGACGGCCCGGAAGGCCATCTGTTGACGAAACAGGGCACCCCGACCATGGGCGGTTTTCTGATTCTGCTGGGGTTGTCTGTGGGCACAATATTATGGACGGACCTGTCCAATCAATATATCTGGGCCTGTCTTGTGGTGACCAGCGGATTTGGCCTGATCGGTTTTCTGGATGATTATTATAAAATTACAAGATCCAGTTCTGATGGCATATCGGGCAGAATAAAACTGTTGATGGAGATTATAGTTTCTGTTGCCGCCATACTGATCATTATGGACAAGGCCGGACCGGGGATGGGTACCGGTCTGGCTCTGCCGTTCTTCAAGGATACCCTGATTGATCTGGGCTGGTTCATGATCCCCTTTGCCATATTCATTCTGGTGGGGTCGTCCAACAGCGTTAACCTGACAGACGGACTGGATGGTCTGGCGATCATGCCGGTGATCATAGCGTCCGGTACTTTTGCTCTGATTGCCTATCTGGCAGGCAATAGTGTTTTTGCCGACTATCTTCAGTTAACCTATGTGGCTGGTGCGGGCGAACTGGCGGTATTTTGTGCCGCAATCATTGGCGCCGGCCTTGGGTTTCTGTGGTATAACGCGCCGCCAGCCATGATATTCATGGGGGATACCGGCAGTCTGGCGCTGGGCGGGGCGCTTGGGGTTGTCAGCCTGGTCACCAAGCATGAAATCGTTCTTGGCATTGTCGGCGGACTTTTTGTTCTGGAAACGGTGTCGGTCATTGTTCAGGTAGTTTCCTTTAAACTGACCGGCAGAAGAGTCTTTCGCATGGCACCCATCCACCATCATTATGAGAAAAAAGGCTGGTCGGAACCCACCATCGTCATTCGTTTCTGGATTATTGCGGTATTGCTGGCTCTGGTCGGTCTTGCCACATTGAAGTTGAGGTAGGATATGACAGTTTTTTCAAGAACCGATACTAGCCTGATCAGCAACTGGTGGTGGACCGTGGATCGCTGGCTTTTGCTGGCCCTTGCGGGGGTGATTGCTTTTGGTATTGTCATGACATTCGGCGCCAGTCCGGCCATTGCGGAAAAACTTGATCTGGAGCCTTTTCATTTTGTCAAACGACAACTGAGTTTCCTGATTTTGGCCATGACGACCATGTTTGGGATATCACTGTTGCCCATCATATGGGTTCGGCGGTTGGGGGTCGTGCTGTTTCTGGTCTGTCTTTGTCTTCTGGCGCTGACGATGGCTATCGCACCGGAAGCCAAAGGCGCGCGCCGCTGGCTGCGTATTGGCAGTTTTACCCTTCAGGCCTCTGAACTTCTCAAGCCGGCCTTCATAGTATTTTCGGCCTGGATGTTCTCCGAAGTTCATAAAAACCCTAAATTCAAAGGCTGGTTCATTTCCATTATTTCGTATCTGATTGTCATGGTATTTTTGATAGCTCAACCGGATTTCGGGCAGGCTATCCTGATCTCCCTGGTCTGGGCGGTCCAGTTTTTCATGGCGGGTCTGCCGATGATATGGGTGCTGGGTCTTGCCGGGCTGGGCATGTCCGGTGTTCTTCTGGCCTATATGTTTCTGCCCCATGTGACCAGCCGTATTGACCGCTTTATATTTCCGGGAACGGGCGATACTTATCAGGTGGATACGGCCCTGAATGCTTTTCGCAGTGGGGGTTTGTTTGGCCGGGGACCGGGTGAAGGGGCGGTAAAGAAAATTCTGCCTGATGCCCATACTGACTTTATTTTTGCGGTTACCGGCGAGGAATTCGGCATAATCCTGTGCCTGATATTAATTTGCCTGTTTGCCGTCATTGTTGTTCGCTGCCTGATAAATCTAATGAAAGAAACGGATTTATTTGTTTTTCTGGCCGCTTCCGGCCTGATCATTTTGTTTGGCCTTCAGGCTTTTATCAATCTTGGTGTTAATCTTTCCCTCCTGCCCAGTAAAGGGATGACTTTGCCCTTTATCAGCTACGGCGGCTCCTCTCTGTTGTCCATGGCCATCGTTATGGGAATGGTTCTGGCCCTGACCAAAAGCGGCGTCAGGGATAATTTGGGAAATCTCAATTCAGCATGGCGGCGTTCATGAAGCGGCGGCGCACGAGCCATATCATTCTCGCCGCTGGCGGGTTTTCGGCTGTGAGCAACTCGTTGTAACTGACTTTATTCGATATGGGATTAAAGTTTATGCTTTAAAGGTGCTA
>NVTJ01000052.1 GCA_002401545.1 Alphaproteobacteria bacterium
ACGCATACACCATTGCATGCGCTCCATCGGCCAGTCTGAACTAGCGCTGGACCTGATGGTGGAACGGGCGCTCGACCGCAAAGCTTTCGGCAAATACCTGCATCAGCATGGGGCCGTCAGCGAGGGAATTGCCCGCTCGCGCATGGAAATTGAACAGGCGCGTTTGTTTGTTCTGAAAACCGCCGACATGATCGACAAGGTGGGAGCCAAGGGGGCACGCAAGGAAATCTCCATGATCAAGGCCATCGTGCCGCAAATGCAGACCACCATCGCCGACCGGGCCATGCAGGTTTTCGGGGCCATGGGCATTTCCCCGGACACACCACTGGCCGACATCTGGACATGGGGCCGGGCGCTACGGTTCGCCGACGGGCCGGACGAGGTTCACCTGCGCGCCATTGCCCGACTGGAAATCAAGCAAGCCCAGAATAAGCCCGGCTTCACCCTGCCCTACCTCACACCGCCACTGCGTAAATAAGGATAAGATAATGCAAAATCTTTTCAATCTGAACGGAAAAATAGCCCTCGTCACCGGCGCCTCCAGCGGTCTTGGGGCTCATTTTGCCAAAACACTGGCCAGCGCCGGAGCCAAGGTTATCGTCGCAGCCCGCAGGCGGGACAAGCTGGACAAGCTGGTGCAGGAAATTACAAAGATGGGCGGCGAGGTTATGGCCGTCACCATGGATGTGACAGATATGGACAGCATCCGTAATGCCTATGACGAAGCGGAAAAACATCTGGGGCTGGTGGATATTATCCTCAGCAATGCCGGGGTCGCGGACTCGAAAGCCTTCCTTGAAATTGATGAGGATAGCTGGGACTTCACCATGAATACCAACCTGAAAGGCGTGATGCGGGTGGCGCAAGAGGGTTGTAAGAGGCTGGTCGCGGCGGGCAAGCCCGGTGTGGTCATCAATATTTCGTCCCTGTTGGGCATGGCTTTCCAGACTTTGCAGACCAGCTATGCCACCTCCAAAGCGGCGGTTATCCATATGACCCGCTGCATGGCGTCGGAAATGATGCGCTATAACATTCGCGTTAACAGCATTGCGCCCGGTTATTTCAAGACCGAAATGAACGCGGACTTTTTTGACACCGACCGGGGCAAGGCTTATATCAAAACCATCCCCGCGCGAAGGCTTGGGCGTCTGGATGAACTGGACGGGCCGCTGCTCTTGCTCGCCAGTGAAGCCTCTTCCTTCATCAATGGCACAACCCTTGTGGTCGATGGCGGCCATATGGTAAAGTCCTTTTAATATGATAGACGAACAGAAACTCTCAAACTATCTGGAACCGCATATTGATGGCTTTAAAGGGCCGATCAGTCTGGAAAAATTTGCCGGGGGTCAATCAAACCCGACCTTCATGATCACCGCCAAATCTGGCAAATATGTCCTGCGCCAGAAACCACCGGGAATGCTGCTCAAATCCGCCCACGCAGTGGACCGGGAGTACCGGGTGACCAAGGCGCTGGCCGGAACAGAGGTTCCTGTGGCAACGCCGCTTCACCTGTGCACAGACGATAATATTATCGGCAGCTGGTTTTATGTGATGGATTTTGTGGAAGGACGTATCTTCTGGGACCCGTCCCTGCCCGAGCTGGATAATTCTGAACGCACCGCCATATATCATGAAATGAACCGGGTTCTGGCCGCCATTCATTCGGTCGATCTTATCGCACAGGGGTTGCTGGAATTCGGCAAGCCCGGAAATTATTTCGAACGTCAGATTGGCCGCTGGACCAAACAATATAAGGCATCCGAAACTGAAAAAATTGCTCCCATGGAACAATTGATGGACTGGGTCAGCAACAATATTCCCGAAGATGACGGCAGGGTCAGCCTGATCCACGGGGATTTCAGACTGGATAACTTTATCTTTCACCCCACAAGACCCGAGATCATCGCTGTTGTCGATTGGGAGCTGTCCACATTGGGTCATCCCCTCGCCGATCTGGCCTATCAATGCATGCAATGGCGCCTGCCCCATAATGCCCGGATCAGGGGGCTGGACGGGTTTGACCGCAAAGCCAACGGCCTGCCCACAGAAGAAGAATATATCAAGGAATATACCAAGCGTATGGGGTGGGGGGAAATGGACCATTGGCCGTTTTATCTGGCCTTTAGTTTCTTCAGACTGGCCGCCATACTGCAGGGTGTCATGAAACGCAGTCTTGACGGCAATGCCTCAAATGCCAAAGCTCACGAAATGGGGAAAATGGTATCTCCCTTAGCGGAAAAAGCCATTAGCATTTTAAAAGAACAACAAAAGATTTAAGGAAACCTCATGGATATTACATTTGAAGAAAAGATAGTTCAGATCACCGGAGCCGGGTCCGGTTTTGGCCGCACCGCCGCCCTTGAATTCAGCAAAGCCGGCGCAAAACTGGTGCTGTCCGATGTTAATATGACAGGACTTGATGAAACCATGAGCCTTCTCGGGCTTGGTGATGATCATGTCCTTGCCATGCGGTGCGATGTGAGCAACGAACAGGATGTGGAACAGATGGTCAAGGCCGGAATTGATCATTTTGGCAGCCTTGACATTGCCATTAATAATGCCGGAATCGCCCATAATATGGCCCGCGTGGCCGAGGCCAGCCTGTCAGAATTCGATCTTAACATGGCGGTGAATGTGCGCGGGGTTTTCCTCTGTATGCAAAATGAGCTTCGGCAGATGATGAAACAGGGCCACGGCGTGATCCTCAATGTCTCCTCGGTCGCAGGATTGATCGGCGCGCCCTTTGCCGCACCCTATAGCGCCAGCAAACATGCGGTTATCGGCCTGACCAAAAGCGCGGCACTGGAATATGCCCGCAAGAATATCCGCATCAATGCCATCTGCCCGGCCTTTTGCCACACCGCGATCATTGACCCGATCATCAGTGGTGAGAATGGTAAAAAACGCGAACAGGATATGGCTAACGTCATTCCCATGGGACGGCTGGGAACGGCGGAAGAAATCGTAGATGGCATGATGTGGCTATGCAGCGATCAGAACAGCTTCACGACCGGACAGGCGATGGCCTTTGACGGCGGACTGACCACGGCATAAACCTTAATATCATAACCAGGCAGCAACAATTTGCGTAGCAAAACCAACGGTTAACAATATTAAACCGCATAACATACGTTTATTGTGTGTAGCTTGATATTTATTACTTCTTCCGTCTCCTGCAAATCCGCACTTCCATCCCCCGCCGCTGACAGCGAGAAGGCCTCTCGTCGCCAGCGGCCCTTTATGTCATAAAGGGCCGGATTAACCATAAGACAAGTCTTTCTGCTTTGAATAGGGACAAAGGTAAAGGTATTTTCATTGTTTAATTGATTATTCACTTTATCAATATTAGTGTATATACAATGTACGCACATTAATATATTGGAGGACAAAATGGCACAGGCTGCTGCCACGACCAATACTAAAGAGGCCCATATTAACTTACGGGCGCGCGCTCAGGATAAAGCGCTCATTGAGCGTGCTGCCGCATTGCGGGGTATGAAGGTGAGCAGCTTCATTCTGACTGATGCCATAAAACATGCCAAACGGGTCTTGGAAGACGCTGGTGTGATGATACTGGATGATGATGACCGTCAGGCTTTCGTCAATGCCTTCCTTGAGCCCCATGAGGCAACACCCTATATGAAGCGGGCGATTAAGGCGCATCAACAGGATTAAGCACTGTGGCATTACCCTTTGCGCCAAAAATATCACCCCTGATGAAGCGTCATAAACGGGGAGATTTCTCATGTGGCAAAAAACCTCTGAATGACTATCTGCAAAGCCGTGCAAGTCAGGATATGAAACGTGGCCTGGCCGCCGTTTTCATATTGGAGGGTGGAAATGAAGCCGATATTGCAGGCTTTTACGCCCTGTCCGCCCTCAGCATTGAGGCCGGAGATTTAACGGAGTTTGCCGCAAAAGGCCTGCCCGTTACAAGACCCGTTCCCTGCACATTGTTGGGGCAATTTGCCGTTCATGAGAAATGGAAAGGGCATGGCGTTGGGGCATGGTTGCTGGGGCATGTCCTGCTAAACGTTACAGTTCATGCGGGAAAGGTCGGATCTTTCGCCCTTATCGTCGATGCCACTGACGATGAAGCCCGCGCCTATTGGCGGCATTCTGGCTTCATCCCATTCCCGGCCACACCAAACCGCCTGTTCCTGCCCATGAAAACCCTTAAAAAGTGGTTGGAAAAACAATAAAGCCCAGAGGGTATTCATCCTCCGGGCTTCACTTGAAATAATAGATCGCCTATGCGTTGGCTTTTCTAAGATAGCTTAGGGTCATATTGGTCAGGAATGCACTGACCACAATGCTTATTACTGTCTTTACCACCATAGCTATATCAGGGGTTGCACGCTCTATGGCAACCACATACAGGCAATAGCCGACAAGCGAAAATATCGCCAACAAGATGATTGTCGGGACATAACCCTTGATGGATTCAACAAAAATTGAAACCACATCATTACCCCCGGTGGAGCCAGCACCAAGTCCAACTGCCAGTATCATGGCATACCACCAATCATCCGACATGCCGGTTGCCCCCGCTGCATAATAAGCCGTCTGCCCCGTATAAAACCAGACAACTGCGATGATGGCTCCCACAACCATATAAAGATATTTATTACTCATAAACCCTCTCCTTATTTTGTTAAAAGTAAATTACTGTATTATGAAAAGGGAGTTTTAGCAAATCTGCCCGGAATAGACTGGCTCAAACCATAGGGATTTGAGCCAAGAACAACGGTCAAAAGAATATTTTGTTGGGCTTTTAAGAAAAATTAATCAACCAGTTTTTCCAGCGCATAGCCCTTGAAGCTTTTTGTGGTCGCCAGTGCCACATGGCTGCTGATATTGGCAACCCCCTCCATACAATCAATTAATTTATCATTCAGTTCCAGATAACGGTCCATATCCGGGCAGACAATGCGCAGGAAATAATCAAAATTACCGCTGACCGTGTAGCATTCAACAATTTCCGGGAAATCATTGATCGCTTTCTCAAATGTCTTGAAATTGGCGTTGCTGTGATCATGCAGGCTTACCGTCAGTAAAACTGTCACCGTACGGCAAATTTTATTCAGGTTTATGACCGCCATATAGGATTGAAGATAGCCCTCATCTTCCAGACGTCGTACCCGTTGCAGGCAGGAACTGGGCGATAGATTAACCTCACTGGACAAATCATGATTGGTGATGCGCGCATTAATTTGCAGAATCGAAAGAATCTTCAGATCAACTCGATCAATAGCTCTTTTTTTCGTCATTACTCCATACTCCGTATTTCTATACTTTACATAACTTATTATTTTTCAACAATTTAAAACAATCTATCGCAACAATCAAGTTCCCCGCATAATATTCGGCATTCTCCCAAAATTAGATATTTCATTTTCCCCCATCCATGTAAAACTATTCTAAACAGACAAAATTTAGCTGAAAAAAGGTTTTTTATTACATGAGAAAAAATATTTCGCTGATCGGGGTACCCAGTGATATCGGTGCCGGAGACCGGGGCGCCACCATGGGGCCAGAGGCCCTGCGCGTTGCCGGGATTTCCAATATGCTGACAAAGCTTGGCCTTACCGTCAAGGACACCGGCAATCTGTTCGGGCCCAAAAAACCTGAAGGCACTGCTATTGGTGGCTACCGGCACTTACGGGAAAATGTGATCTGGTGCAAGAATATTCAGGAAGCCGTCTTTAGCGAGATTAGCGAAGGAAATCTGCCGGTCATGCTGGGCGGTGATCATGCCATGTCCATCGGCTCCATTGCTGCCGTGGCCCGTTATTGCGCCTCGGTCAGCAAAAATCTCTGCGTCATCTGGATTGATGCCCATTCTGATTTCAACACCTGTGACACCAGCCCATCGGGTAATATTCACGGAATGCCGGTGGCAGTCGCCGCCGGATACGGGCCACAGGAACTGCTTAGCCTTGGCCATGCGGTTCCCATGGTCGAGGCCGCCAATATTTACCAGATCGGCATCCGTTCCGTTGACGCCGCCGAAAAACAACTGGTCGTAAATGCCGGTGTTGTCACCTATGACATGCGCTGCATTGACGAGATTGGTATGCGGGAGGCCATGATACAAATCCTTGCCGATGTGGCGGCGAAAGACGCCTATATTCATGTGAGTTTTGATGTGGACAGCCTTGACCCGACCATCGCCCCCGGCGTCGGCACCACAATCCCCGGCGGGCTGACCTACCGTGAGGCTCAGCTTTGCATGGAAATGATCCATGATTCAGGACGGATGATCTCGCTGGACCTCATGGAGATCAACCCCGCTCTGGATTTTCAGAACAGCACGGCAAAGCTCGCCATTGAACTGACCGCCAGTCTGTTTGGCCGTCAAATCTTCCCGCCCCATAGCCATAACCGGAAAAAATAACATCATGACCGATCAACGACAGATCATAGATCAGACCGAACGCCGCAGTGCCCATAATTACAACCCGCTGCCGCTGGTTCTGGAAAAGGGCGAAGGCATATGGGTATGGGATACGGACGGCAACAAATATCTGGACTGCCTCAGTGCCTATTCCGCGGTTAATCAGGGCCATTGCCACCCGAAAATTATTGAGGCCATGATTAAACAGGCCCGGAAAATCACCCTGACCTCTCGTGCTTTTCACAATGATCAGATGGGCATTTTCCTTGAAAAGCTGTGTCAGATGGCAAAGATGGACAAGGCATTACCCATGAATACCGGGGCCGAAGCCGTGGAAACCGCCATCAAGGCCGTGCGTAAATGGGGCTATGAAATCAAGGGCGTTGAGGACAACAAAGCAGAGATTATTGTGGTACGGGATAATTTTCATGGCCGCACCATGGCCACCGTCAGCATGTCGTCCGAACCGGATTACCGGAAAAATTTCGGCCCCTTCATGCCCGGTTTCAAACTGATTGATTATAACGACCTCACCGCCCTTGCGCAGGCAATCACGCCAAACACCGTTGCCCTCATCATGGAACCTATTCAGGGTGAGGCCGGGATTATCATCCCTGATGAAGGATACCTCACTGAGGCCCGTAAAATATGCAAACAGAATGAAGTGTTATTCGTGCTTGATGAAATCCAGACCGGCCTTGGCCGCACCGGCAGGCTGTTTTGTTTTCAGCATGAAGAAAATGCCACGCCGGATGTTCTTATTGTCGGCAAAGCGTTAAGTGGCGGCGTCTACCCGGTATCGGCCATCCTCGCTTCTGATAAGATCATGGATGTCTTCACCCCCGGTATTCATGGCAGCACCTTTGGCGGCAATCCTCTGGGCGCGGCAATCGGACTTGCGGCTTTGCAGGTAATTGAGGATGAAAATCTGGCCGAACGCTCGCAAATTCTGGGCGATTACCTGATGCGAAAGCTACAGACCATTCGGACCAATAAAATTATCGAAATCCGTGGCCGGGGCCTGTTTGTGGGCATTGAGTTGGATAAATCACTGGGCGGCGCACGATCCTATTGCGAGGCTCTGATGAAGAAGGGCATATTATGCAAGGAAACCCACGAACATGTGATCCGCCTCGCCCCGCCGCTGGTTATTGAGAATGAACATATCGACTTGATCGTTGACAAGATTGCTGAGGTTCTGAAGGATTAGGGGACAAGTTCGGCATGACGAAGATTGGTAATTTCGGCAATATTATAAGAAATATTAGGAAATATTAAGAATTTCTGCTATATTATCGAAATATAAAATACCAAAGGAACATATCATGGCAACTGTAACGGTATCCCTACCTGACCCCATGAAAGACTGGATAGAAGTCCAAGCCAATAACGGGAAATTCAGTGGCGTCAGCGATTATATTCGCGATCTGGTCCGGCGGGATCAAAACCGTAAAGACCAACGTGAGGCACTTATTCAGGCCCTGATTGAGGGCGAAGAAAGCGGAGAATCCCGCCAGTGGACCCGCGAAGAATTACGTGCCGAAGCAAGACGGAGGGTTGGCCTGAAACATAAGGGTTAACTACAGGCTGCTGCCGAAAGCGGAATCCGACTATTTCAGCATATATGCCTATACTTACGAGAATTTTGGCGAACAACAGGCTGAAAAATATACCCGTGGTCTGCTGGATTCATTCACACTCATCACAGAACATCCCCATATCGGTCGGAGCATCAATGATATTAGGACGGGCTATTTTCGCCATGCCTATGAAGGCCATGTCATCTATTACAAGCTGAAACAGAATGAAGTTTTGATCATTCGTGTGCTGGCAAATAGACAAGACCATCAAAAGTATATTTAGAATTACAGACCCCACCGTCACCCCGGCCCCCGAGCCGGGGTCCATCTATACATAGATATTACCCTTTAAAATCAACTGATTATGCTGATATAAAAACGGATGCCGGATCAAGTCCGGCATAACGAAAGCGCTCTATTTAATCTCCAATCCACATTATTTACTAAAACGATATCATTAACGCATGCGTTCCACACTGCTCAGCAGCCCTTTCAACGTTCCCCGGAAATTTTCCTGCTCCTCCTCGGGCATCTGGGCCAGTAACCTGCTCTCCAGATCTTTCGCCATAACCACAATCGCCTGATAGACCTCGGTCCCGCTTTTGCTCAGGTTCAGGATAACCTTGCGGCGGTCGCGGGGGTCGGTGCGGCGGCTGATGTAGCCATTATCCAGAAGTTTGTTCAGGGCGCGGGTGACCTGTACCTGATCCATATCCAGAGTTTCGCCCAGTCGCTTGGCCGATATGGGCGCTGAGCTTGCCAGCATGGCCATAAAACGCCAACTGTCACCATTGATATTATATTTCAGGGAATAATTATCTTCAAGAATATAGCCCGCTTCCTGTGACAGGCGCCAAAGTTGATAAGGCACCCAATCGCGAATATCAAATAATTTTTCCTGTTCAGACAATGCCCGGTCCCATTGATAAATATTACTCAGAAATTTATATAACAGAATGACGCCCTGCCAAAACAAAAAAAGAGCCGGAGAAAATTCTCCGGCTCCAATCTGATCATATACGGTGGGAAAATACGGCTTAGAAGCCCATACCACCACCCATGCCGCCCATACCGCCCATGTCAGGCATGGCAGGCATGGCAGACTTGTCTTCCGGCAGGTCAGCAACCATGGCTTCTGTGGTAATCAGAAGACCGGCAACAGACGCCGCATCCTGAAGCGCGGTGCGCACAACTTTGGTGGGATCAATGATACCCGCCGTGATCATGTCCGTATATTCTTCTTTCTGCGCATCAAAACCAAAATTATAGTCATCACTTTCCTTCAGCTTGCCCGCAACCACGGCACCGTCTTCACCGGCATTTTCAACGATCTGACGAACCGGCACTTCCAGTGCCTTACGCACGATGTTCACACCCACAGTCTGGTCACTATTAGCACCTTCAACACCTTCAAGGGCGCGGATAGAAAAGAGAAGTGCGGAACCACCACCGGGGACAATGCCTTCTTCAACAGCGGCGCGTGTTGAATGCAACGCATCGTCAACGCGGTCTTTACGTTCTTTCACTTCGATTTCCGTAACGCCACCGACTTTAATCACGGCAACACCACCGGCCAGCTTGGCCAGACGTTCCTGCAGTTTTTCCTTGTCGTAATCGGAAGATGTATTTTCCACTGAGTTGCGGATCTGACCACAACGGGCCTCGATGGCTTCGCGCTCACCGGCACCATCAATGATGGTTGTGTCATCTTTGGTGATGCTAACCTGTTTGGCCGTTCCCAGCATATCCAATGTGACGGCCTCCAGCTTGATGCCCAGATCTTCGGACACAACTTGACCACCGGTCAGAATAGCAATATCTTCGAGCATGGATTTGCGACGGTCACCAAAACCGGGGGCTTTCACCGCCGCGATTTTCAATCCGCCGCGCAATTTATTAACAACCAGGGTCGCCAGCGCTTCGCCTTCCACGTCTTCAGCAATAATCAGCAGGGGACGGCCTGACTGTGCGGCAGCTTCCAGCAAAGGCAGCATGGGTTGCAGACTTGTCAATTTTGATTCATGAAGCAGGATGTAAGGGCTTTCCAGATCAACGGACATTTTCTCCGCATTGGTTACGAAATAGGGTGACAGATAACCGCGGTCAAACTGCATACCTTCAACCACTTCCAGTTCTGACTCCAGCCCTTTGGCTTCTTCAACGGTGATCACACCTTCTTTGCCCACCTTATCCAT
The DNA here is from genome assembly GCA_002401545.1 of Alphaproteobacteria bacterium. Classification (GTDB taxonomy): domain Bacteria; phylum Pseudomonadota; class Alphaproteobacteria; order Sphingomonadales; family Emcibacteraceae; genus Paremcibacter. The sequence goes on from NVTJ01000052.1 coordinate 10,173, forward strand.
GGCGTCGGCGATCATCTGACCGATATCGGATTCACCGTTCGCGGAGATGGATCCCACCTGTGCCACTTCTTCGCTGGTGGAAATAGATTTTGTCCGGCTTTCCAGGTCGGCAACAACCTTGACAACCGCCAGATCAACGCCCCGGCGCAAGTCCATGGGGTTCATACCAGCGGCCACGGCCTTGAAACCTTCACGAACGATGGCCTGAGCCAGAATTGTCGCGGTTGTGGTGCCGTCACCGGCCACATCATTGGTGCGGGAGGCAACTTCACGGACCATCTGGGCGCCCATATTTTCAAACTTGTCGGAAAGTTCGATTTCCTTGGCAACGGAAACACCGTCCTTGGTGATGCGCGGGGCGCCGAATGATTTGTCCAGAAGGACGTTACGGCCCTTGGGACCAAGTGTTACTTTTACCGCATTAGCCAGAATATCAACGCCATTCATAATACGAGCGCGAGCATCAGAGCCAAACTTTACGTCTTTTGCAGCCATTATATTTTTCCTTTTTAAAATTTATATCTGAGGGGAAGGGTTATTCGATAATACCCATGATATCGGATTCTTTCATGATCAACAGATCTTCATTGTCAATCTTTATTTCTGTGCCGGACCATTTGCCAAACAATATGGTATCACCGGCTTTCACATCCAGCGCCGTTACCGTACCGTCTTCAGCTTTGGCGCCCGTTCCCACGGCAATGATCTCACCCTGGCTTGGTTTTTCCTGCGCACTGTCAGGAATGATAATGCCGCCGGCAGTTTTTTGTTCTGCATCAATACGGCGTACAAGTACGCGATCGTGTAAAGGACGAAAACCCATTTCAAAAGACCTCTTCTGTTTAAATGTTAAAATATATCCCGATTAGCACTCATCGGGTAAGAGTGCTAACAGCTACTGTAACAGATAGACTTCAAAGAAAAATAATCAAGGGATCAATCAAGAAAAAAAGAGAAAAGCCACAAATTCGGGCAGAAAAGAAGCAGGAAGTCAGGTAGCGGGTGAATATTGCCCTCTCGGATCTTCAACTTCCATCACCCAGAGGTCTTCGTCATAACCTCGTTGCCGGGCGATATATGCATCAGCCTCCCCCTCATCTATTACCTCTGGCCCCAAGGGATTATGCCAACCCAACCGGCCATTCACATCTCTTTTACGGTTATGGAGGATACAACCTTTGCCCGCAATATATTGTTTGACCAGCACAAGACCCCGGCCGTCATCCCCCCGGTGCAGGATTGTCATGGGCAGGAAAAGCCCGTCACATCTTCTGATTTCTGCCGAAATCCAGAATGATGTTTTTATACCTTCATCAAACATACGCTAAATTTTTACTTTTTTTGTCTCAGGCAATATTTTCAATTGGCCTGCCGTCTTAAAAAAGCCGGAATTTCAAGATGGTCGCCTTCTTTCGAAACCGACCCGGGTGCCACAACAGGATCATCCGCAATCAGAGGCTCAGTGGTCTTTGAGTTCGGAGATTTTTCCGCAGACTGACTTGGCGCAGAAGCCGCTTCCGGGCTGGAATCTACCATTTCCGGGTTCAGCATATCAGCCTGACGCAGATCAACCTGTTTTTTTACCGTCTCCTTGCGGCGAGAGCCAAATATATCAAACATGCTCCGTTTGCGGGATTCTTTCTTGACCACCGGGCCGTTCGCCATTGCCGCCTCGGCAAAGGCATCAGCCTTCTGTATCAACGGTTCCATACGCTTTTTCGGCATCACTGGCGCTGCTGAAATAAACGGCTCCTCACGGCGCGCAACCAGTTCAGCCGGTGGCACTTCTTCTGCGGCCTGCTCTGGCTTCCTGACAATGCCCTCAGCTAATTGCGCCAAAAGATTTTCCGTTTCCTGCCGGATATTATCCGTGACAACCTCAGTTATATTTTCAATCTCGTTAACCAGATCAAGCGGGGGTTCCTCTTTAACCTCCTCTGGGGCTTCTGCCCTGTCGGCAACCACATCCATGGCCGTCTCGACAATCGTTTTGCGGGTCGCCAACGGCTCATCCCATCCCACATCAGAATCTTCATTGGTTTCAGATTTGGTTTCAATCCGGGATTTGGGATCAAAACTATATGTTTTCCGAGGCTCCTCACGGTGCGGCTGTCCATCGGAATCAATGCCGGTAGCCACCACAGATACCCGCATCTTGCCATCCAGTTCAGGGTTGAGCGCAGAACCCACCAGAATATTGGCCTCCGGATTTACCTCACTGCGAATGCGGTTGGCCGCCTCATCCACTTCAAACAGGGTCAGGTCCATACCACCGGTAATATTGATCAGTACGCCGTTGGCTCCCTTCATGGAAACCTCATCCAGCAGCGGATTGGAAATGGCGGCTTCGGCGGCTTCCAGGGCACGGTTTTCACCTTCGGCTTCACCGGTTCCCATCATAGCCTTACCCATTTCACACATCACCGTCCGTACATCGGCAAAATCAAGGTTAACCAGCCCGGGCAATACCATAAGGTCGGTAATGCCCCGCACGCCGGAATGCAACACCTCATCGGCCATGGCAAAGGCATCGGCAAATGTGGTCCGCTCATTTGCGATACGAAACAGATTCTGATTGGGAATGATGATCAAAGTATCCACATACTCCGCCAGTTCCCTGATCCCCTGCTCCGCCAGAGCCATCCGGCGATTGCCTTCAAACTGGAACGGTTTGGTGACAACGCCGACGGTCAGAATACCTTCTTCCCGCGCCGTCTGGGCAATGATCGGGGCCGCCCCGGTTCCCGTGCCACCACCCATACCAGCTGTAATAAAGGTCATGTGACAACCGCGAAGATGTTCCCGGATCAAGTCAATAGTTTCTTCGGCGGCGGCGCGTCCCACCTCGGGCCGGGCCCCGGCACCAAGTCCCTGGGTGAGCTTGGCACCAAGTTGTACTTTCTGTTCCGCCTTGGAATAGGCCAGCGCCTGGGCATCGGTATTGGCGACGACAAAATCAACGCCCTCAAGGCCCATGTCGATCATATTATTGACCGCATTACCCCCGGCGCCGCCGACGCCAAACACAGTTATCTTTGGGGTCAGTTCAGTTAATTCAGTCGTCGTAAATTCTATGGTCATTGCGCCCTCCATCCGGCTTGATGCTCATGTGCGATTCAATATGCAGTAACAATGTGTTAACTATAATTTACATCATGTGATTCGCCCTGTCTTTAAAAAAATGTACCCTGAGTCGTTTTTTTTCATTTTCGAGTCGTTTTTACCCGTTTCAGGGTGGTTTTATCTAAAAATTGTCCTTCATCCAGCCCCCAATACGTGAAAAAAGGTTTCCTGCGGCTTTTGTTGCTGGCAGGGAATGAATTTCATCCGGTGTCATTGCACCGTAATTCAGCAGCCCGGCACAAGTTGAGAACACGGGACCCACCGCAGAATCAGCCAGGCCATCGACGCTGACCGGCCGCCCGACCCTCACATAAAAATCTCCCCGAAGAAGCGGTTCGGCCTTAACGGAAAATATTTTTCCGGCCAGTTCTTCCAACCCTGGAATTTGGCTCGCACCACCAGTGAACACAATCCGGCGACCTACCATATCCGCCAGGCCCGCTTCAATGATCCGGTCACGAACCAGCTCCAGAATTTCCTCAACCCGCGGACTGACAATAGCCGTCAGCATAGACCGGGGTATGGTCATGGCATGGTCCTGTCCATCTTCGCCGATCTGGACAATATCAATCTGGTCCCGCACAACAATCCGGCCAGACAGGCAATCGCCGTATAATATTTTAAGCCGCTCCGCCCTTGCCTCCGACACGGACAACCCCTGGGCAATATCCCGGGTGACATGATTGCCGCCAAGGCAAATAATTTCACCAAAAACAAGTTCGTTTTCCCGGAAAGCTGAAATGCTGGTCAGGCCACTGCCCATATCAACACATATGGAGCCAAGCTTGCGTTCATCCGCCACCAGCACCGACAGGCCCGAGGCATAGGGCGTCAGCACAACGCCTTTTAAATTCAGATGACAATGGTTGAGGCAGGTCTGAATATTCTTCAACGGGCTGATCGCTGCGGTGGATATGTGAATTTCCACCCCAAGTTTTTCGCCAAACATGCCAAGCGGGTTTTTAGCCCCGACAACGCCGTCTATGCTGAAACTGATCGGGCGGGAATGGAGAATGAACCGATCCTCATCCTGTAAATATTCCCGTCCCGCCGCCAGAACATGATCAATATCGCGCTGACTTATTTCATGGCCCGCCACATCAACTTCCATTGAGAAAATCCGGGATTTGGGCTGACCCGCAGAAATATTGACATAAACGTCATGGATCGGACTGCCCCCTGCCATGCGTTCTGCCGTATCAACGGCGGCCCGGATAGAGGTTTCGGTTTCTTCCATATCCACCACCGTGCCAGATTTAATCCCGTTAGATATCTGATGTCCAATGCCAATCACTCGCGGCCTGCTCTGCCCCTCACCAACTCTGGCAATAAAACAACAGATCTTGCTGGTTCCAATGTCCAATGCGGCAATAACCTGCTCTCGCATAAATCAGATACTCTCTTGCTTGTTGCCGAATTTTTTCAGCAGTCGCCGCCGCTGGGCTTCTTGCGGTGTCAGACGCACAATCGTCTTGCCTTGCTGGCAAAAATCAATGACCAGCACGTCTCTGGTCAGTATTTTCTGCCGGGTCTGATAATCATATAACCGGTCCCACGCAAGGTCTGCCCCCTTCTCGGGCAATTTTATTTTAATACCGCCTGCCAAATTCAGATTCCACCGGCGCCGGCCAATCCAGACGGCTGATTTTACTTTGGCAAAAAGGTCAGGGTATTTATCTTTCATGGCCAAAAGGCCTGTCAGGTTTTCGTTGGCATCTTTTCCGACCACATGGGGGAGAAAGGCATATTTTTCCAATTCTCTGTCTGTGATAATTTTCCCCGCTTTATTCACCAGATAAAATTTACCGTTTTTCTGCCACAGGGCGGCGGCTTCATGTTCTGTGATGGCAACCGCCAGCGCATCGGGCATGATTTTGATGACCGTGGCCATCTTCACCCAGGGCAGAGCTTCAACCTGCTCAAGAATTTTGTCCAGATCAAGGGAGACTATTGACTGACCATCATACAACGCAAGGGCATCATGCACCTGTTTCAGGCTGGTATTCTCCTGACCGGTGACCCTGACTTCATTGATGGTGAAACCGGCGTCGGCAATGCGCCGGTCAACCGTATCACGGGCTTCCATCACCCATTGCCCAAACAGGCCGCTTTTCCAGAAATAGGCCGCACTGATCACAGAAATACTGACCACCACAAGGGACAAACTGCGCAGAAAGAGGCTGAGGTGGCGACGCCGTTTCAGCCTTTGCGTCACCCCTCTTCTGGCAGGTGATTTTGACTTATTTAACGACCACATGAGGCATCCTCCACCATCCAGCAAACCAATTGGCCAAACGTCATGCCACAATGGCGCGCCTGTTCCGGCACCAGCGACAGAGGCGTCATGCCGGGCTGGGTATTTATTTCCAGTATATAGGGAATATTGTCACCATCCGCACCATCATCCAGACGAAAATCAGACCGGCTAACTCCCCGGCAGCCAATGACCTTATGAGCCTTTTCGGCAAGCGACATAATCTGCTCCAGCATTTTTCCATCCAGTTCAGCCGGAATGATATGATCGGTTTTGCCATCCTGATATTTGGCCTCATAATCATAAAAGCCCGCGTGTGGTTTTAGTTCGGTTACCGTCAGCGCCTTGCCATCCATCACCGAAACCGTCAGTTCACGGCCCGGCAGATATGATTCTGCCATTAAATCACCGCTGTCCTGCCACGGACCGGATTGATCAGAAACGAGATTATAATCTGAGGTTACGATGACAACGCCGACACTTGATCCTTCATTACAGGGCTTCACCACAAAAGGACGCGGCAACGGGTCGCGTTCAAAAAGTTCGGCCCGGTTCACGATGCAATCCGGCGCGCAGGGAATACCTCCATTACGAAATATTTTTTTAGCCAGAGGTTTATTCATCGCCACGGCTGAGGCCATTACCCCGGAATGGGTATAGGGAATATTCATGATCTCCAGCAGACCCTGAAGGCAGCCGTCTTCCCCCCACCGGCCATGAAGCGCGTTGAACACCACATCCGGTTTCAATTCCGTCAGAACCCGGGCAATCTCCGGCGTGGCATCAACCTCTGTCACCTGAAAATTTTGTTGCCGCAAAGCCTTGGCCACGGCAGCGCCACTGGTCAGGGATACCTCGCGTTCAGCGGACCAGCCACCTTTGAGGACAACAACATGTTTGCTCATATCTTCCCCCCTTTACGGCCCACAATACGGATCTCCCATTTCAGGCCGATCCCGGAATTATTCATCACCCGGCGGCGGATTTCCTCGCCCAGTTCTTCAATATCTCCGGCGGTGGCATTGCCCGTATTGATCAGGAAATTACAATGCTTTTCCGACACCATGGCCCCGCCGACCCGAAGCCCCCGGCATCCCGCCCCGTCAATAAGCGCCCAGGCCTTGACGCCATCAGGATTTTTGAAGGTGCTGCCGCCGGTGCGGGTACGCAGGGGCTGACTTTGCTCACGGGCATCGGCAATTTGCCTCATCCGGTCTGCAATGTCACTTTTGACACCGGGGCGGCCTTTAAGACGCACGGAAAGGCAAATCATGTCATCGGCCAGAGAGGAATGGCGATAGGAAAACTGCAAATCATCCGCTGTCAGCACATGCCGGACACCCCGGCGGTCCATGACCTCTGCCGAAATTAAAATATCAGATATTTCAGCGCCATATGCCCCGGCATTCATCTTGACCGCCCCGCCAATGGTCCCCGGAATACCGCGCAGAAATTCAAGCCCCGCAAGATGGGCGTCCCGGGCGGCCCCGGCAACGGTAATATCCGGTGCCCCCGCCCCGGCAATAATGTCATTACCGTCAATGATAATGGCCGCAAATTTCTTGCCAAAACGGATCACAGCACCCTCTATACCCCCATCACGGATCAGGAGATTCGATCCCACCCCAAGTGGCATGACCGGCATATCAGCCGGAATATGCTGCAGAAAATCTGACAGATCATCGCTGTCTTCCGGGGTAAAGAGAATATCCGCCACCCCGCCGACCCGGAACCATGTCAATTTTTTTAAAGACGCATCGACCTCAAATTTTCCCCTGACTGTGGGCAGGTCATCCCTTTGCGCGGCGGTCATGGTTTATTTTCCAGATTTTTGGCCAGGTCATAGGCCCAGCCGCTTATGGTGCCAGCCCCCATACAAACCACAATATCACCCTCTTCGGCAATGTCCCTGACCTGCTGAACCAGTTGTTCCGGCGCCGCCAGTGCGATGACATTACGGTGACCTACGGCACGAATACCATCCACCAGACTGTCGCGGTTAATGCCTTCAATGGGCTGTTCCCCGGCCTCATAAACATCCGAGACAATCACCACATCCGCATTATTGAAACAGCCGCAAAAATCATCAAACAGGCTTTCAAGCCGGGAATAGCGGTGGGGCTGCATCACCGCGATCACCCGGCCCTTATAGGCTTCACGGGCGGCGCTTAACACGGCGGAAATTTCCACCGGATGATGAGCATAATCATCAATGATGGTAATACCGGCGACCTTGCCAATATTGGTAAAGCGGCGCTTGACGCCGGAAAATTTGACAAAGGCCTTGCGGATCACATCTGCCTTAACCCCCATTTCATGGGCCACCGCAATGGCAGCAAGGGCATTGAGGACATTATGACGCCCCGGCATGGGCAGCCTCACCTCAGACAGGATTTCCGGGCGAGCCTGCTCGCGGTTGATAATTTCCACATTGAATATGGCGCTGCCTTCTTCAAAGCGCAGCTCTGTGCAACGCACATCCGACTGGGGCGTGAAACCATAGGTGACGATCTTGCGGTCGGTGATGCGCCCGATCAGGGCCTGCACCTCGGGGTGATCAATACACATGACAGCAAAACCATAAAAGGGTACATTCTCGACAAAAGTGCGAAAAGCTTCTTTCTCCGCTTCAAAGTCACCGTAAAAATCCAGATGTTCCGGGTCAATATTGGTCACCACCGCCACCGTGGACGGAATTTTGACAAAGGTGCCGTCAGATTCATCCGCTTCCACCACCATCCAGTCGCCTTCTCCTAACCTGGCATTGGTGCCGTAAGCATTGATAATACCGCCGTTGATCACGGTCGGATCATAGCCCCCCTCATCCAGAACCGCCGCCACCATGGAGGTTGTCGTGGTTTTGCCGTGGGTTCCGGCAATGGACACACACCATTTCAACCGCATCAGTTCGGCCAGCATTTCAGCCCGCTTTATCACCGGCATCTTGGCGGCACGGGCGGCGACAACTTCCGGATTATCAGGCTTGATGGCAGAAGAACAGACAATGCCCCAGGCCTCTTCCAGATTTTCCGATCTTTGACCGATCATCACCTTGATGCCCAGCGCGCGCAGACGTTCCACATTGGCACTTATCCCAATATCACTGCCCTGCACTTTATAGCCAAAATTATGCATGACTTCGGCTATACCGCTCATACCAATGCCACCAATTCCGACGAAATGCAGGATACCGATATTGATGGGATGGCCAATTTTTACCGGCTGAATATTCTTATTCATCTGTCGCCCCCTTTTCATCTGTCTTTTCCGTCCGTATGCTGTGGGTATCCCCCTTGACCAAAGCCAGTCGTTCCACCAGGTCCGCCAGATCTTTTGTCGCATACGGCTTGCCAGTCTTGCGGGCGTCTTCCGCAGCCCGCAAGACATCCCGGGGCCGTTTGGCCAGACGTTGCAATAATTTTGCCAGTCGGGCGGCGTTAAAATCTTTCTGACTGAACAGCCATGCTCCCCCGCCCAGCACCATTTCCCGGGCATTTTCAGTCTGGTGATCATCGGTGGCATGGGGATAGGGCACCAGAATTCCGGC
>NVTJ01000053.1 GCA_002401545.1 Alphaproteobacteria bacterium
CCAATATCCCCTTATTTTACAACATTATTCTGCTATCAATGGCTGCCATGTCCGCCGTGGTATCCGCCAGTCAATTCCTTCCAGTAACATCGATAATTGTGCCGGCGTTAAAATAATTTTACCCTCTCTGGCAGACGGCCAAACGAAGCGGCCATATTCCAGACGCTTTGAAAACAGGCAAGCCCCTTGTCCATCCCACCAGATGATCTTAATCAAATCCCCTTTTTTGCCCCGGAAGACAAACAGATGACTACAGTAAGGATCAGATTTTAACTGCTTTTCCACAAGAGCAGAAAGCCCGGGAAAACCGCGCCTCATATCTGCTCGTCCTGCCGCCAACCATATTTTGGTATTGCTCGGAACAGGGATCATACCGATGCCCTTAATACAGATAAAGCTTGGCTCAATAACGCAGGGTTTAAACTCGGACCGCAGCGCAATTGAGTTCCACAGGGCAGGTCAATCTCAAAATATGGGCCAGCGGTTGGCCGATCATCAAAACCATCTGATGCCAGATTCTCATAACCATTTTCTTCGTCGGACAGAACCTCAATGGGAAAAAACGTAGGACCTGTGGCGACTGGCGGGCCACCATATCTTTTTTGCCATGCAAGAAGCTGGTTCACTTTCAAACCATACAGACGTGCTATCCTCTCGAAACTGCTGCCTGGTTCAGCCACTTCGGACAGCAGGCGTTTCTTGAAACTTTTGCTCCAGCGGTTTGGGTTGGAGCTCTTTTTAGGTGCCATAGGTTATGTATCCGATCAAAATTAAGCGGGCGTGAATGCCTGCAAATTATCAAACGCATAATCGCAGATGCAAAAGAATAGTAAATGGGGGCCGTGGGCAAACGCTTACTCTACAGCGTATAATTCCAGGGGAGTAGTTCGTCGACGCGGCTGATTTTATGATCTGCGACCCGGCTGAGGACATCTGTGAGCCAGGCTTGCGGGTCAACGCCATTAAGCTTGACCGTTTCAATGAGACTTCCGGGATAAATGTTTTTCGAGCGAATGAGCATACATTGAGAGGGTGGTCAGTGATTACGAATTTAAGCAGAAAGAGTTTATATGAATTTCTCTCTGTATTTCCCTGGGGTAAGGCCAGTCGTTCTTTTGAAAGCTTTTATAAAATGGCTTTGATTAGAAAATCCAGTTCTAAAGGCAATTTCTGAGATCGAGTAATTATGACTTGCAATTAGCTTTTTGGCTAGGTCTAGCTTCTTAGACATGACAAACTGGTGAGGTGTCATACCGGTTGATATTTTAAATGCCCGGGCAAAATGATAGGGACTAAGACAGGCTTCGTCAGCCAATTCAATAAGAGAGATGTTACGGGTCACATTTGCAGTAATAAATTCTATAACGCGCTGTAGTCTGATTTGGTTTAGGGACCCTCGCCCTGTTCGAGTTTGTTTAGTCGGTGCCAATGATGAATAATGACGCAACAAATGCGCAGCTAATGTGACCCGTAATGTTTCAACCAGCAGATCACCAACAGAGGAGGGTGCACACATCTCCCGTTTTATAGCACGGCCAATTTGTTCCACCATTTCATCCCGAAAACCACCGGTATATTGTAATTCTATACGGGCAGGATCCACATCAAAATCGTATAATGCAGTATCGGAGAATGGTTTTGAGGGAATATATAGATGGATACAGTCGTCAATCGCATCAAATATTTTTATTTCTTCCTCAGATACGCCTGCAGGACAAAACCAGACGGTGCCGGGAACTGCCATAGTGTCTTGCACCTGATCATATGCTCTTCTTCTGACACGTAGGTTTCCTTTAAATAAAATAGCAATTTCAGTTTCAAGTGGCTTTATACAACTGAGTGAACCGGCCTTATGTTGCCACCGTTCCGCCAAAATGTCGGACCATCTTCGCTCAGCACTTGTCATCAGAAGATTGCCAGGGGCATATTTTTGTTCACCATGGCCATTTAAAATCATGATTACGTCTCACTATTTATTTTTTGAATATTAGATTTCTGATCTGAGAATTATTAAAACATGTCGACATTCTAACTGAAATCCAATTTAAAGACAAATTTTCTGAAAGGAGAGAACCGTTGGATCAATTTCAGCAAGATATGACATTAAATTAGCAAGAAGAAACAATACGTGGCCTCTTAATGTTCATACGATACAAAAAAAGATCACCTTCTCTGCAAAAAAAACACGAATGTTCGTATGAGTATTAAAAACAGCAATATAAAAACAGATGATATAAAGACCATAATTGGTGCATGCCCACATGATTGTCCAGATACCTGTTCCATGTTGATATCTGTACAGAGTGATAAAGTTCTGGGCGTTCGCGGTAACCCTGATCATCCTTTTACGCGTGGCCGACTTTGCGCTAAAGTAATTAATTATCAGGACAGGGTTAACAGTTCACAAAGAATTCTGCACCCAATGCGTCGTATTGGTTCTAAAGGGTCAGGGCAGTTTCGACGAATAAGCTGGGACGAGGCTCTCAAAGAAATCGGAGACTGTTGGAATAAAATAATTGATGATGATGGTCCGCAAGCAATACTTCCATATAGCTACCTTGGCACCCAAGGTATTATTAACGGCCTTAATGTCGGGGATCCTTTTTTTAATCGTCTTGGGGCAACTATAGGCGAGCGAACCTTTTGTGATTCAGGCGCCAGCACTGCAATTATCATGACCATCGGAGATTCCGCCGCTGTTGATCCTGAAAGCCTGGTTCATTCTAAATATATCATCCTATGGGCCTGCAATATATTAAGTACAAATTCTCATCTTTGGCCGTTTATTGCCGAAGCAAGAAAGCGTGGTGCCAAACTGGTGGTTATTGATCCGTTTCGGACACGTACAGCACGCAAAGCCGACTGGCATATTCCTATTCTTCCGGGAACGGACGGGGCATTGGCACTTGGTATAATGCATATTCTAATCAAGGAAAATTTAGTTGATCAAGACTACATTGATAAATACACATTAGGTTATGATGAGTTGAAAATCAGGGTTGAAGATTATGACCCTGAAACAGTGTCTGTGGCAACCGGCATCGCCGCCGAGGATATCTGTACTCTTGCGAGAGAGTATGCCGGTAATAATCCTGCAGTTATAAGGATCGGTGTTGCCATAGAGCGACATGCAGGCGGAGGACAGACAGTACGCGCTCTAGCGTGTTTGCCAGCGTTGACTGGGGCATGGCGCAAACCTGGGGGAGGTATTTTGCAGATGACTACCTGGGCCCATCCGGTGAACTGGGGCCAATTGATGCGGCCAGATATGTTGCCGGAAAGTCCGCGTGTTTTAAACTTGTGGCGACTAGGGCAGGCCCTTGTCGATGAGTTATCATTAGATCCGCCGATAAAGTCTTTGATGATATATAACGCTAATCCTGTGGTAACGGGGGCAGACCAAAACAAGATCATTGCAGGTTTGCAAAGAGAAGATTTATTCACTGTCGTTAGCGAGCAATTTATGACAGATACTGCGCGATATGCAGATATTCTGTTACCGGCTACAACCCAGTTAGAGCAAGAGGATATTATGTTCTCCTGGGGGCACCTCTATATGACCTACAACAATCGCGCGGTCAGCCCATTGGGGGAAGCAATTTCTAATTCTGAACTATTTCGTCGTTTAGCTTATGTCATGGGATTTGACGATGATCCATACTTTAAGCGAAGTGATGATCAGATGATAGAAGAAGCAATCATCTGGGAATCGCCGATGCTCAAGGATGTTGATCTAGAGACATTGAAGGAAAAGGGATATGTGCGGCTAAATATACCAGGTCCTGATCATTATGCCCCGCATGCTGAGGGGAATTTCCGCACTGCATCTGGAAAATGTGAGTTTAAATCGTCTGTAGCAGTGAGCGGGAATTTTGTTTTACCCTTACTCAGACAGGGTTATGACGGGGATCAGCCGAAGGATACGGTTGACCCGTTGCCGCATTATATTCCTCCAAGAGAGACACCGCAGACCAATAAAATTCTTGCGAAAAAATATCCGCTTAATCTGATTTCCCCAAAAAGTCATACTTTTCTTAATTCATCATATGGCAACATGAAACGACAGCTTCGCAGTGCAGGTAGGCAATTTATTTTGATTCATCCCGAAGATGCGAAGTCGCGAAAAATAGAGACAGACCAAAAAGTAAAAATTTTTAATGACCGTGGATCATTTATTGCTTCTGTAACGGTAACCGAAGACGTTATGCCGGGAGTGTTGATTGCCCCTTCAGGCTATTGGCTTGAGCAAAACCAAGGCAAGGGTACGGTTCAGTCTGTTACCTCATCACAATTTTCTGATTTAGGCAGGGCACCAACCTTTTCGGACATATTAGTTGAGATAAAGTCAACATATTCTGGAAATGAAAAATCAAAATAAAAAAACATAAGGAAAGGGAGAACCATGAGAAGAAATAATATGTTAAAGAACATGATTGTAATTGCCGTACATACAGGAATATTTTCGATACCTATACAAGGTTGGGCACAGGAAGTATCAGAAAAAAATGTGCTAATACTTGAAGAAATAACAGTTACTGCGACCAAAAGGTCGGCAAGTTTGCAAGATGTTCCAATTTCTGTTTCGGCTATTACAGGGAGAAGAATACAAGCCATGGGGATTCAGCGGGCGGAAGAGCTATCTGCCCTTATTCCTAACTTTAGCATTCAGCAAGACCCTATTGGGGATAAGATTAATATTCGTGGCATTCAGTCCGGCAATAATGCTGGCCTTGAACAGTCCATAGCCACATTTGTCGATGGTGTTTATCGCGGGCGCGGGGCACAAACCCGATTTGCCTTTCTTGATATTGAACGGGTAGAAGTTTTGCGAGGGCCGCAGGGCACGCTCTTTGGTAAAAATACCAACGGTGGGGCAATCCGTATAATAAGTGCAGGTCCGGAGGATGAATTTGGAGCCGCCCTTTCAGGTGGTTATACATTTGATAATATGGAAGAGTACGAATTTATTGGCCATGCTTCGGGGCCAATTTCTGATACTCTCAGGGCCAGAGTTGCCGGGCAATATCGTGACCTGAATAAGGGGTATATTGATAATATTTTTTATAACCAGAGTACACCAACGCTCAAGGAATTTGCCATTAGAGGAACGCTGGAATGGGATGTGTCCGAGGATACGCTAGTTGTCACACGTTTTGAGTATGGTGACTATAATTTAGATGGGCAGAATTTTGGGAATATCGTTGCTGGTCCATTAGCTCTTTTCGTGGATACCCAGGAAGGTTCATTCACCTCTTCAAATATTGGTAGCATTAATCCGGTTCTTGATATTGGCAGCAGTGGCACCTCTGTTGGTAAAAATTTAGAATCTTCACTGACAATAACACATGATCTTGCATCCGGAATATTCACGGCAATAGGGGCTTTCTCTGCATATGATTATGATCGTGAATGTGATTGTGATTTCAGTGCGGTGGATGTCTTACGTTTTGATGACAGGGAAGACTTTGAGCAATTCAGTTTGGAAGCCAGATATGTCTCTGATACAGGAAATACAGTCGACTATATTTTTGGGGCTTATTTTCAACAAAATGAGTTGAAAGAGGAGGCTGATACATTTTTTAATGTCCGTGGTTCCGGCAACGAAATTGCGATCGATACGGTATTGGGCGCAGCATGTGATTTTTTTGGTAATGATCCTGCTGTTCGTGAATGTATTTTAAATGGTCTAGTGACAGCTTTCGATGGTTCACTACTCGAATATACGGATTTTACTCGGCGCCATTTTCTTAATCAGGACGATAAGTTGCTAGCAGGATTTGTTCAGGCGACCTGGAACATTTCTGATCGTTTTAGTGTGACAGGCGGAATTCGGTATACTTATGAGAGGAAAACAGCGACGCAAGGCGCCTTTGCAATTAATTTTGGCTCAGAAGATAATCCGGTTATTAATCAAATCGTAGGTAACTCTGAAGCGTATGCAGCAGCTGGCGCCCCCGGCTTTGAACCCTTTTCAACCCTAGCTGAGGCGCAAGTTCATGAAAATGATCTCGGTCGTACTGAAAACGCGCTGACATGGTCCGTGAATTTAAAATGGAATGCAACAGATGATATTATGATTTACGGTAGTGCCTCGACAGGATTTAAAGCCGGGGGCTTCAATAGTTTTGCCTTGAGTGCAGATCCTACAGAAGCGGAGTTTGAGGAAGAGGATGTTCTAGGTTTTGAACTCGGATCGAAGGTTAGCCTGTTAAACGGAGCAGCAGAGCTAAACTTTGCTTTTTTCTATACTGAATTTACTGATATTCAAACGGCTCTTTTCACAGGTTCCACATCCTTCATAGTGCAAAATGCCTCATCGGCAACCAGTAAAGGTATTGAGATTGATGGTCGGTGGGCTTTGACCTCTAATTTACTTATTACAGGCGGGATTGCTTACGTCAAATTCAAATTTGACGAATATCCCAATGCGGGATGTTTTGCAGACCAATTGCNTAAGTTCCGGGATGATTCAGGCAACCCGCTCGCGACTACGCAGGATTGCAGTGACCAAGGAATCAATGATCTTTCCGGACGTACGTCAGAAAATACGCCTGAATTTTCAGGATCACTCAACCTACAGCATACGGCGAAAATTGTCGGTGAATTTGAATTGAATACATATATTGACGCGATGTATCAATCTGAACAATTTAGGCAGGCGGATTTGGATCCGGCTTTGCTGCAAGGTGGTTTCGTAAAAGTGAATTTTACGACAAGTTTTGGTCCGGTTGACGGCCTTTGGGATATTTCTTTGTTAGTGAAAAATTTATTTAATGAAAGAACATTTTCTTACGGGAATGATACGCCGCTATTTGATGGGGCACTCCAGTTTATTGCAGACCGCCCCCGGACTGTTAGTGTTCGTGTAAGGACAAAATTCTAAACCTGGGGAAATGATAATGTTGCTAGGGTGTGGAACTATCAGCATAGTCGCTCTTCTATTATTTTTCACACAAAATTTTAAAGTCCGATTTTATGTATGATTATATCATTATTGGTGGCGGGTCTGCAGGCAGTGTTCTGGCGAATAGATTGTCAAAAAATCCAAAAATTAAAGTGTGCCTGCTTGAAGCCGGACCTGTCGATAAAAGTTCAATGGTTCATATGCCGGCAGGTTTTGTTCCTTTGATACGGACCAGGGGTAAGTATAACTGGGGGCTGGAAACGGTGCCTCAGAAATATTTGAATAACCGCAGATTATACCAACCTCGTGGCCGGGGACTGGGGGGCAGCAGCAGTATAAATGCTATGATTTATATCAGAGGCCATCCGACCGACTATGACAATTGGGCAAATATGGGGTGTAAGGGATGGTCCTATAAAGATGTCTTGCCTTATTTTAAAAAGGCAGAAAATTTCAGCGATGAGGGTGGCGTTTATTACGGTAAAAA
Source organism: Alphaproteobacteria bacterium (assembly GCA_002401545.1). GTDB lineage: Bacteria > Pseudomonadota > Alphaproteobacteria > Sphingomonadales > Emcibacteraceae > Paremcibacter. The sequence goes on from NVTJ01000053.1 coordinate 7,392, forward strand.
TGGGCCGATTTTTGTCTCAAAATTAAGAACACAGAGTGAAGTTTGTTCTGATTTTGTTGAGGCAGCGGTTCAATGTCAGATTCCACGCAATGACGATTTCAACGGACCGGCACAGGAAGGGGCCGGTTTTTATCATGTAACTCAAAAAGAGGGGGAACGGCACAGTGTTGCAAAAGCTTATGTGAAACCAGTTTTGAATTCCAGAGAAAATTTGACTATTCTGACTGGCGCGACGGCCCGTAGGATTATCTTTGAGGGCAAATGTGCGAAAGGGGTAGAGGTTCTGTTACAAGGCAGGCAGGAAATACTGACCGCACATAAAGAGGTTATTTTGAGTGCCGGGGCTTTCCATTCTCCGCAAATCTTATTGCGGTCCGGGGTTGGGGATGCCCGGATATTACAGGGCCAGGGGATTGAAGTACATCATGACTTACCCGGCGTTGGACTGAATTTGCAAGATCACCTGGATTTCACTTTTTGCTATGAAAGCAGTAACAGAAGTACCATTGGCCTGTCAGCAAAAGGTGTCAGCGATATCCTTCGGGGGCTTTGGCAATATTGGACAAGCCGCCAGGGGATAATGACAACAAATTATGCGGAAGCCGGGGCTTTTCTACGGACTGACAAATCACTTCCAGCCCCGGATATTCAATTGCACTTTGTTAAGGCGTTAGTGGTGGATCACGGCAAAACCCTGATGAAGGAACACGGCTTTAGCTGTCATGTATGTCAATTACGCCCTTTTAGCCGGGGCAGCGTTAGCCTTAACGGCGCGGATATATATGGCGCGCCGGTTATTGACCCTGATTATCTGGCAGATGAACGGGATATGGATATCATGGTGAAAGGCTGCCGGATAACCCGTTCAATCATGGAGGCCCAGCCATTGGCAAGACATACAACGAAAGAATTATTCTCGGCAAAGGCCCAGAGTGATGATGAGTTAAAAGCTTTGATCAGGGAAAGGGCGGAAACCATATATCATCCCGTTGGTACATGTAAGATGGGCACAGATTCCATGGCGGTTGTTGATTCGGAACTGCGCGTCATAGGCATGAAAGGACTTCGCGTTGTTGATGCTTCCGTGATGCCGTCTTTGGTTGGAGGCAATACCAATGCACCAACTATTATGATAGCTGAAAAGGCGGCAGATATGATCCGTGAAGGACCATACAGTTGAAGTTTATTCACTTTTTTATGACAGAGACCTCAATCCAATGCCAGAATTGTTGTGAGTATAGAGAGCTCTTTGTTGCCGCCCCTGTAACGTCGGCTGTTAGCCCAATGAAATTATATTAAGATCCTGTTGTGTTCACTTTATTCCCCAGTCGTGAATTAGGACTGTCACGTTAATTTTTTGAAGACGTGACATTCTCTTCAAATGTGTGGATAGTGGTGGTTCTAATATGTTGTCAGGGTGAAAGCGGAGTCACCTTTGATAAATAGAGCACTTTTCAAACTTCATTCATTTGAGTTTATCAACTTGCCATATTAGCTCCTCAAAAAATTCTTGAAAAATAACATACTAGAGAACACAGGCGAGTTTAAAGTATGGTCGGCGAGACGAAAAAGACGCTTGCCGACCATAGGAAGTAATCAAATAACGAGGTGGTATTGATTAACCAAGCAATCATGTAGCCCAAAAGGCGATTACTATTTAAGCAGCTGGTTACCGTTGTGTTGTTTCCAACGGTTGGTCTGCGATCAGAAATTAACACGCCCTTGGAGCCAAAGTGTTCTGCCTTGGTTAATAATACCATAGTTACTTTCTACGCCAAAGGTACTACCAGCAAGAGGTGTGTCGTTGCCAAATTGTAGAACACTCTTGTCGGTGAGGTTTTTACCAAGGACTGCAATATCCCAACTACCATCATGGGGACCAAAACTTACACGTGTGTTAATCATCACATACCCATCTTGGATCAATGTCGGGTCAAAAGTATTCGACGTATCATATTCAGATGTGTAGAAAATATCCGTCACGTTGGAGATTTCATAATCTCCAAATATTGGGAAATGAATGTCACTTGTGAATGTTGCTTGGACATCAGACACAAGCTGGTTTCTGTTGCCAGTGAAATCGCACAAATCTGGAATAGCGTCCCCGTCAATATCTACATCCGGCGTTTGACCAAAGAAACACTGGCCGTTTTGGAAATCCGTAAATTCGAAGTCCGTATAAGCCAAGCTTCCCGAAAGTATCAGAAAATCGGTGGCGGCCCATCGCCCGTCAATCTCAAAACCTTTTATTTCTGATGAGGCTGCGTTACCCACATTGAACCCGAGAACACCATCGAAGATAGCGACCTGCAAATTATCAAATTTAGTGAAGAATGCCGCGAAATTGACTTCGGCCGCTCCCTTCAGGAAAGAGAACTTCCCGCCAACCTCGAAATTTGTCACATGCTCATCTTCAAACTCAAAAGAATCGGTCAGCGTCGGGAATACTGATTTATTGTTGGAACGGAAATCAAATCCACCGCTCTTAAAGCCGCGGACCCAACTCGCATAAAGTAAAGCATTTTCGCTCGCTTCATACACAAGCCTAACCTCGGGTGAAAAACGCGTTTCCTTGCGCGAACCCGTCACAGGTAAAGCACCCAGTTTGTCTATAAAAAAGGCTCCGGTTGGCCCTAGATTGGCAAGATTTGTCGAGGTAATTTCAAACAAATTTGCCAATACAATTGGAGCTGCCACCTGTGCCGCTGGCAATGGGTTGCCGTCAATACCAACGATCGAAAGCGTACGCGTACCATTTTTTTCTTCATGACTGAGGCGACCACCAAGTTGCAACTCTATCTTTTCGAATGGCCTAATATTGACTTGCGCGAATGCAGAGTAAACATCACCATCAGTAGTCGCTAATCGCGACGCAGTGGTTGCAGCTACAAGGTTGCCGGCACCTGGGGAACGCATATTAATCGCTGGAATCAGAATCGAATTTCCGGGAATATTAATCTGATCGGAGTAATCGAGATCGCTGGTCTGAAAGTAGAGACCCGCAATAAAATCATACTTATCAAAGACCGGTGAAGTAACGCGTATTTCCTGACTGAACTGCGAATAATCTTCTTGCAGCCCTGCGTTAAATACAACCGCACCGGTGAAATCGCAATCACACAAATCATTATAGCCCAGGTTTTGGTAAGCTGAAAGCGATCTTACTTCATAACCGCCAACTGACCAGTTGAGATCAAGTGAGTAGATCTGAGTCTCACTTAAACTAAAGTCACCATTTGAGCTTCGGTTCCCATCCTGGATAGTATTCAAAACACTAGCGTCGGCACCAAACACTCCCACCAGGATTTCTGCATAAGTCAATCCAGCGAGTGATCCAGCCGCGGCAGGTTGTTCGCCGAAAATCTCAATGTTTCGACCAATAACGTCGAATTCAGACGCTTCTACTTTAAACCGTGCAAGCAAATTGTCTGTTAGATCGAAATCACCAGTCCATCGAATTTTCCAGTCTTCTCTTTGCGGTTCACTGCGATCAAGCGTTAAATTTTGCTCATGACCATTGCCGTCACGATATCGCCCTGCTAGGCGCATTCGTACTCGATCATTCAGCGGCCCTGACACAGCCCCTACGATGATGTATTCCTCGTCGACGAACTCGTAGGAGCCTGATAGGAAACCAGTTAATTCATCGGTGGGTGTTGCAGATGTAATGTTCAGGGCACCTGCGACAGAATTTTTACCAAACAGGATTGATTGCGGACCACGCAGAACCTCAATACGCTCTACATCCAAGAACGGCGCACGTATTTGCTGCGCTCTGGGATAGTTCACCCCATCAATAAATGTTCCAACCGACTGTTCAAAGGACTGGTTAACTCCAGATCCAATACCGCGGAGGAAAATGTTTGTGCCAATCCCTGTTTCAGTCAACGTAAAATTAGGCACAAAAAASTGAAGGTCTTCCGGTTTTTGAATTGCTGCGCGGGCAATTTTTTCAGCGGTAATAGCTGCGATTGATACTGGTGTATCTTGGAGGCCTTTCTCGCGAGATTGTGCGGTGACAACAATAGTTTCGAGTACCCTGTCTTTGTGTTGGACCGTTTGGCCGCTATCCTGAGCAATTGCTTGCGGTCCAATTGCAAGTAAATTAATTGTAGAAAGTAGCAGCGCTTGTTTTCTGGTTGTTTTGTTCATTTTATTCTCCGAAAGTTTATTTGATTCTCTATGTAAAAGACTTTTGCCATAGAGCTCGATTTTCTTGATTTATTTATGGTTTCTATCCCACTCTCTCTTTGGGTTTTCTCCTTCCTTCCCAGAGACTAAATGTGTGAAGTAAAATACAAATATTTCATTCCTGTATAATAAAAAGGAATATTAAAACTCGAAACAACTAAGCACCAAACCTTATGAAGGTGATGTAGTTGAACTGCTCTTTTACATGTCGGCGACGACCAAGGTTGAGCAAATTTGGCTATTGATGAAATGGGAAATTGCTCATTTTTTTTGCTGACATCCCAACATAAATGTGATTCACAGATCACATTGTCTCTAAGTCTCATCAAATTAACTCCTTTAAAAACCAAGTTGCCGGATAGCGAGTAAAAAATTCATTGGGTTCTCTAGATGCCCCTTCAAAAAATAGAGCGAAACCCCGACAACACTGTCTGTTCATCTTTAAAATCATGCGGCTAAACTGCACCAAAACGAAGTGGTCGTCCCGCAGTTAGACGATCCGCTGCCTCGACAATCGCATTAGCATCTATCCCAAAATGTTTGTGAAGATCGGCCATTGTACCGGTTTGGCCGAAATGTTCGACTCCTAGCGGCGCGACTTTATGACCTGAAACTGAGCCCAACCAAGCGAGCGTAAGCGGGTGACCATCGATGACCGTAATCATAAGGCAGTTCCCAGGTAATTTTTCTAAAAGACGCTCAATCTGACTCTGTGCAGACACGCACCCGCATCGTCGAGAACGCTTCGCCGCAGTCCATCCAGCATTAAGCCGATCCGCAGAAGTCACTGCGAGAACACCAATATCACGCCGATCATTGGAAATCCGCCCAGCTGCCTCAATAGCTGCAGGCGCAACGCATCCTTGATAGACAATTACGATTTCGGCATTTGGGCCAGGCTCGCGCAACCAATAGCCGCCGTCAATCACCCCTTGCCTAAATCCGTCATCTTCCCGGCGTTGTGCAATCTGTTCTAATGACCGCGTCGATAGCCGCAGGTAAACCGAACCGCCAGCTTCATCACGGAGCCATGTCCGTTTGTCTGGATCGCTCTCTCCATCTCGTTGCATGTAATCGAATGACCACCCCATAATAACTGAAAGCTCATCGAGATAAGCTGGTTCAAAACTGGCCAAACCGTCCTGGCTCATACCCACCAAAGGCGTACCAATTGATTGATGAGCACCACCCTCCGGTGCCAAAGTCGTTCCGGATGGAGTGCCCACAACCATAAAACGGCTATCCATGTAACAGGCATAGTTGAGCGCATCCAGACCACGAGAAATAAACGGATCATAAAGTGTACCAACCGGAAGAACCCGTTCACCGAAGAGCGAATGGCTCAAACCAGCCGCGCCCAACATCAAGAACAAGTTCATCTCAGCGATGCCTAACTCTATATGTTGCCCTTCAGGAGAAAAAAGCCACTTCTGCATAGACGGAATTTTCTCCTCAAGGAATGTGTCACTGCGCTTGACCCGCGCAAATAGCCCTCGACGGTTCACCCATGGGCCTAAATTGGTCGACACAGTAACATCAGGTGATATAGTGACTATGTGATCGCTCAGTTGATCACCAGATTTCGCAATTCGTTCCAAGATTTTGCCAAACCCAGCCTGAGTTGAGAGATCTCGGTCATCTAAAAAAATAGGATCAATATTTGAGATTGCTTGTGCACTGCGATTGCGAGACCCAGCTTTAAAGAATGGAACTTCGTCGAGGAACTGCCGTAAACTTGCTCTGTCAGTTTCGCCGACACTACTCATCTGGTACCATTCAGCTCCCTCGGCAACTCCCATTTGCATTCGCCACATCTCCATCTGAGTTTTCGTCATTAGTCCAGCATGATTATCCTTATGACCAGCAAGCGGTGTGCTCCAGCCTTTGATCGTGTAAGCTAGAAACACGGTAGGGCGGTCATGGTCTTGTGCGTCGAACATCTTTACTAGCGTTTCAACACAATGACCGCCGAGATTAGTCATAAGCTGCATCAACTCATTGTCGTTGCGCCGCTCCAACAGCGCAGTGACCGGTCCCTGATCTCCGATTTCATCCATCAAACGTTTACGCCATGCCAGTGCGCCTTGAAATGTGAGAGCCGAGAAAAGTTGATTAGGGCAGGTGTCAATCCACTGACGTAGCCGGTTGCCGCCGGGTTCTGTGAATGCGGACAAAAGTAGTACGCCATACTTCACTCGCACGACATCCCAGCCAAAGGCATCAAACACTTTCTCAATTCGTAACCACAATTCATCGTGCGCAATTCCATCCAGGGATTGGCGGTTATAGTCGATCACCCACCAGGTGTTGCGCAGATCGTGTTTCCAGCCTTCTTGGAGGCACTCGTAGATGTTTCCCTCATCAAGTTCAGCATCGCCTATAAGGGCAATCATCCGTCCTAGCGGACGATTGCCTGACCAATGTTTGGTTTCCAGATAATCCTGTACTAATGAAGCAAAGGCTGTTATCGCTGCACCAAGACCGACAGATCCGGTCGAGAAATCAACATCATCTATATCTTTTGTACGCGAAGGGTAAGATTGAGCACCACCATAGCCGCGAAAATTTTCTAATTTCTCGCGTGTTTGATTGCCCATCAAATATTGAATTGCATGAAAAACTGGCGAAGCATGTGGTTTTACAGCGACCCGATCCTCTGCCCTGAGTGTGTGGAAGTAAAGCGCAGTCATTATCGAAACCATGGAGGCGGATGACGCCTGATGACCACCAACTTTCACACCYCCATCTTCCTTTGGTCGTACATGATTTGCGTGATGGATCGTCCAGCAAGCGGTCCAGAGGACTTGCTGTTCAATTGCTTTTAGATATTTTAAAGATTTAGTCATAGCTGTACTCGTGCTAAGAAGAACTCAGGATGAGGTTTCGATGAACGATATTGATAATTCAGTCCGAAAATTGCATACGTTTTTTTCTTCCCACACAGCAGGTGTAACCGAAACAAGCGCAAAAGAATGCTGATGTCACGTGGCGATTTCATTTGTTTGCTACTGAAAGATCAGGACGAATATGTGCCTCTTCCTGAAAACTTGCCACTAACCATTCAAGTATCACACGAGCAGTTACTTCCCATTCTGGCTCCAACATAATGTCATGAACGCCCGGACAGACTTTGAGCGGCGCAGAATAAGTGCGGCTCAGAATCTTGTGGTCGCGCATGGGTATTGACCAGTCATCATCTCCCGCAATTATAAGTGATGGACGTTTATCATTTGGGTCGATAGTGGGCGCCTGTCGGGAAAACAGCTCAGTGATCGCTTTGAAGGACTCCCCAGATAGTTCTTTTACGTACCGTTCTCGCTTTTTTGGATCCAATTTTTTCGAAAAGAAAAAATCGATATATGCGGGCTTTGAAATCTCCATATTGCGAAATATCTGTCCGCCGATCATTGCAATTGGATGTTTTAAAATCGCCTTCACGAGCACCCATGGTGATATCCGCATTGGCGAAGAAGCGATAAGAACCATACCTACGACATCCGGACGAACCTCCCGGCACATTTGCGAAATTACCCCCCCCATCGAATGGCCAATCAAGATGACGGGAACTCCGAGTTCATCGATGACACTTAAGACGTCTTCAACATAGTCGACTAAGCCCCAGCTGTTGATGTTTTTGGTACCAACGCTGACACCATGCCCTCGCAAACTCAGAGCGTGCGTACTCCACTCATGCTCAGTAAACCAAGGGAGGAAGTTTTCGTCCCAACACCAGGCCCCATGGAAACCACCATGAACGAACAATAGATGGGGTTTGCTCCCTGACTGGCCTGAGCTTCTTGTAATTACCTCAATGTCCATAGAAACTTCCTTTCATTGTGCAAGTGATGTTGTGGAAACAGTTGTGGCGGCGCGCAACTACTGCTGCACCGATCCTGCTCCAGTGACAATTCGCAGAGATTATGCGACTTCGCTGTTCTCGCATAACAAACATAGGAATTCAGGAGCGGCTTGCTATCAACAACAGCCACACATCGCTGGTTGCTTGCCGCTTTCATCAACGGGCGTAACCGGTGCTTGCTTTATTTCGTGAAACGCTTGCGCGGTCTGGTCGCGCAAATTTTGATCGGTCAAATAGTCGATAGCTGTGAGTGCTAAAGCTTTGGCACCAAAGATCACAGCCTCGTTACCTTTTTCGGAACCCGCCCAGTTCGCAAAATCAGGGTCATGAATTGTAACACTTGGCGGCGCACATGCAATAGTTGGGTGTAAAACCGGAACGCGGTGACTTACATTGCCCATGTCGGTAGTCGCGGTTGCGAAAGCTTCATATGGTGTGAACTCTGAAACTCCTATTACCCGAGCGTTGCTTTCATATGCAGCCGCAAGAGGTTCATTCACCAGCATGTTAAGATAGTCAGCCTGTGTCCATTCTAGCTCAACAGTACATCCGGTTGCTTTCGCACCGCCTTGAAAACAAGCTGCAACTCGCGGCTTAAGGTCTTTCAGGGCCGATGCAGTTCCTGCGCGAACGAAAAACCAAGCGCTTGTTTGATCAGGGACAACATTGGGTGTCTCGCCAGCCTTGGTGAAAACGCCATGAACCCGCTCGTTGGTTCGAATATGTTGACGTAAAGCCCCAATAGCCTGATAGGAGAGGACCAAAGCGTCAAGCGCATTTATGCCATTTTCTGGGTAAGCCCCAGCATGAGCTTGCTTTCCGTGAAAAGTTACTTTGACTTCCGAAAGACAGAGTGTTCGTACCGCCCGCAGATTGACACCGGCTGGATGCACCATCATAGCCGCATCGATGCCTTCAAAGGCGCCTGCTTGAGCCATAAGCTCCTTACCCGCACCACGTTCCTCTGCCGGCGTGCCCATGTAACGCACGCGTCCTGGAAGTTGTTGGCCGAGTTGCTTGAGTGCGAGGGCCGTACCCAGTCCAATCGCCGCAATGATGTTGTGTCCGCAAGCGTGTCCGATATTCGGGAGCGCATCATATTCAGATAGAATAGCAATGCATGGACCTTCCAGATTACCGAAATCGCTGCGAAATGCCGTTTCCAATCCAAATGCTGGCTGCTCAATATCAAGCCCCTCAGCACGTGACTTTGCACACAACAACGCAACGGAATCGTGCTCTTCAAAAGCGAGTTCCGGGTTGGCGTGAAGACTCTGGCTTACTTCTATGAGGGTGGGCGCCAATTTATCGATTGAGGCGAGGACCTCGGACTTCAGTTTTTGAATTACGGAAAATTTTTCCGGTGTAATCGTCATTGTAACTTGCCTTTCTAAAAATCTGTACTGGGATTATCTTTTAATTTCTGCACTTGTAGAGCTATAAACGCAGGACAAATGGATCATCTAAGCTCTGCGCGCCTAATTTTTTTTTGCGAAGCATGCGGACATGGTCCGCGAGAAGGGGGAAGATAGCAGCGTCGGAGAAAATGCGGTTTTCAATCACCCGATTGTTTTTCAACCTGACCCGATCCACACCGTTAATTTCAAAAGCCCCGTCTGGTCCCGTACCTGTACCAGTCCACCACACGAAAATAGAATCACCACTAGCTGCGTGCTCCTCCAGTTTCAGCTTAAGGTCTGGAACTAAATCAAGCAAAGCCTCCACATACTCACAGTACTCACGAGTGCCGTGCACAGTCGGAGCCCCTCCCGGCCAGAACGCACTAACATCTGGCCAGGTAACTGTTGGTAGGCGCTGCCTTGCCGCCTCCGCATCAGGCGCACTCCAAAAACCGATCCAGTTCTCCACTGACCACGCAGGTGCAAAGTCGGATGTTGAATCCTTTTGCTCCAAAAAAACCTCCTTTGCAGCTCACTATTTTCCTGACTTTAATATGACTGACTATCAGTCAATTGTCAAATAATATTTTTCTTTCTGGCGCTCAGCTGTCGAATAATGTAGTGTAACATTAGTAATATACTGAACTAGAATTTGAGGAAACCATGGTTACGAAGTTGCTGAAACGTCAAAGAGTTACCAAGCCTTCCGAGGAGCGCTTTGAAGATTTAATGACATCCGCCCTGACGGTTTTTTCAAAGCGGGGCATCTCGATGGCAACGATTGACGAAATTACTGATCGCGCACAAGTCGCCAAGGGAACTTTCTATCTTTACTTCAAGTCAAAAGATTATGTAGTACAGGCACTTTGGAAACGTCATCTTGATGACTTTACAAGTATTGTTGACAATATCGCAAATGACCAAACTCTCGAGCCTGCTCAGCAGGTTATTAAGGCCTTCGTTGAATTGACGCGGAATGTTCTTGAGAACGCGGACCTTCACCGTTTGGTCTACGGTACCGCCGCTGCAGAGGCACTTGAACTGTGTCGCCTAGACGATCAGAAGGTAATCAAAACGATCACGAGCATAGTACGAGGTGGCATCAAAGCTAAACAGCTTTCCTGTAAGAACCCGGATCTCGTGGTAAGTATGCTTTTTCATGGCATTTGCCGATCATTACATGATGTAATGATGAGCAAAAAGCCTATCAATAAAAAAATGATGCTTCAGACTTCCGAGGATATTGCGCGATCGACCTTCGATATCAAAAACTAGAGTCGATCAGTGTTATACGGAAAAACCAATCAACTCTAAATTCTTATTTTGTCACATTTTTTATGCGTAATATCAGGTTCACTTTTGTTGGAAATGATCCTTATCCACGAACTTTGGATAGCACAGGGAATGGAATGGTTGGGACTTCTTTTTGAAACGCGTGCGCGATCGCTAGAATTTTTGCATCTGTGTACGGAAGACCGTCAAAACTCACTCCAACCGGTAGACCAGTGTCAGTGAGACCTGCGGGAACAGTAATGCTCACTAATCCTGCAATCGAGGATGCGTCAGTATTACGAATGTAGGTTGGCATAGTTGGCACTCGTGCACCGTTCAGTTCTACGTTTTCATCATCGCCAACTGGACGCGCAGGGAGTGGAGTCGTTGGCAAGACCAAAGCATCTAAACGGGCATCACTGAAACATGTTTCATACGCGGCACGGATAGCCGGGCGTTTCCGTTCCAAAATATCGACATAAGCCATAGCCGAAACTGGCGAACCCCAAAGTTCGTTCTCAAACCAGTTCCGCTCGATCGGTCCGGCCACTTGCTCTACAACCTGCCAGGCGTGAATAGGCGCTCGATGACGAGCGAGATACATTGAGATATCACGAAGAACTTCGTAAAAAATTAGTGGTAAGGAAGCGTCGGCCGCAAGGCTTGCGATATCAAGAATGTTAATTGTCATGCAAAAGTGCCCCACTTAGGTTGGGATTTGCATTTAAAATTGCCCCACCTAATTTGTTAACATCCATGTTTATTTAAACATGGAGC
>NVTJ01000054.1 GCA_002401545.1 Alphaproteobacteria bacterium
TTTGGCAACCAATCCGGCAATTACCAGAGAAACTGAGGCACGCAAATCGGTGGCCATTACAGGAAAATGACCCAGATCACCACAGAAAATCTGTCCACTCAGACCCAGAATTACTGGCAGGCCTGTCAATGGCTGGCAGACGACAAAACCACACAGGAAAAGAAGGATCATGCCATTGCCATACTGAGGGCCATCGCAAATTACCCCGATCTGGGCGATCTGGCAGAAATAGCCGAACAGACGCTGGAAAATAACAATGTTATTTTGGTGAAATTTCCTTTGTGGCAAGGAACAAGACCATGAAAAAGATAATTTTTGTCTTAATGGGGGAACTACCGTTCGCTCTTCGCTTACTACTTGAGTTCCCCCGCTCCTCGCGTCGCTCCCCCTTGGCATCATACAATATGCCATCAAAGGCCGCAATCTGGGCCGCCTTCTGGATGGCCGGAGCCGCCATGATTGGCCTGTTTGGCGGCATAGGGTGGCACGTCATCGCCCCCATGATCGCCGGGTGGTTATCATGAAAGCGCTCACCATTCACCAACCCTGGGCCAGCTTCATGGCAATGGGGCTAAAGAAAATAGAAACCCGTGGCCGCAAATGCCACATCCGTGAGCGGGTGGCCATCTGCGCGGGTAAAACAACACCCGCCGGACACCAACAATTTCTGAAATCATTATATAACTTCTTTAATACCCACATTTCCGGTGATCCCGAACATAAAAAATTTTATAAGGATTTCGCGCGGTTAGTCGGTAACCGCGACAATTTCATCACACACCTTCCCTTGGGTGCCGTTGTGGCGACGGCAGATATCGTCGACTGCCAGCCAACCGAAAGACTGCGCGAAACCATCAATCCCATAGAATTTGCTCTGGGAAATTACGAAGACGGCCGCTTCGGCTGGATCATGGACAATATCAAGCCCTTGGAAACCCCCATTCCCATCATCGGCAAACAGGGCTTTTTCAACATTCCGGATATTGAGATGGCGGCATGACCCAGGAACTGATCATAGATAATTTAATTAAACACGAGAAAGGAATAAATTATGAGAGTCCTATGCTCAGCAGAAGATAAAGATCAAACAACGATGATAATTTTTGAAACATATAAAGAAGGCCAGGACCTTATAAACCTGACTATTGCCGGCAAGGAAAAATTCAGGAAAAACACCCGCGCATATAAATTGGCCGAAAGGCTGGAGCGCACTTTAGAGTGTTGGCCTGTTTAATTATCAGCAGCATGAGGAAAACAGCATGAAAAACAAACTTACCGATTTGAATAACCATTTATTTGCCCAGATTGAGCGGCTCTCGGAGGAAGGCATTAATCCAGAACTGCTTCAAACCGAAGTCAGTCGCACGGAGGCTATTATCCGGGTTTCCGACCAAATCATCAAAACCGCCAGCCTTTCTCTTAAAGCAGCCCACTTGGGAATCTTGCATGGTGACTTCGTTAAAATTAAACAAGTAGCCCCGATGATCGATGGTCCGGAAAATAAAACCTTTGAAATGCCACCCGAAAAATTAAAGGCTTTAAAATGAAGGGCAGAAATATTAATTGGCAGCCTAATGAACTGGCATGGATTGAAACGAACCGGCATATGGAAAGGCCTGTGGCGCATAAAATATTTTGTAAAAAGTTCCAACGATCAGACATCAAAATTAGTGCTTATACCGCCCTTTGCAAACGAAAAGGGTGGCTTACTGGCCGGACTGGGCGATTTGTCGTTGGGCGGCCGCCGGCAAACAAGGGAAAGAAGATGCCTTTCAGTGCTAATAGCGCCCGCACACAGTTCAAGAAAGGACATTTGGGGGGTAAGGCAAAAGAAAAGAAAAAGCCAATCGGCACTGAGCGCATCACCAAGGACGGCTATTTAGAGATAAAAATACACAATAACCTCCCTCTACAATCCCGGTGGCGGGCTGTCCACTTGATCAGGTGGGAAGATACCAACAGCCCAATCCCTGATGGCCACTGCTTAAAATGCCTTGATGGTGACAGGAGTAATACTGATCCGAACAATTGGACTTGCATCCCCCGCGCTCTTTTACCACGACTTGCCGGTCGTTGGGCGGTCCCATACGACGCTGCGCCGGCTGAGCTAAAACCTGTAATCCTCACGGTCGCTAAACTGAACCACGCCAAACATCAGGCGACAAAGACCAAAGATCAATAGCATGAGGAACGCAGCATGAAAAACAAGAAAAGAGTGGCGATCACGCTTCACCAGAATGTGATCAAAAAATATACCAGATGTGCCAGAGACGAAGATCTGCTGCCGGATGCCTTCTGCGCCCGGCTTATGGCTCTGGGGTTTGAGGTTTACAGCGATCAAAAATCAAAGTTGATTGGGCAAATGAAAAACGGAGGATTAACACCATGATTTACGATAAAAACAACACCGACACATGGCCCGAAGAACTGCAAGATGTAATGGTCTGGTCACCCACAGACGGACGGACACTAGCCACATTCTATGTTGAAAACAGCGACGGCGACGAAGGCAGCCCCGGATTTGGCAACTGGTTTAACCGCGAAAACGATCAAGAATACGCGGATTATCTCTATGTCACTGACCCTATCGAATGGTGGACGCTGCCCCCGTTGGAGAGCATGTCATGATAAAGAATTATCATAAGTGCCCGATAAATACTGAGCGGGAACGCAGCTTCATCACAGATGATTATCTACCGAGATTTGACAGCAAGAAATCAATTAATTTCTTTAATTTGGCACCGGATAAGTGGGAAAAACTACCGGGTAAATTTAAACAGTCTACCCGGCCACATAATATTTACAGCCCTTTTCTGCTAGATGCCGTTGACATAAATCAGATTGAGGTCGAATGGCAGCAACGAGGATCAAAAGTTTATCCTCATGAAGCCAACACAGATTATTGGCGAAAGAAGCCCAAGGACTTGTTTGATGGACAAGTGGGAGGAAACCATGACTGATGAAACAGAGCAGGCAACCATGCCCAACCCCTTCACGCAATCAGAGATCCTCGCGCTGGCGTGTCTCTATACCCCGGAACAACACGCCCTCGCCCGTCTGAAAGATCAGCAGTGCATGGAAGGGCTGCGGGAACGAATAACGGAACTGGAAGAACAGGTCGAAACCGATATGGCTTGTCGTGTATGCGGATGCACTTACTTCAATCCGTGCAATCCACCGTGTGCATGGGCAGAGCCACATCTGTGTACGACCTGTGCGGAATTGGAGAAAGACTTATGACTGCTAAAACCAAAATAGAATGGACGCAAGAAACTTGGAATCCGATTGCCGGATGCAGTGTCATATCATCCGGCTGTGACAACTGTTACGCCATGCAGATGGCCTACAGGCTCGAAGCAATGGGCCTCGACAAGTATCAAGGCACCACCCGCAAGAACGCCTCTGGGCGAACCCTATGGACCGGGGAAATAAAATTTGATGAAAAAGCCCTGATGAAACCCCTATCATGGAAAGACCCACGCAGAATATTCGTCAACAGCATGTCTGATTTATTCCATGAGGATGTGCAGAACGAATGGATTGACCAGATATTCTCCGTCATGGCCCTATGCCCACAGCACACTTTTCAGATACTGACCAAGAGGCCGGAACGGATGCGAGATTATATCATGTCTCGAGATAACGTTATTCATCAAAAATATAGTAACGTCCGAGGGAGTTATACGATCGGTTTTTTAACCAAATACCTAACGACAGATCCTACGCTTAATAATCCTAAATACAGAAAACTTCACGACAACGGCCATATCTGGCAAGTTTGGCAAGAGACTCTTTCAAATCCCGCAGCCGAACGACTTTATGCTAGATGGCCCCTGCCCAACGTTTGGCTTGGCGTATCCGTTGAAGACCAGAAAACCGCCGAGGAGCGCATCCCGTTCTTACTCGATACCCCGGCGGCCGTGAGGTGGATCAGCGCGGAGCCGTTACTTGGGATGATTGATCTTACTCGTATTTGGGCAAAAATGCCCTCTGGCGGAAAATGCCTTTGCAATACGCTCCGGCGAAATTGCGACGATAACCTTGATTGGGTCGTCGTGGGCGGCGAATCCGGCCCCAACGCCAGACCGATGCATCCAGAGGGGCCAAGATCACTGAGGGACCAATGTAAAGGCACCAACGTGCCGTTCTTCTTTAAACAATGGGGGGAATGGCTGTCCGTTTATGATCGGGATAAAGATGATCCAGGCTGGCGAAGAATACCCGAAAGTAAAGATAACAACACAAGATTTATCAATCTTGAAGGCGGTCATGGCTTCCATGGTCAAAAAGTTCACTTCATTGCCAAAGTCGGCAAAAAAGCTGCCGGACATCTTCTGGACGGCGAAGTCATCCAGCAGTATCCGGGGGACGTGGTATGCCCATACTGCAATGGCGAGGGAGAAATTGAAACAGACAACAACGGACCGATAGTGTCGTGTCCAATTTGTGAGGACACCACCGATGAATAAAGACCTGATAGAAAAGATAGACCTTTCCTTGTGGGAAAATTATGACGGCCCTATACCGGACGATGACAGCAAGCTAAGACCTTTGTGGGAATCTGCAATGATGTGGACGCTGGATATTTTGGCCAAAGAATTAGGCGTTAAAAAATACGACGTTGGGGATGGTTCTGAGAATTTAGAACAGGATTATGTGGAGACGGTTCTGAATATAATTAATGAGGCGGGATACAAGAAAGTATTACCGAACTATGCCATAGTGCCTGTTAAAAGAATGCGGATTATGAACCATCCGATGGGATGCCCCGAATATATCCCGTTTTCAATCCTAAGCGAACAATGGGCGCAAAACAATCACGGCCAGACTCTTGATAGGCTCAATGAGCGCGGGGGATTAGCTGTCTACGAAGCCTTAGCAATAATCGAACGCAGAGATTGTCACAACATCCCAGACACTACCGGCACGGCCATGCTTAACAAACACCTGAATTCCATGATCAAAGCAGGAGATGAAGGCTAATGCCTAAACTCCCCGCAGATCAGTTCACGGCTATGGACGCGGCGGTTCATATTATCGGCAACGCCGCTTGGGCCATCCGAAATGATCAGGGTGAAAAATGGATGGAGATAGCTGTAATGTGCGCCATTGGTGACAGGGATATGTCGGAACTTGATGCCATCGAAAAATACTTTGTTTGGTGGTCAAGATCAGGAAACGATAGACATGATACGGTTAAGTATCGGCAAGCTTGCGAGAATATCTGGCCCTTTCTCAGGGATAATGAACATCTTATTCCCCCACGGCTATTGCTCGCATATTTCAAAAAGAAGGAACTAAACTGATGCCCAAACGTATCCAGCGCAAGCGCACCAAAGGCTGGCGGATGCCGGAAAACACCGTCTATGTGGGCCGCCCGACTAAGTGGGGAAATCCATACAAAGTCACCGCCGGAAAGTCCTGCTCCTGCCGGAGTGCTGGCGAATGCGATCATATGGGTTTATCTTATCAAGATGCGGTTGATTTATTTAAAGACCGCATGGAAAGATTGAAAACCCTTGGACGGCTTGATTTTGACACGGACGACCTCGAAGGCAAAGACCTTGCCTGTTGGTGTCCGCTCGATCAGCCGTGCCATGCAGATATTTTACTGAAACTGGTGAACCCGCCACAAGGAAAGGCAGAGGGATGACCCAGCAAACCCCGATAACTGAAACTGCCGTATTGAGCGACATTCTTAATGAATTGCGGCTCCAGAACAGTCAGCGATCAGACTTGTGGGACAGTGGTGACATCGCTCATTTCTTCAAAATGTCAAAGTCCCATGTATACGGACGGATATTATGTAAAAAAGATTTCCCCCGGCCGGTAGTGATCCCCACCACAGAAACCGGCGGTGCCAAAAGATGGTATGCCAAGGAAGTGAAAGACTGGGTAAAAAAATTCAGGAAAGTTGCATAACTTATGCGACATTGATCTAAGCAACAAGAACGCTGAAAGGAAAGATCGAAGATGAGCAACTATATTTATATTCTTATAGAAAGTGGTGTTGTCACCGCATATGTATGGAGCGGAAAAAAGGCTCAAGAATGGGTTGATGAGATAAAAGATAAACCTGTTGTCCAAGATCGAGGTTACAGAGTTATAGATGAATTGGAGTTACACAAATGAAAGTTTACATATTAGTTTTAAATATAGATTATGAAGGAAGTAGCATTATTTCTGTACACTCTTCTTATGAAGCAGCAACAGCGGCTATGGCCACATACCTCAAAGAGAGGACTAAGACCACTTGGCTAGATGTTGACATTGAAGAATGGGAAGTAAAAGAATAACAAATTTCACATCACCCCAACCGATCGGCAATTTCAGACGCTGTCGGGTTATAATAAATCATAAGACTGCGCGGATCCCGATGGCCGATCATCTTGGCCAGATCCAGCATATCAAGCTTCCGGGCAAGGCGGGTACAGGCCTCATGGCGGCTGTCATGGAACGTCATATTCTTAATTTCCGCCAGATCCAGTGCCCGGCGAAAGATCACGCCACAGGATGCCTGCCGCGACCGCCAGACACGGCCATTTTTACTTGACCCCATTTTATTTAATAGATCAATTGCCCGCGACGACAACGGCACATCCCTTTTATAGCCACTCTTGGTATCGGGCAACGTCACATATTTTTGACCCAGAAAAACATTGTTCCAGGTCAGCCCCCATATCTCCCCCTGCCTCATGCCGGTTTCAAGGGCAAACAGGAATGCCACGGCAATGCCCTGGCGAACATTCTGAATCCGGGCAGAGTCATCATATTCCAGCGCCAGCAAAATCCGTTTTTCTTCATCCGGTGATATGCGCCGGTCGCGGTGGGGCGGCTTCTTTGGTTTGCGAACTTCCCGGCAAGGGTTGTTATCGATCCATTTCCATTCTGTCCGCGCCTGTTCTATCACGACAGACATAATCTGTAGCTCTCGCAAAATAGAACCTGGTGCAAGAGTCTTTTCGCATGTCACCATCCAGTCCCGGATATCGGCAGCGCATAAAATATTCATCTGAATATCAGCAAGTGGCAGTCTCTGGAATTTCTCAAGCCGGATGATCTCCCACCGTGCGCCTTTCTTGGACGGTGATACTTCCCGGGCATATTTTTTAAAGGCATCGCCCAGAGTTTTACCCTGAACAATTCCGCCACCCCTGCCAAATTCTTTTTCCTTTTCAATTGCCCAGCTTTGCGCTTCAATCTTGGAAGAAAATGTCCCCCGCACCGCGCGGCCTTTGATTCTCACTTCCACGCGCCACTTCTTGCCGGCCTTGCGATATGTTGCCATTATCATTCCCTGCTTATTAAAATAGCGCAAATAATAGCGCAAAAATTACGCACTTATTCTATAATAATAACAGGAAATAGCAAGATATGTAAATTCGACAGTCTCAAAAATACGCCCAAGACCCGCAAAAAACAACAGATAATGACATATAATAAAAAGTCAGAGAAAGCAGAGTGGTGCGTCTGGCCGGACTTGAACCGGCAAGGCCATAAGGCCGACAGATTTTAAGTCTGTTGTGTTTACCAATTTCACCACAGACGCCCATAAACTGCTCTCAAAAATTTGAGTGATAGGGGTATTACATATTCTCCCCATAAAATAAATACTCAAAGTTCAGTTTGCCGGATTTATTTTACAGTTCCGCTTCCCCGTCAAAGCATTCCCGGCCCAAAGCTCCGATTTTGAGCTTTAATATGGCCAGTGCTGCCTCAAGATCCGCTTCCACCTGCGATCTGAGAATAAAACTCGCCCCATATCTTTTATTACAGAAAAAAGGATAGCTCCCCAGAGAGACATGGGGAAATTCCTGTTCCACTTCCTCCAGTATCCCGGCAAAATAACTTTCGCCTTCAAAAACATGCACAGCTTTGGACAGCATCCTGTCCCCGCCGTAAATTCTTTTCTCCAAATCAAGCAGCATACTCTGCATGACAACCGGAATACCCGCCATAACAAACACATTTTCCATCTGAAAACCCGGGGCCGCACTGATGGGATTTCTGATCAGGCTGGCCCCTTGCGGTATCATGGTCATGCGAAGCCGGGCATCAGAAATTTTTTCATTGCCGTAATGCTTCAGTAACAGTGCCAGCGCTTCCTCATTCTGCACAAAGGGGACATCAAAGGCCGCTGCTATATTTGCCGCTGTTATATCATCATGGGTCGGGCCAATGCCGCCGGTGGTAAAAACATAGTCAAAGCACTGCCGCAGGTCATTCACGGTGTCCTGAATAACCCGTGCAATATCAGGAATCACCCTAACCTCCTTCAGCTGAACCCCCATACGGTTCAGCCATAGTGACAAATGAGTCAGGTTGGCATCTTTTGTCCGCCCGGACAGAATCTCATCCCCGATGATGATCATACTGGCGGTTACTGTTTTTACCTTGGTCATTTTTATTGCTTCTTGTTTGATTCCCGGTCGTTTTCTGACTATACCCTGTCTTCATGAAATTTGAACATAAACTTATTCGCGGCCGGCTGATAAAACGTTACAAACGCTTTTTAGCTGACATTCTGCTTGATGACGGCAAAACAGTCACCGCGCATTGTGCCAATCCAGGCTCCATGATGGGCCTGAAGGAGGCCGGTAATATTGTCTGGCTGTCGCCGCAAACCAACCCGAAAACAAAGCTTGACTACAAATGGGAACTGGTCGACGTGAACGACTGCCTCGTCGGCATCAATACCTCCCATCCCAACCGGCTGGTGCAGGATGCCATAACGGACGGCACCATTACAGAACTGGACGGCTATCATGCCCTGCGCCGGGAAATGAAATATGGTCACAACAGCCGGATAGATATTTTCCTGTCCGGCTCATCACAGGGCGATGCGGATTGTTATGTGGAAGTTAAAAGCGTCACCCTGTCCCGCAAAAAATCTATGGCAGAATTTCCTGATTCTGTCACCGCGCGGGGGACCAAACATCTGAAAGAACTGTCCCAAATGGTCGCGGACGGACACCGGGCCATGATGGTCTATCTGATACAACGGAATGATTGCACAGAATTCAGCATCGCCGCTGATATTGACCCCATCTATGCCGCTGCCCTTGATGCGGCACTTTATGATGGTGTCGAAGCCGTTTGTTACGGTTGTAATTTAACACATAAAGAGATTATAGTAAGGCAACGAATTCCAATTCGTCTATAATGGATAACGCATGAAATACATCAAGGCAAGTGATGCCGAGGCCAGCCAAAGCAACGCCATAAAATTATACGCGCCAGAAGACGTGAAGAATATGCGTGCGGCAGGAAGGCTGGCCGCAGAAACACTGGACATGATCACAGAATATGTGCAGCCCGGCGTCACCACGGATGAGCTGGACCGCCTATGCGCCGATTTTGTTGACCGGCACGATGCCATCAGTGCCCCGCTCAACTACCGGGGCTTTCCCAAATCCATCTGCACCTCCATAAATCATGTGGTCTGCCACGGCATCCCCGGTCCTAAAAAACTGAAAAACGGCGACATCGTCAATATTGATGTCACCGTCATTCTGGAGGGATGGTACGGGGACAGCAGCCGCATGTATTTCGCCGGCACCCCTTCTGTCAAAGCCAGACGGCTGGTGGATATCACCTATGAGTGCCTGATGCGGGGCATTGCCGCCGTCAGGCCGGGGGCAACCGTAGGAGACATCGGCCACGCCATTCAGACATATGCCGAGGGCGAACGCTGTGGTGTGGTTGAGGTTTTCTGCGGGCATGGACTGGGCCGGGTCTTTCACGATGCCCCCAATATCATGCATTTCGGCAATCCGGGCGAAGGCCCTGAACTGAAAGAGGGTATGTTCTTCACCATTGAACCCATGATTAATCTGGGCAGGCCGGATATAAAAGTGTTAAGCGATGGCTGGACCGCCGTGACCAGGGATAAATCCCTGTCTGCCCAGTTTGAGCATAGCATGGCTGTGACAAAAGACGGGGTGGAAGTCTTTACGTTCTCACCCAGAGGATTCAGCAAACCACCATATGAATGATCCGGCAAGGGGGTAAATTGGCTTCAGACAAACCACATTATACGGGTCATCGGCAACGCCTGAAAGACCGTTTTCGCAAGGGCGGCACAGATGCGCTTGCTGACTATGAACTGCTGGAACTTCTGTTATATTCCGCTATCCCGCGCCGGGATGTCAAGCCACTGGCCAAAGAACTGATTACCCATTTCGGGAGCTTTAGCGAAGTTATCAGTGCTTCGCCCGAGCGTCTGACGAAAATATCCGGCATTGGTGAGACGGTTATCACCGCGCTGAAACTTGTTGAAGCCGCATCACAGAAACTGGCGCAGGGCAAAATTATGAATAAGCCTGTTCTGTCCAACTGGCAGGCCCTGATTGATTACTGCCAGATTCAGATGGGCCACCAGAAAAAAGAACAATTCCGCATCCTGTTTCTGGACCGGAAAAATCGCCTGATTGCCGATGAAAAGCAACAGGAAGGCACCATTGATCACACCCCGGTTTATCCCCGTGAAGTCATAAAACGAGCACTGGAACTGCATTCTACAGCCATCATTCTGGTCCATAATCATCCCAGTGGTGACCCGACCCCAAGCCGGGATGATGTGGAAATGACCAAGCGCATTGAAGAGGCCGGCAAGCAACTGGGGATAATGCTTCATGACCATCTGATTATCTCAAAAAGCGGTCAAACCAGTCTTAAAACTCTGGGCCTGATATAAAAACCCTGATTTCTCATCGCCATAAAAATGGATTCAAATAATCCCGGAAATAGGTTATTATAACAGCATAACGCAGGAGTCATGCCATGAAAACCTACAGGCCCAAATCCATTCTGTCCACACATGAGGTCAGCAATCAACCGGAAAAACTCACTGATTATAATTTGTTTACCACGGATCAGCCTATCCGCGACAGCCTTAAACGTGAGGGCAAAAAGGCAGCCCTAAAAAGAATGATAGAATTTGGCGCATTACTGGGCAGTGATGACATCATTGAACAGGGGCGGCTTGCCAACATCCACCTGCCCGAACTGAAAACATTTGATTCGTCCGGCAACCGTCTGGATGAGGTTGAATTTCATCCGTCCTACCACCGCATGATGGAAATAGGTACCGATGCCGGAATATCTGCTATCGCCTGGCAGAATTCCGCCGATAGTGGTCATGTGAGTCACGCCGTCCTTGAATATCTGCACTATCAGGTGGAAGGCGGCACCTGCTGCCCGCTGACCATGACCTATGCCTCGGTCGCGGCCCTGCGCCATCAGCCGGATCTGGCGGACATCTGGCTTCCCCGAATCTTCAGTGCTGAATATGATCCCCGCTCCCTGCCCGCAGGCCAGAAAACAGGCATCACCATC
The DNA here is from genome assembly GCA_002401545.1 of Alphaproteobacteria bacterium. Taxonomy (GTDB): domain Bacteria; phylum Pseudomonadota; class Alphaproteobacteria; order Sphingomonadales; family Emcibacteraceae; genus Paremcibacter. The sequence goes on from NVTJ01000054.1 coordinate 11,338, forward strand.
GGCATGGCCATGACCGAAAAACAGGGGGGATCAGACGTGCGCAGCAATACAACCACTGCCGCATCTATCGGCAGCGGCGACTATGACCTTGTCGGTCATAAATGGTTCTGCTCTGCTCCCATGTGCGATGCTTTCCTGACCCTTGCCAATACGGATGCGGGCTTAAGCTGTTTTCTGGTGCCGCGCTGGACAGCGGCGGGTGAGCGCAATAATATCCAGCTTTTACGTCTGAAGAATAAGCTGGGCAATAAATCAAATGCGTCCGGTGAGATCGAATATCATCATGCCCTCGCCCGCATGGTCGGCAAAGACGGCCGCGGGGTCGCTACCATTATCGATATGGTTCACCACACAAGGCTTGACTGTTGTCTGGCCCCCATCGCCCTGATGCGTCAGGCACTCACGCAAGCCATCCATCATGCCCGCCACCGCAGAGCCTTTCAGCGCAAGCTCATTGATCAGCCGATGATGCAGGCGGTGCTTGGCGATATGGCGGTTGAAGTAGAGGCCGGGGTCGTAACATTCATGCATATCGCCCGAAAATTTGATGCCGGCACCCATGACACCGATGCCGGCATTTATGCCCGCCTTACGGTGGCTCTTGCCAAATACTGGCATAACAAACGCTGTCCGGGTTTCATTTACGAGGCCATGGAATGTCTGGGCGGCAGCGGCTATGTGGAAGACAGCATTCTGCCCCGCCTCTACCGCGAAGCCCCGCTTAACAGCATTTGGGAGGGGGCTGGAAATGTGATCTGCCTTGATATATTACGAACCCTCCATAAAGAACCCCGGGCCATAGAGCTTTTCTTCGCTGAACTCAAACCCGCACGGGGGAGCAACCGTCATCTTGACCGGGCCATGAATGACCTCAAAGCAATGTTGAGCAAGACAGAAGCAGAGGCTCGGCGTCTGGTGGAACAGATGGCACTATGTCTGCAGGGCGCGTTGCTGGTGCAATATGCGCCATCCTGCGTCAGTGATCTATTCTGTGCCACCCGGCTTGGCGGCGATTGGGGCCATGCTTATGGCACCATCCCCGCCGGACATCCGGTAAGTGATATTTTAGACCGGGTCTGGCCCGGATAGCTCTTGTTCCCTTGGCCATTTCCTGTTAAAGCCTCGGCTGAAACAATTTAAAACAGGTGAGACAATGATTCCACGTTATTCCCGCGAAGTGATGACCTCCATTTGGCAGCCACAGTCAAAATTCCAGATCTGGTTTGAAATCGAGGCCCATGCCTGTGATGCGCTGGCCGAACTGGGCGTTATCCCTGAAGCAAGTGCCAAAATCATCTGGGAAAAGGGCAAGTTCGACATTGACCGCATTGACGAGATAGAGCGCGAGGTCAAGCATGACGTTATCGCCTTCCTGACATCACTGGCCGAACATATCGGACCAGAGGCCCGGTTCGTCCATCAGGGCATGACATCCTCCGATGTGCTGGACACCTGTTTCAATGTCCAACTGGTGAAAGCCGCCGACATATTGATTGATGATGTGGAAAAGCTTCTGGTTGTCCTCAAACGCCGGGCTTACGAGCATAAGCTGGATGTCTGTATCGGCAGAAGTCACGGCATCCATGCGGAGCCGGTAACCTTTGGCCTTAAAATGGCCGGGGCTTACGCTGAATTTGACCGCAATCTGGAACGTTTGAAAAATGCCCGCAAGGAAATCGCCACCTGTGCCATTTCCGGCGCGGTGGGAACATTCGCCAATATCGATCCCCGCGTCGAAGAACATGTGGCAAAGGCTTTGGGCCTTGAAGTGGAGCCGGTTTCAACCCAGGTTATCCCCCGTGACCGCCACGCCATGTTCTTCTGCACACTCGGCGTTGTCGCCAGTTCCATTGAACGGCTGGCTACGGAAATCCGTCACCTGCAACGAACGGAAGTTCTGGAAGTTGAGGAATTTTTCTCCAAAGGGCAAAAAGGCTCCTCCGCCATGCCCCACAAGCGCAACCCGATCCTGACCGAAAATCTCACCGGCCTGTCCCGTCTGGTGCGCGGCATGGCCCTGCCCGCCATGGAGAATGTGGCGCTGTGGCATGAACGGGACATTTCCCACAGTTCCGTTGAACGCATGATTGGCCCCGATGCCACCGTGACACTGGATTTTGCCCTCGCCCGTCTGACCGGGGTGATGGACAAGCTTCTGGTCTATCCTGAAAATATGCAGGCTAATATGGACAAGCTGGGCGGATTACATAACTCGCAAAGAATACTTCTCGCCCTGACGCAGGCCGGGGTCAGCCGCGAAGACAGCTACCGCCTTGTACAGCGCAATGCCATGAAAGTCTGGGAAGAAGGTGCTGATTTTGCTGCCGAACTGAAAGCCGACCCGGAAGTTTCCGCCAAGCTTTCCGACGCGGAAATAGATGACAAGTTCGACCTTGGCTATCACACCAAACATGTGGATACGATTTTCAGACGCGTTTTTAAAGAATAGTTTGTTGGTTTTGTTGGTGGGGGACAACTCCCCCACGCGCTTTTCCCATTTTCCGCTTTAGAAAACTTAAAACTAAGGTCAGGACCTAAGCAACTTGGCGGCGTCTTACAGCATAGAACCCCAAAAGCCCGAAACCAAGCAGGGACAGCATGCCGGGTTCAGGGGTATCTACAATGATTCCGCCCTCTTGTGTGAATCCGGCATATTTAACATTTCCCTGTGAAAAATTGTAAAAGCCGAATTGACCCGCAGTGAAGGTCGAGTCCATAACCGTAACATTCCACAATTCGGTCATGCCTTGCTTAACAAGAATACTGAACTCTCCAGAGGTAAGATTAAAATCAAGCTTGAAGTCATAGGATGTATTATCCGCCCACCCTTTTGATGCGCCGGTGTTGGTGTCTAAAATTGCCATAGATCCTTTATTGGTGTCATTTTCCCAAAATTCTCCCAATGACAAATCTGCCAGACCATTACCAGTTGCACCCTCATATTTTTTGATAGCCATGCCTTCTTTGCCTATTCCACCATAAACATTTTGGGCCCCCTGTTTCCAGTCAAACAAATAAAAGTTGCTGCTATTCTGATAACCAAAGACAAAACCCATATAATCATTATCATTGGTTGTAAGCACCTCCCATGACCCTTCAATGGTATAGCTGGTCTGGTTAAGGTTGTTCAGATACATGGATGGGTCAGCATTTACAGTTTGAGTTACAAATGTATTGCCCCCGCCTAATACCCAGTTGCCGGCACTTTGACCACTAGGAAAATCAAGAGTCAGTTGAGACCAGCTTGTCAGATCAACAGCAACAGGTGCTGCCTGAGCGAATGAAGCTGATCCGGCCAGGACGCTTGCGAGTAAAAGTTTTTTCATTTTTGCCATCTCCCAAAAGCTTTTAAATATATCTATAAGAAAATTATTGTGTTCTTATGTAGCTATTGCTTATGCATAAATCGCGCCAAATAAAAATTTCTTTTGTTTTCAATTAGTTATGGAAAAAGTTGATTTTTCATATAAAAAAACTGTAAAGTATTCCGACAGTTTAAGTGTTTTTCTTGGGGTTTTTTACACTATTATATTATTGGGACTTATAAAAAATATGTAAAAAGGCCCCCAATATCAAATTTACTAGATTTTTCGAATATAATCCTCAAAAACCATCACCCCTTCAGCGTATCCTGAAAGCATATGGGCTGACCGGTGGCCTCATCTGCCAACTGGCCTTCCCACATGACCTTTTTGCCGCGCACAAAGGTGCCTACGGGTTTGCCGGTAAGCTGCATACCCGTGAAGGGACTCCAGCCGCATTTGCTTTGCAGCCAGTCTTCTTCGATAGTCCATTTTCTCTTCAGGTCAACGATGGTCAGGTCCGCATCATAACCAACCGCAAGCCGTCCCTTGCCCGCAATATTAAACAATCGCGCAGGACCGGCACTGGTCAGATCCACCAAACGCTCCATGGATAAAGCCCCCTTGTTGACCATATCCAGCATCAGGGGCAACATTGTCTGCACCCCCGGCATCCCGGACGGGCTTTGCGGATAAGGCAGCGCCTTCATTTCCTTTTCATGAGGGGCATGATCAGACCCCAAAACATCAACAATACCAACACGGAGCGCCTTCCACAGACCAATACGTTCCGCCTCGTCCCGGATCGGCGGATTCATCTGGGCATAGGTCCCCAGTTCCTGATAGCATTCCGGTGCGGACAGGATGAGATGCTGCGGCGTAACCTCTACCGATGCCACATCCTTATAGGCCGCAAGCAGAGCCATTTCCTTTTCCGTAGTGATGTGAAGCACATGTATCCTGCGCCCCGTGCGCCGGGCCAGTTCCAGAATACGGTCCGTTGCCCGATAAGCGGTTTCACTATCACGCCAAACGGGGTGTTGGGCAACCCCGCCTTCCTCTGACAGATATTTGCGTTCGTTCAATCTGTCCTCATCCTCCGCATGAATGGCTATTCTGCGGGTGCCATTTGCCAATATAGTCGCCAATGTCTGATCATCAGAAACCAGAAGATCACCGGTTGAAGACCCCATAAAAATTTTTATGCCGCAACATCCGGGTAATCTTTCCAGCTTGTGAAGATTTTTCGCGTTTCTTTTTGACGCCCCCATATAAAAAGCGAAATCACACCACATGCGGTTGACCGCCCGGTCGACCTTGTCTTTTAGCGCCTTGGCCGTGGTCGTCGATGGTTTGGTGTTTGGCATTTCAAAGACCGCAGTCACCCCGCCCATAACGGCGGCCCGGCTGCCGGTTTCCAGATCTTCCTTGGCCTCTGCCCCCGGTTCGCGGAAATGCACCTGAGTATCAATCACACCCGGCATGAGGTGCAGGCCTGTCGCATCAATGACCTCCACGGCATCAACATCATCAAGATGGCCAATGGCAACGATAATATCATCCTTGATCGCCACATCTGTTGCTTCAATGCCGTTATGTGAAACACAGATTGCATTTTGGATCAGTATATCAATGGCCACTAGAATCGCTCCCTTTTTTAAGTTATGGTAACAGGAATAACCTCATTTAGGTAAATCAACAAGAAATTCTTTGGGTTAAAAGACTTTTAGGGCTGTGGGTAAATATCATATATATAATGGCGACAAAGCTCTGTTCTGCTGTGGTTCACGGCCGGAGTTGATCAAAATATCTCCGGTTTATCACCAGTTAAGGATAGCCGGAAAAATTACGCCTCTTCTCTGCAATACCGGCCAGCAGAAAGATTTGCTGACCCCGCATCTGGATATTTTTGACATAAAGGCGGATTTTCAACTGGATGTCATGGTCAGGGAACAAAGCCTGGACCAACTCATGACCCGTCTCTTCACACAATTGCCCCGCACATTTGACCAGTGCCAGCCGGATATTGTTATCATTCAGGGGGATACGGCAAGCGCATTGGCCGCCGCCACCATTGCCCATACAAAAAATTTACCCATTGCCCATATTGAAGCCGGTCTCAGAACCCATGATAAAGCATCACCCTTCCCGGAAGAAATATACCGGAAAAATATTTCCACACTGGCCCAATGGCATTTCTGCCCCACTGAGAAAGCCCGTCAGAATCTTCTCCGGGAGAACATCGCACAGGAGAATATCTTCGTTACCGGCAACACATCCGTGGATATGGTTATAAAAACCCATAAGGAATTAAACGGCAATATATGCCATATGCTCCCCTTCAGACGGAACAGGGCAAGACCTTTTTTCCTGATCACCCTGCATCGGCGGGAAAGTCAGGGAGCGCCCCTGATGCAAATTACCACAAGTCTTCTGACCTTTATCAGAAGCCGGCCGGAATTTGATTTCATCCTTCCCCTGCATCCCAATCCCGCCACCTCCCATATGATAAAAAGCCGCCTTGGCGGGCAGAAAAACATTTTCCTCATTGCGCCTTTACCCTACCCGCAATTTGTCCGTCTTATGGCAGATGCCTTTGCCATCATTACAGATTCCGGTGGGATACAGGAAGAGGCCCCCTCGCTTAATACCCCCGTCATTGTGGTCCGCAACAAGACAGAAAGGGCGGAGGGAGTGGAAAGCGGCTGTCTTCGTCTTGCCGGAACCGGAAATGATACCATATTATATGAACTGAACTTGCTAATTGACGATAAGGCACATTATAAAAGGATGCAGCAAGCCCCGAACCCCTTCGGTGACGGACAGGCGGCAGACAGAATATGCGCCCATCTGACAGATATTGTAGAAAAAAATCATGCACCAACCTATTCCCCTAAGCGATAGAGCTATCATCACCATCTGCGGCCCGGACCGCAAGCACTTCCTTCAGGGCCTGATTACCAATGATATAGAAAAAATATCCGAAACTTCTGCCCTTTATGCGGCCATGCTCACGCCCCAGGGTAAATATCTCCATGATTTTTTTATCTCGGAAATGGGCGATACCCTCTATCTGGATGGCGAAAGAGACAGACTGCCGGATCTTTTCAGGCGATTGATGATGTACAAGCTGCGCGCAGATGTGGATATTACAGATTGTTCTGACAAATACACCATCCTCTCCTCGCCGAACCGCCTTACCGATGGCCTTGTTTGCTATGCTGACCCCCGACATCCGCAAATGGGATTTCGTACCATCCAGACTATCATGGATGATAAGACAGATGACGAATATGACAGACTTCGCCTGGCGCTTGGACTGCCCGATGGCTCACGGGATTTTCATATTGACAGAACATTGATTCTTGAAGGCAATATGGAACAGTTAAACGGCGTTGATTTTGACAAGGGATGTTATGTGGGGCAGGAAGTCACCGCCCGGATGAAATATCGCGCCAGCCTGAAAAAACGGCTGCTGCCGGTCAATGTCGACGGCGACCTGCCCGAACGGGGCACAGCAATCACCGATGATACCGGTAAAAAGATTGGTGATATAAGGTCCGGGAGAGATAATATGGCCATAGGTTATTAGATTCGAAAGCCCAATATAGAAAAAGTCAGCGGGATCGCCTAGCCTGTTTACCAAGAGATTCGGTTTAAGAAACGGTTTCCTTCCCCGCTT
>NVTJ01000055.1 GCA_002401545.1 Alphaproteobacteria bacterium
GTTGAATTTTTCGGCAATCGCCACCAAAACGCCGCCCTTTGCCGTCCCGTCAAGTTTGGTCATGATCAGTCCAGACACCTGAGCCGCTTCCTGAAAAACCTGGGCCTGCAATACCGCATTCTGTCCGGTCGTGGCGTCCAGCACCAGTAGGGTGGAATGGGGGGCGTGCGCGTCCTGTTTCTTGATCACCCGGATGATCTTGCCAAGCTCCTCCATGAGGTGGCCTTTATTTTGCAGTCGCCCGGCGGTATCGATCATCAGCACATCAATATTATCCGCCCGCGCTTTTTGTATGGCATCATAGGCCAGACCCGCCGCATCGGCACCCACTTTGCCGGAAACCACCGGAACCTTGTTGCGCATTCCCCAGACCTGCAATTGCTCTATGGCCGCCGCGCGGAAAGTATCCCCCGCCGCCAGCATAACCGACTTGCCGTCAAGCTGGAATTTTCGGGCCAGCTTGCCAATAGTGGTGGTCTTGCCAGAGCCATTGACCCCGATCATCAGAATAATATAGGGCTTGTAATTTTTATCTATATCAAGGGGCCGCGTCACCGGACGCAGGATATTCGCCACCTCTTCCGCCAGTGCGACCTGCACCTCTTGCGGCGAGATTTCCTTATCAAAGCGACCTTTGGACAGCCGCGCACAGACCGCCGCGCTGACCGTCACCCCAAGGTCGGACATGATCAAAAGATCTTCCAGTTCCTCCAAAGTGGTGGCGTCCAGCTTTCTTTTGACGAAAATATCGCTGATACCGCCGCTCAGGGCCGTGGTGCTGCGTTTCAAGCCGTCTTTCAGGCGGCTGAACCAGCCTTTTTTCTTTTCAGTCATTTAATCAGACATTTCCGTAATAAGAATGCCGTTTTCATAGCCTGAAACGCGCACATTGGCAATATATCCCGGCTCTAAATCAGCCATAATTTTTGCCGGGGCAAAATGTTCCGTATGACCAATGACAGATTCCCCCTGCGCCTTTTCCACCAGAATGGAAACCGTTCTGCCTATCTGCGATGACATATAACGGTCAAATTGCTCCTTCCCCAAAGCCCGCAGCCGCGCAGCCCGCTCTTTACGGATATTCCCGGCAACAGCTGGCATCTTGGCCGCCGGGGTGCCTTCGCGTGCGCTATAGGGAAAGACGTGCAGATAAGTCAAGCCGCAGTCTTCAACCAGCCGCAGGCTGTTCTGAAACATTTCCCCGGTCTCGGTGGGGAAGCCCGCTATAAGATCAGCGCCGAAGACCACATCCGGCCGCGCTTCGCGGACCCTGCGGCAGAATTCAATGCTGTCTTCGCGGGAATGGCGGCGCTTCATACGTTTGAGTATCATATTGTCGCCGGCCTGAAGGCTCAGGTGAAGATGGGGCATCATCCGTTCTTCTTCGGTGATGACCTGAAAAAGAGCCTCGTCAATTTCTATGGAGTCTATGGAGCTGAGGCGCAGTCTTGGCAAATCCGGAACCAGCTTCAGGATTTTCTGGCACAGGCTGCCGAGACTGGGTTTTCCGGGCAGGTCGGGGCCGTAGGACGTAATATCCACCCCGGTAATAATCACTTCCCGGTAACCGTTCTCCACCAGATGCTGCACTTGGAGGATGACCTCGCCCATGGGAACCGACCGGCTGTTGCCGCGTCCGTAGGGGATGATACAGAATGTGCAGCGGTGGTCACAGCCGTTCTGGACCTGAACAAAGGCCCGGGTGCGTTCCGCGTAACCGTCAATCAAGTGGTTCGCGGTTTCCTTAACCGCCATAATATCATTAACCAGAAGTTTTTCCGTACTGTTCAGACCGAAATAGCTTTCCGCTTTTAATTTTTCTTCATTGCCCAGAACCTGATCGACCTCATCCATATCACTGAATTCTTGCGGATTGATCTGGGCGGCGCATCCGGTGACAATAATTTTAACGCCCGGATTTTCCTTGCGCGTGCGGCGAATGGACTGACGGGCCTGCCGGGTGGCCTCGGCGGTCACAGCGCAGGTATTGAAAATCACCGTATCCATCAACCCGGCCTGCTCCGCATGGTTTTTCATCACTTCTGATTCATAGGTATTGAGCCGACAACCAAAGGTGACGACCTGTGGCTTATTGCTCATGAGATTTGATCCAGACTGATCTTGCCATCATAAACGTAGCTTACCCCGCCCGTCATCTGAACATGATTATCCGCGCCCCAGACCAACTGCAAAATACCGCCGTCCAGTTCAATGGTGGCGCATCTGTTCACAAGCCCGCGCGTGCTCGCCGCCACAACGCCCGCACAGGCGCCGGAACCACAGGCATCGGTAATGCCAACCCCCCGTTCCCAGACCCGTTGGCGCAGATGGCCGTTACCCCTGTCTTCGATGATACTCACATTTACCCGGTCCGGAAACAGGGGGTGTCTTTCAATCTGCGGTCCCAGTTCTGCCAGCAGAATATCATCAATATTATCGACAAAAAAGACCACATGGGGATTACCCATATTAACCGCCACCGGGTCAGACAAAGGGCCAACAGTCACGTCCAGATGATCCGTATCCATAGGCTGTGATAAAGGAATTTGTTGCCAGTCCCGCAAAGGCATCCCCATATCGACCCGGATCAAATCACCGTCACGATAGACGACAAGCAATCCGGCCCCGGTTGCAATGGTGACCCTGTCACTGCCCTTTTCCCGCAAAAGAATATCACCGACACAGCGGGTGGCATTACCGCAGGCCCCCGCCTCACTGCCGTCCACATTCTGAATTCGCATGAAAATATCGGCCTTCGCACTGGGCAGCATCGTGATGACCTGATCACAGCCAATACCCCGCCTGCGGTCCGCAATATGGCGTGCCTGATCCCCGGTCAGATCAAGAGAATCCATTCGGCCATCAAATATCACAAAATCATTGCCCAGCCCGTGCATCTTGCGAAAGGACCACAGGGCAGCATCATTCTTCATCGTCATAATGCCTTATATGGGCTGATTCGGAAAAAAGTCCACAAAAACTTGACGGTCATTGGCCAAATATAACCGGCACCAGCACATAGGAAAGGCTCGTCACCGCAACTATACCCACCAGATTTAGCCGGAAGCCCGCATTGGCCATCTGGGGAATGGTCACCTCGCCGGTGGAATAGATCACCGCATTGGGAGCGGTGGCCACCGGCAGCATGAAGGCGCAGCTTGCCGCCAGAGCCACGGGGGCAAAGAGCATCATCGGGTCGATACCGGTCATCACCGCCAAGGCCCCGAGCACCGGCAGCAGAGTGGCCACGGTCGCCGTATTGCTGGTCAGTTCGGTCATGAAAATAACCATGGCCACCAGACAGAGGATCATCACGATCAGTGGCAGGGTGCCAAGGACGGACAGGGCCGTTCCCAGCCAAATGGCAAGGCCGGAAGCTTTCACCGCCGCCGCCAGACTAAGCCCGCCACCAAACAATAGCAAAACCCCCCAGGGAATGCGATTGGCACTGTCCCAATCCAGCAACGCCGTGCCTTTTTCGGTTGTGCAGCCGGACGGGATCAGAAACAAAACACTCGCCCCGCCGATGGCAATCATGGCATCATTGAGCCATAACAGGATATGCAGATTTTGCTGAAGCGGAACCCGGAAAATCCAGGATACCGCCACCGAGAGGAAAACATATGCCACTCGTCTTTCCGGGGTTGTCATTGGCCCCATGGCGGTTAATTTCTCCCGCAGAAGCTCCTGAGCCACCGGCGCATCGGACAGGTTAAAGGGGTAGGCCCATCTGGTAAGTACAAACCACGCCAGCGGCACCATGATGATCACGGTGGGAATACCAAACAGCATCCAGGTGAAGAAACTGATTTCAATGCCGTAAGTCTCTTTCATGAAGCTGACCACAAACAGGTTGGGCGGTGTGCCGATGGGGGTGCCAAGACCGCCGATGCTGGCGGAATAGGCAATGCCCAGCACCAGACAAAGAATAAATCCCTGATGTCGGGCATCCCGGTCTTTGACAATTTCCCCGGCCAGTGACAGAGCAATGGGAATCATCATGATCGTACTGGCGGTATTGCTGATCCACATGGACATGAGGGCGGTCGCCGCCATGAAGCCGCCAATGATGGAAGCCGGATTATTGCCTACCCGCACCAGAATATTAAGTGCCAGCCGCCGGTGCAGATTCCACCGTGCCAGTGCCGTGGCAATGATAAATCCGCCCAGCAGCAGGAAAATGGTTGGCCGGGCAAAGGGGGCGGTGCTTTCGCCCATGGTCAGGACACCAAGGGCCGGAAACAACAGCATCGGCAGCAAGGACGTCACGGGAATTGGCAGAACCTCTGTCGCCCACCATGCGGCCAGCAGCAGAGCAACGCCCGCCGTTCTCCACGCCGCGACGCTCATGCCTTCCGGCGCCGACATGATCAGCGGTATCATAAAAAACAACAGGCCAATAATCAGACCAATACGTCGTGCCTTGCTCATCAATAGCTCTCCCTTTTGAGGGGAGTGTAAATTGTCGACTGGTAAAGTCAATTTTCCATTTCATTTAATCATTAAATTCAATATAACGGAATTATGAAGAACCAGACATATAACATCTATTTAACGGAACAGTTACAGGACCTGAAGGATCAGGGCCTGTATAAATCCGAGCGAACAATCACCAGCCCCCAGCAGGCGGAAATTACCGTCGAGAGCGGTGGTGATCAGCATTATATTAACTTTTGTGCCAATAATTATCTCGGTCTGTCCAATGACCGGACTCTGGTGGATACGGCAAAGGCGGCGCTGGATAAATATGGTTACGGCATGTCATCGGTGCGCTTCATTTGCGGCACACAGGATATTCACAAACAACTGGAAAAGCGCCTTGCTGATTTTCTGGGTCAGGAAGAGGTTATACTTTACCCCAGTTGCTTTGATGCCAATGCGGGATTGTTTGAAACCCTGCTGGGACCGGAGGATGCCATCCTGTCCGATGCCCTCAATCATGCCAGTATCATTGACGGTATCCGCCTGTCCAAACCCAAGCGTTTTCGCTACGGCAATAATGATATGGACGCGTTGGAGAAATGCCTGATCGAGGCTCAGGACTGCCGCTTCCGGCTGATCGCCACGGACGGGGTATTTTCCATGGACGGTATTCTTGCCAACCTGCCCGCCATTTGTGATCTTGCCGATAAATATAACGCTCTGGTCATGGTGGATGACAGCCACGCAGTGGGCTTCATGGGCGAAACTGGTGCCGGAACCCCGGAACATTGGGGGGTCAGTGACCGTGTTGATATCCTGACCGGCACTCTGGGCAAGGCGCTGGGCGGCGCGTCCGGCGGATTTACCGCTGCCTCCAAAGAAATTGTCGATTGGCTGCGCAACCGTTCCCGGCCCTATCTTTTCTCCAATACCCTGGCGCCGGTGATTGCGGCCACCACCTGCAAGGTTCTGGATATGCTGGCGGAAAGTGATGACCTGCGCCAAAAACTTCGCGACAACAGCCAGTATTTTCGCACCCAGATGACAGAGGCCGGATTTACCTTGGCCGGAGCAGACCACCCGATCATTCCGGTCATGCTGGGTGACGCGAAACTTGCCGCGCATATGGCCGAAAAACTTCTGGCCGAAGGTATTTTTGTGGTCGGTTTCTCTTTCCCCGTGGTGCCCAAGGGCGCAGCCCGCATCCGCACCCAGATATCAGCGGCCCATACACAAGAACAGCTTGAGGACGCCATAGTGGCCTTCAGGCGCATTGGCCGTGAGCTGGGGGTGATAAAATAATGAAAGCACTGGTCAAATCAAAAGCCGAAAAAGGCGTCTGGCTTGAGGATATTCCGATCCCCGAAATCGGCCCCAATGATGTCCTGATAAAGGTAAAAAAGTCCGCCATTTGCGGCACGGATATACATATCTATAACTGGGATGACTGGGCGCAGAAAACCATTCCGATTACGGTTCCGGGTCCCATGGCCGTCGGCCATGAATTTTCCGGCGTTATTGTGGATATGGGTTCAGAAGTCAGAGGCCTTGCCGTTGATCAACGGGTTTCTGCCGAAGGCCATATCACCTGTGGTCATTGCCGCAACTGCCGGGCGGGCAAAAGACATCTGTGCCGTAATACCCTTGGTGTTGGTGTCAACCGGGCCGGCAGTTTTGCCGAATATGTCGCCATTCCGGCGGTTAATATCTGCCCGCTTCCCGGTGGCATCAGCGATGATATGGGCGCGATCCTCGACCCGCTGGGCAATGCGGCTCATACGGCGCTGGAATTTGATCTGGTGGGCGAAGATGTGCTGATCACCGGCGCCGGACCCATCGGCATTATGGCGGTTGCCATTGCCCGCCATGTGGGGGCGCGCAATGTTGTGATCACCGATATCAATGATTACCGTCTTGGCATTGCCAAACAAATGGGCGCGACACGGGCGATCAATGTAAGCCGCGATACCTTGAAAGATGTGATGAATGGCCTTCATATGACCGAAGGCTTTGACGTGGGGCTGGAAATGTCCGGTGTCCCGCAGGCCTTTGCTGACATGCTGGACACCATCAATCATGGCGGCAAGATCGCCCTGCTTGGTATCCTGCCGGACGGCACGGGAATCGACTGGACTGAAGTAATTTTCAAAGGGCTGGAAATTCACGGTATCTATGGCCGCAAGATGTTTGAAACATGGTACAAGATGATCGCCCTTCTGGAAGGCGGTCTCGATATCAGCCCTATCCTGACCCATAGTTTTACCATTGATGACTTTCAGAAAGGCTTTGACGTCATGCGCTCGGGCCAGTCGGGAAAAGTGATACTAAACTGGGTTTAGGCTCTGTGGACAGGGAATATCAAAGTAATTTCAGTGCCGACCCCGACGTCACTTTGAATATGAAACTCTCCCTCAAGCAGTTCCACAAAAGCCTTGACCAATGGCAAGCCAAGCCCGGTTCCCTGCTGACTGCGAACCAGATAGCTGTCCGTCTGGCCAAAGGCCTGCAGGGCAACCACCAAATCCTCTTCAGACATGCCGACACCGGTATCCGTCAGGGTAATTTTCATCATCCCGTCTTCCCCAATTTCTGCAGACAGGGTTATGGTGCCGCCTTCGGGCGTAAATTTAATGGCATTGCTCAGCAGGTTAAGGAAAATCTGCCGGATCACCCGCTCATCGGACAAGAGCGACGGCAAGTCATCTGAAATTCTTGTTATAATCTCCAGATCACCTTTAAGAATAGCATTTCGGGTCAGGCGCAAACATTGTTCCATAATATCCTGAATATAAACAGTTTCCATTGTGACGGTGAAATTACCCGTTTCCACCTTGGATAAATCAAGAATTTCATTGATAATTTCCAGCAGATGATGACCGCTTTGATTAATATCGCCGGCATATTCAGCAATTTTTTCTTCTCCGGCTTTATTTTGCGTAATACTATGGATCAGATCAGAAAATCCGATAATGGCATTTAACGGCGTACGAAGCTCATGGGACATATTGGCCAGAAATTCTGACTTGGCCCTGTTGGCTTTTTCTGCCTCAAGGAGCGCTCTTGCCAGTTTTTTTTCCGCCAGATTCCGTTCCCGAGAATGCCTGAGCCGAAAAACCGTGAAAGTTACCACCGCCAGAGACAGAAACAGAGCCATCATGCGGATGGTCATGATTTCCCGGGGCAGGGTATGCCGCACCTCTTTGGCGGTTGCGGATAACTGCCACGAGCCACCGGGAACCGCTATCGACAAAACCATATTTTCATCGCTGAAGGAGCCCGGGTTTCCGTAAAATACTTCTCCATCCGCCCCCTTGGCATCCTTGCCCCGTATGGAAATATCATAATCCTCATTTTGAATACCCACAGAGTTGAACAGCCCTTCCGCATCAATCAAAACGGATACCAGCCCCCAAAAGCTGCCCGCAACCATATGATCCGTATCCTGCACCAGATAAACCGGTGCGCGGGCAATCAGAACATATCCCCCCTGCAGTGATTTAAGCGGTCCGGCCATGACCTGTTGTCCGGTGTCTTTAGCCAGAAATGCCAATTCACGTTGGGTTTCTATCTTGCGATAATCATGCCCCAGAGCAGACTTGTTTTCCGCGTAGGGATAAACATATTTAACAACCATATCAGGTGCCGCACCAAGGCTGCGGATATGTGATTTCTGCCGAAATAAATATTGGGAGAAAACATTAAAATCCTCATTGTCAATTTCCGGATTCACTGAAATATAGGCCACCAGCGCCCCCAGTTGAAAAAGATTTTTACTCAATTCTCTTTCCAGATTTAGCTGGATCGCTGTCAGGGTCTGAAGACTATCCAGTTTTTCTTTGCGTTGTATGCTACCCTGTTCCTGACTTTCCATATAAATGGCAAAGCCTGTAATCACCATAATCATGGCAAAACTAAAAGCCATCGACAGCCCCGTTTTCTGGACATGGCGTTCAGTAATATATTGAATGAATCGTTTAATCAATGTCATGGGAATCACAGGTCAATGGCAGGAAATAGTTATATTGCGTTTCTCCAGATATTTCTGGTGATAGTCTTCCGCCGGCCAGAATTGACTGGCGGTGGTAATCTCGGTCACAACCGGGTCCGGCCACAGGCCGGCAGCATCACAGGCATCACGGGATTTTTCCGCAGCCCTTCTCTGTTCCTGTGAGCGGTAATATATGGCGGAGCGATATTGGCTTCCCCTGTCCGGTCCCTGTTGATTTAAGGTCGTTGGGTTATGACATTGCCAGAAAAAATCAAGCAGGGCCTCAAAGGTGACAATGTCAGGATCAAATGTTACCTCCACCGCCTCGGCATGATGGGTCGTGCCGGCAGATACGGCCTCATAGGTCGGGTTTTCTGTGTGTCCCCCCACATAGCCAACGACCGTTGACAGCACCCCTTCCACCCCGTCATAATCCAGTTGAACACCCCAGAAACATCCTGCCGCAAAGATCGCTTTTTCCATATTTCCCCTCTCCATCTACGATATATATATCCTATATTACAAGCAAACTATAATTTATTCCAGCGGGAAAAAGACATAAAAATACCGCCGGGGTTAAATCCGGCGGCAGAATGTAATTTAGCAGAAAACTAGAATTTGGCCGCCAGTGTGAGCCATAGTTTTCTGGTATCCACTGAAAATGCATCGGCATTATAATCGGCATATTTCACCGCCACACTATAGTTTTTATCAATGGCATAAGACACCACCGCATCAATTTCATCGCCATAATCCACATCGCCGAACTGGGAGGTAAATTTATGATAGATCACCGCCGCTTTCAATCCCTTTGCCACGCCATCAAACTTATAGGCCCCGGTGATATAAAAATCTTCCAGACCTGCCGCCGGGGTACCAAGGAATTTATCGGCCCAGCCATTGAATTTATGCAATGTCGCCAGCGGTGTTTTAAAGCTTACCGTGCCATCATTATCGCTGCCAAGGGATTCAAAAGACACCTTCAGGGTGGCGCCCGAAAAGCTGACGCCGCCGCTGGCAAGGAAATAATTTACCGTAAAGTCGCCGGGGTTATTGGCCGCATCCGTCTGGCTGGCATATTCAAGCTCATAAAGAAAACTGGTTTTTTCCGCCACTTTGGTTTTACCGGCAAAGCGGATACCAAATGTATTGCTGGAAAATCCCGCCACATCATTATTATCCAGAAGATAGGCATAGGCCGTAATCTTGCCCGCTTTTAATCCGCTATATTCCGCATTAATCAGATGATGGTTGGAAGAATGATCGCCCGCCGGGCTGTCATTGCCAAAAATACGGTTCACATTCCACACATAGGCGTAAAAGATTTTTGTATCGGGCAGGGACTTGTTAACCACAGTCACCGTATCCAGATTCTGGTCATTCTGCCGCCAGCCCACAGTGCCGACAAAACGTTGTGTCCCCAGATTTATCGATTGACGCCCGGCGCTGATTTTTGTGCCTTCAATGCCGGTAAAGGAGAGATAGGCCTGATTCACTTCCGTGTGGCTGGGGTCTGCGATAACCGGAAAACCGGTATTTCCATTGAGGGTATTGTTAAAATCCTCATCTGCCAGATTGCGGGAATCCTCAAATTCAATCACCCCGGAAAAGCCCTGATAAGTCGCGGTTTTATAGCCAAACTTGGTCTGGATGGTAAAGGCCTGGGCATTCTCGGAGAAACCCGCCTGATCCACATCCTCATAGCGTACCCGGACTTTCAGGTAAGCCTTGCCGCCTGTTACCGCCTCGGCCAGGGTTTCAACGTCCTTATCCGCCGCAAAAGCATATGTTGGTGTCATAAAAAGGGCAGCCGCTGAAGCCAGAAGGAAACTTCTGAATATTGTGTTTGACTGTGCCATTGTTCGTTCCTCTATCTAATGTTATATTCCCTTTTTTAAATATTCCTCTGGCACTAAATAGACTTGACAAGGGTCAAGTTTTTATTGAAAAGCGCACAAAATTACGGTGGTTTTGGCAAAAAAAATGAAAAGATGTATATTTAATACATCAAATATCAAAACCTTCAATAGTGTGCCTGAACGAGATGAACAATGTCTTAATCCTGATAGATAACACCGTCTTTCATGATAAAACGAATATTTTTCAGGACATCAAAGTCCCTCAGCGGATCCCCCCCGACTGCAATCAGGTCAGCAAGATAGCCTTCCCGGACCTGACCCAGTTCCTGATGCATACCCATCAATTCGGCACCGGTAATGGTGGCGGCCCGCAGGCTGTCGGCGCGGCTCATGCCATAATCCACCAGAAGCTCCAGTTCCCGCAGGTTTTCGCCGTGGGAAAAAACCCCGACGTCGCTGCCGTTACAGATGGTGACCCCCGCCTTGAGGGCTGCCTTCATCACTTTGCGCTTTGTGATAATCCGTTCCGGGAACGGCCTCTGCCCCTGCCAGCCCCGGTAGCGGGAAATGGCGTCCCCTGCGGCCAATGTGGGGCAAAAAATCACCCCGTGTTTTTTCATCAACTGAAAAATTTCCAGATTGCCGCCGTCACCATGTTCAATGGACTGAACCCCGGCCATGATGGCCCGGCGCATACCTTCGGGGGTGGCGGCATGGGCTACGGCTGGTCGGCCACTGCTTTTTGCCGTCTCGACAATTAATTTCATTTCAGCGAGGCTGAAGGTGGGGCGCGCCTGCCCCTGCGGACCCCAACGGTAATCCGCATAGAATTTTACCACATCGGCCCCCTTGCCGATTTGGTCACGAACCACCCGGATCACATCATTGCCATCAGCGGGTTCCGCCCCCGGCATGATGTTATGGGACAGATCAAATCCCTTTGGACCGTAACTGCCTGTAACCACAATCGCCCGGCCCGCCACAATCAGGCGTGGTCCGGTGATGATGCCTTTTGCAAGTGCCTCCCGAATACCCACATCAGCATATCCCGCCCCCTCACTGCCCAGATCCCGCAGGGCGGTGAAGCCCGCCATCAAGGTGGCCCGCAGATGGTTCCCGGCCCGCAAAACCCGTTCGGCCCGGCTTTCCTTCAACAACTGGTCATTCCAGCCGGTTTCATCATAGGGATGAAGCAGAATATGGCTGTGGGCATCAATCAACCCCGGCATCAAAGTTTGACCGGACAGGGTTATGATACGATCAAACTTCCGGCTTCTCAGGCTGTCTGCCGCGGCAATTGTTATAATCCTGTTACCGTCGACGACCACCGCAAGGCCGGGAATTCTTTCGCCCCGTTCCACATCAAGAATATAATCCGGCACCAGCAGGGTTGTTGCGGCTAATGCCGGGGCCATCATATTCAGCAAAATGATCAAAGATATCAAAAAAATTCTCATACTAATTCCTCTCAACAATCCTTGTCCCATCCATGATATTATTGCCGGGATGGATAATCACCTGATCATTTTCCATCAGGCCGCCCAGAATCTCAGCCTGCCGGTCATTTTTCCGGCCCACAGTCACCGGCTGCCGCACGGCCCGGCCACCCCGCACCACAAAGGCGGACCATTGCCCGTTATGGCGAAACAGGGCGCTGACCGGGACATGAAGCACCTTTTCGGCTTTATCAACAATGATGCTGGCCTCCACCCGGAAAGCATTGCCAAGGGTGCGCCATTTCTCAAGGGGGTCAATAAAATCAAGAATGATATTCACCCGCTGCTCTTCCACGCCCAGCGCCGAAATTTTGGTATATCCGCTGGGCTCCACAATCCGCACCTGCGCCCGGATGTCTCCGCTGCCCCCCCAGCGTTTGATCAGGGCAAAATCCCCCGTCCGTACCTTAACCGCATCCCGTGAGAGCATTTCTATGACAATTTCCATATCTTCCGGGTCACCGATTTCCACCAGAGGCGTACCCATGGGAATCACCCCTTCGCTTTCATGGAGGATACGCAATATCCTGCCATCCACCGGGGCATGGACACAGACCTGGCAACGGCTATCATCCCTGTTATAACCCTCCCCGGGCTGAACCAGTTGCGCTCGGGCGGCCACCAACCGGCTGTCCATCACCCGCAGGTCCGCCAGCGCGGTTTCCACCTCGGCTTTACGCATTTTAAGCTGCAGCTCATATTGTTCCAGCCGGGCGATGGAGACATTGCCATTTCTGAACAGCTCCTCAGAGCGTTTATATTCTGCCACGGCAAAGTCAAGGGCCGCCCGCGCCCGATCCACTTTGGAGGCAGCCAGCCCCTTGGCGGCCCCGGCCCCCTGAACATCGGCCCGCGCCTGTGTCTCTGAGCGTTTATCCAAAAACCGGGGGTCGGCGGGGGTCATATTGGCAATGATGGTTTCCCCGGCCCTGACCACATCCCCCGGTTCGCTTTCGATGCGCATCACCCGGCCCTCTATGGGCGCCGAAACCACATAAATATCCCGTATCCGGGTTTTGCCTTCGCCCTCAAGGGTGATCAGCACATCACCGCGCCGGACCTCTGCCAGATCGACCTTTTCCGCTTCGGGGATAAAAGCAAAGACCAGCAGAGCGAGCAGCAACAGACCAATGGCATATTTCACCAGCATCTTGATTTTCTTCGATGACATCATTCAACCCCTTTCTGGGCACTGACCAGATCAATATTTTCCACCTGCCGCCAGACAAGATAAAAGGACAGGACCGCGCTGACAACCACAATCAGCACCGACAGGCCGTAGGTGTCATTTTCAACAATTACCGGGATGCGGAATAATTCTGTATCCATGCTTTGAGCCATGCCCAGCACCATCATATATCCAATGAACAGCCCCACCGGGATCGCCATGAGGATAATGAGGGTCATTTCCCCGAACAGGATATAGGCCACCTCGCCACGGGTCAGGCCAAGCACCCTGAGGGAGGCCAGTTCCCGGCCCCTTTCCGACAGGGCAATACGCGCCGTATTATAAATCACCCCGAATGAAATCAGGCTGGCAAAAACCACATTCATCACCACCATTTTCATAATATTCTCGGCCATGATCTTGCGGAAAATCTCCCGCGCTTTTTCCAGAATCGTCATGGCCGCAATGGCAGGGATATCTTTGATCTTCTGAAACAACGGTCCATTCCACAGGGGGTCCGTCATGAGAAACGCCCCGGTGATCACCGTTCCTTCATTCAGGTGACGGTTCAACTGATCCATATCCATGAAGGCGCTGAGACCGATGAATTCCTCGACAATATCCGCCACCCTGATTTTCAGAACAGGCCGCCGGTCTTCAAGAACTTCAGCGATCACCATATCGCCAATTTTCACATGCAGCACCTCTGCCAGTTTAGCCGACAGGGCCAGCCCCTGCGGCGGCACCCGTGCCGCATTCAGGTCACGGTCCAGAATACGGTGCAGGTCAGGGTCCGGGCGCAATCCCATAATGCTCGTCCGTTTGGTGAAATTTTCCGATTTCAGGAAAACCGCCACGGACCGAAGGGGTTCAACCCTGATCACACCGGGCATCAGGCGGATTTCTTCCAGCGCATTGATGGACCGTGGCTCAACAAACCCCAGGCTGATATCCTCTCTCTGAGCCATATCAAACTGAACCTCCAGCATGTAATTGATGGAATCTTCCATAAAAAAGGCAAATATCAGGATCGACATGGACAGACCGATCCCCACCGTGGAAAACAAGGCCCGCACAGGCCGCCGTTCAATATGACGGATGACAATACGGGTCAGGTGAGAGAAATATTTCTCTGCCCCCATACGCTCCAGCAGGCTCCGCCGGAACCGAACCGGGCTTTCGGGCCTCATGGCCTCTGCCGGGGGCAGAATGGCCGCCTGCCGGATCGCCATCAGGGTGCCAATCACCGCGGCAAGGGCGCAGAAAAATACCGAAAAGATCATCACTTCCCCTGAAAAGGAAAATTTCAGGATCGGGAAATGAAAAAACTGGGTATACATATTGGTCATGCCCGCCCCAAGCCAGACACCGGTAAGAACCCCGAAAATGCCGCCCACGACAACCACCAGCAGAACCATTTTAAGATAATGCAGGGAAATTTGCCAATTGGTATATCCCACAGCCTTTAACATGCCGATCTGCACCCGCTGGGTCGCCACCTGTCGCGTCATGACCACATTGATCAGAAAAGCCGCCACCGCCAGAAAAATCACCGGGGCGAAGAATCCCATCACCCGAAGCTGATCCATCTCATTCTGCACAAACCAGTGGGACATCTGCTGCGCCCGTTCGTAGGCGATCAATCCGCCGTAGGGCTTGAGGATGATATCCAGCTCCTGCTTGATATTTTCCCCATTGGCCCCCCGATCCATGCGGATGGAAATGTCATTAAAAGCCCCGTCCATATCAACGGCGGCCTCCAGGGCCTGCTGGCTCATCCAGAAGATGCCAAATCGCTTGTCATCGGGAAACATCGCCCCCGGCCCAAGGGAATAGACATATTCCGGCGACAGGACAATCCCGACGATCTTTAACGCCCGCCTGTGGCCATTGATTACCATGCTGATATGGTCCCCAAGGGTAAAGCCGTGGGCATTGGCGAAGGCTTCGCTGCATAATATGGCATCCTGCTCATCGGGGTGCAGCATGCGTCCCTTGCGTAAATACAGGTTATTCAACAGGGGCGTGCGGCCATCAGGCAGGGAAATCAACTTGCCGGATGCGGGTTCCACCATACCCGCCACCTGAACGGTGACGCCAAAGACCACCCGCATCTCCACGGCCGAAACCCCCGGAATATCCAGAACCTGCTGCCTGATGCCCCGGGGGGCGCGCTTCAACTGGGCGAAAATATCGGCAAACTGGTAGCGGTCATAATAGGTATCCCGGCTGAGGGTCAGTGAATCAATCACGCCGAATGACATGATAAAGGTGGCGATACCACAGGCCATCACCATGATAATCGCCATCATCTGACCCTTGATATTCCACAGGTCGCGCAGCAGTTTTTTGTTGAGGGCCTCAATCATTTCACCAGTTGATCTCCTCCAGGGGACAGGGATTGTCATTGACCGTCACCTTCCCCACCTGCCCGTCACTGAAATAGATCACCCGGTCCGCCATGCCGGCAATGGCGACATTATGGGTAATGATGATGGTGGTCGTGCCGTAGCGTTTATTAACCTCCTGCAAAGCTTTCAGCACCACGATTCCGGTTTCACTGTCCAGCGCCCCGGTCGGCTCGTCACAAAGCAGGACCTCGGGACGTTTGGCGATCGCACGGGCAATGGCGACACGCTGTTGCTCACCGCCGGAAAGCTGGGAGGGGAAATGCTTTGCCCGATTGCCAAGCTTAACCGCTTCCAGCGCCTCCACGGGCGGGATCGGGTCAAGGGATATGTCGGTGACAAGGGCCACATTCTCCAGCGCGGTCAGGCTCGGCACCAGATTATAGGCCTGAAAAACAAAGCCCACATTATGGCGGCGGAACCGGGTCAGTTGTTTTTCCGAATAATCGGACAGTCGGTCTTTTTTGAAATAAACTTCGCCCGATGTGGGATTATCCAGTCCGCCGATAATATTGAGAAAGGTTGATTTGCCACTGCCCGACGGCCCCAGCAGTACAACCAGTTCGCCCTTGGGAATTTCAAGGCTTACCCCGCGCAGGGCCTGTACTACTGTTTCCCCCGTGACATAATCCTTGGTCAGGGATTCTGTGCGAAAAGTGATATTTCCATTTAACTCCGTCATATATCGAAGTTATATCTTAAAAGTCGCACTTGCAAGACATGCTCTTCATCCCTAGAGTGAAATAAAAAAAGCTGAGGGATTTTTCTGATGACCTGGTTATCCATACTGCCGCCGCTGGTGGCCATCACTGTCGTATTATGGCGCAAGGAAGTTATTCTGGCCTTGTTTCTGGCCATCTTGACCTCAGAACTTCTGCTGTTAACGGATGTTAGCATCATCGCGCCGTTAAATGGCTTTCTGGACACATTTGAGCGGATCATTAATGTTTTTACCGATGCCGGCAACAGCCGTATATTGATGTTCAGCCTGATGGTCGGGGCGTTGCTGGCCTTTATCCGGGTGTCCGGCGGGGTGAGTGCCATGGTGGAAATGCTGGTGAATAGCGGCCTTGCCCGGGGGCGGCGTTCGGTCGGACTGCTGACCACACTCACCGGTATTGTCATATTCATCGAATCCAACTTAAGTGTGCTTACGGCAGGGATAATGTCACGGGGGCTGTTTGACAAATTTGCCATGAGCCGGGCGCGGCTGGCCTATATTATCGACAGCACCAGCGCCCCCGTCAGCATCCTGATCCTGCTGAACGCCTGGGGGGCTTATATATTGATCCTGCTCAGCGGTTATGAATTTGAACAATCTGCGGCTGAAATTCTATGGGGAACGGTGCCGCTCAATTTCTATGCGCTGGTGACATTGGCGATCGTTTTTTACACGGTGATCACCACCCGCGTTCATGGCCCCATGAAAGACAGCGAAGCTACAGCCGAAAAACTATCCTCCAAACATCTCCACGAACATGAACCGACCAAAGCGCGCTTTATGGTCCTGCCGATCATGACCATGGTGTTTGGCATGATCGCCTTTATGTTCTGGACCGGGAATGGCGAGATTGCCAAAGGCAGCGGCTCAAAGTCGGTGCTTTATGCCACCGCCCTTGCCTGTCTTGTGGCCTATGTCATGATGCTCATGAGCCGTAAATTCAGCCATATCAAACTGGTGGAAATCGGCTTTCAGGGCATGGGGGAATTACTGCCGCTGGTGACGATTGTTCTGTTCTCGCTGGCACTCGGCGCAAGCCTGAAAGAGCTGGGTACCGGGGTTTTTATCGCCGGTCTGGTGGGCGATTATCTGCCGCTGGTGCTGGTGGTCCCCATGCTGTTCCTGGCCGGGGCGATAATTTCCTTTTCCACCGGCACCTCATGGGGCACCTTTGCAATCATGATCCCGCTGGGGGTGCCGCTGATCCATACATTGGGTCTGCCGCCGTCACTGGTGCTTGCGGCCATATTGGGCGGCGGGGTGTTCGGCGATCATTGCTCGCCCATTTCCGACAGCACGGTAATATCCTCCATTGCCAGTGGCTGCGGACTGCTGGAACATGTGAAAACACAATTGCCCTATGCCCTGACCGGGGGAGCGATTACATTGGTGCTGTATATCATTGCCAGTATTGTGATGATCTAGGATCGGCCCCGGACATCACCAGAAGTGTCAGTAATATTTTGGCTTTCAGGCCATCCAATATGCCCGAGGGGATCAGTCCGCGCCGAATCAGGTCGATCTCTGCCCCCTTGTAGCCATAGGTCTGGCGGAAAATATGACCCGCCCCCGCCCGGCTGGACAGGATTATCGGAATTTTTCGCGCCAGACGGTCAAGGCTATCCAAATAAGTTTCCGGCAGATGCCCGGCTCCGAAAGCTTCTATCACCAGTCCCTGACAATCAGAATTCTCCAACAATTTCAGCAGAAATCCATCATCGCCAAAGCTGGCCTTGATCACGGCGATATGAGGTATATTCGGCGGCTGTGGAATGGGTACCTTTGGCCCTGCCACCGGAACGGCAAACACATATGCTTTTCCTTCCACCACCCGCCCAATGGGCCCACAATTGGGTGACTGAAAGGCACCGACATTTCCCGTATGGCTTTTGGTCACAAAGCGTGCGGCGTGAATATCGTCATTGAAGACCACCACCACCCCCGCAAGACCAATTTCCCGGGTGGCGGCACAGGTCACCGCTGCCATAATATTGGCCGGGCCATCGGCGCTTAATTCAGCCGGATTGCGCATGGCCCCGGTCACCACCACTGGCCGCGATATATCCAGCAGGCAATCCAGAAGAAAGGCCATTTCCTCCAGCGTGTCCGTACCCTGAACAATGACA
>NVTJ01000056.1 GCA_002401545.1 Alphaproteobacteria bacterium
AAGCGCGACTGCGCGCCCGAGTTAATACGAGGAGGGGGAAACGCGCGAGCGTGGGGGAGTTATCCCCCATCAATAAAAAATGAGAAGAATCAATTAACCCCTAAATATCCAGCTCTGCCACCTTGTTGGCGTTCTCCTGAATGAACTGAAAGCGCAGTTCCGGCTTTTTGCCCATCAACTGATCAACTCGTTCTGCGGTTGACAGCCTTGTTCCCTCGGGGATCATGATGCGCAGCAGGGTGCGTTTGTCGCGCTTCATGGTGGTTTCTTTCAGTTGGGCGGCGGGCATTTCGCCAAGGCCCTTGAAGCGGCTGATTTCAATTTTTCCCCGGCCACTGAATTCGGCCGCAAGAAGTTCGTCTTTATGCTGGTCATCACGGGCATAGAAAACCTTTCCCCCCTGTGCGATGCGGTAGAGGGGCGGCTGCGCCAGATACAGATGACCGTTTTTGATTAACTCCGGCATTTCCTGATAAAACAGGGTAATCAGAAGCGTCGCAATATGGGCGCCGTCCACATCTGCATCGGTCATGATAATAATTTTTTCATAGCGCAACGCCTCTTCATCATATTTATCCCCAGCGCCGCAGCCAAGGGCGAGGGTGATGTCGGCAATTTCCTGATTACCACGAATTTTGTCACGGCTGGCGCTGGCCACATTGAGGATTTTACCGCGAATGGGCAGGATGGCCTGTGTTTTGCGGTCGCGGGCCTGTTTTGCCGAGCCGCCGGCACTATCGCCTTCAACGATATAAATTTCAGTACCAAGTGGCGCATCCTGACTGCAATCGGACAGCTTGCCGGGTAGGCGCAGCTTGCGCTTGTTGGTGGCAGTTTTACGTTTGACGTCCTTTTCTTCCCGGCGGCGCAGACGTTCCTCGGCCCGTTCCAAAGCCCAGGCCATCAGGTCATTGGCCATGGTCGGTGTGCCGCTTAACCAGTGGTCAAAGTGATCCCTGATAGCGTTTTCCACCAGCTTGGCGGCTTCGGGATTGGTCAGTTTGTCCTTGGTCTGGCCCTGAAATTGTGGATTCTTGATAAAGGCAGAGATCAGGCTGCAACTGTTGACATAGATATCTTCGCCCGTAAGGCTGGCGGCTTTCTTATTGCCGATAAGCTCGCCGTAAGCCTTAATTCCTTTCAGCAAGGCAGCCCGGATACCGCTTTCATGGGTGCCGCCGATGGGGGTTGGTACGGTGTTGCAGTAAGAGCGGATATTGCCGTCACCATATTCGGGCCAGCTAACCGCCCATTCCACGCGGCCCAATTCATCCGCAAGCGGGGCGATACCATGAAAATTTTCCTCTGTTACCCGCGATCTTTTCTCCATGGACGTGGTCAGATAATCATTCAGGCCGCCGGGGAAATGGAAGGTATCTTTTTCGGCTACTTTATTCTCTTCTTTGGCATCTTCTTTGATTAATTCAGGCGCACATTGCCAGCGGATTTCCACCCCCCGGAACAGGTAGGCCTTTGACTTGGCAAGCTGGTACAATCTGGCGGGTTTAAATTTGGCCACCTTGCCGAAAATTTCATGGTCGGGAAAAAAAGTAACCTTTGTGCCGCGCCGGTTATTGGTCGGGCCGATATTTTCCAGCACAGATGTTGGTTTGCCGCGAGAGAAACTTTGCCGCCAGACCTGTTTGTCCCGTGCCACTTCAACCACAAGCCATTCGGACAGGGCATTGACCACAGAAATGCCGACCCCGTGCAGACCGCCGCTGGTTTCATAGGCCTTGCTGTTAAATTTTCCGCCGGAATGGAGGGTGGTAAAAATAACTTCCAGCGCGGACTTGTCCTTGAATTTTGGATGGGGGTCAACGGGAATGCCACGGCCATTGTCGGTGATGGTCACCGAGCCATCGCCGTGCATCTGAATTTCGATTCTGCTGGCATGACCGGCAACAGCCTCATCCATGGAGTTATCCAGAACTTCAGATACCAGATGATGCAGGGCGCGTTCGTCCGTCCCCCCCACATACATGCCCGGGCGCAGGCGTACCGGCTCCAATCCTTCCAGAACTTCAATGTCCTTGGCAGAGTAATCTGTTGTTGTGGCAGGGGTGCTGAAAAGATCTGTCATATTGGCTTGGGATTTTCTAATAATTTTGTTAATGTTTTGTGGCTACATTATACGGCTTGAGGAAAAATATCCACATCTAGATTGGAATTTAAAAGACATGAAGCGCAGAGGAATAATATTCCTGTGGATTTATAGAAAAGAAGTTTTATCGCTGGCTTATTTGTTTCTTATCGGCGGGGCTTTTGGGGCTATCTGGATATTTTATGGCCGTACTTCTGCAAATACGCTGGCTTTTGAAGAGGACCATAAAATTGTTGAAGTGGTAATTTCCCATATGGCAAAACCAGTGGTAAAACCGAAAATTATAGCGGAAGCATGGAAGACCAACGCGGTGGGGGTAGCCGCTGATGACAGGCCACAGATTTCTATCGTTATTGATGATTTGGGGGTGGTGAAGAGCAGGACATTTGACATCATTAAACTGGATGCTTCCCTCACTCTATCGTTTCTGCCTTACGCACCTGACCTGAAAAATATGACGCGCTATGCCAGGGAGCAGGGCCATGAATTAATGTTACATCTGCCCATGGAACCCAAGGGGGACAAAGACCCCGGACCTCATGCCATGCTGACCGGGGTGTCGGATGAGAAAATTTTGGCAGAACTGTCTTTTAATCTCGCCCAATTTGACGGCTATGTGGGCCTGAATAATCATATGGGAAGTGCCTTTACCGAAAATCGAAGGGGTCTGGACCTGATTTTAAAAGAGGTTGGAAAAAGAGGGCTGCTGGTGCTGGATTCCCGAACCTCCAAAAAATCGCTTTTTGCCGGGATGGCGGCGGACAGGAATATCCCCAATGTCACCCGGGACTTCTTTCTGGATAACGAGCAGGATGTGGACTATATTCTGGGCCAGTTGAAAAAGCTGGAAAAGATGGCTTTGCGGCGGGGCAGTGCCATTGCTATTGGTCATCCTTATGATGAAACTATCGCGGCCCTGTCCATCTGGTTACCATCTTTGAAAGAAAAAGGCATTGTTGCAGTTCCGCTTTCTGCCCTTGTTAAAAGAAAATATCAAGAAATATATATGGCCAAAGGTGGCGGGCGGTCGTCTTCATCCCGTTAAATATTTAGGGGCTTTCAGTCTTGCCCGGCGAAACTTGCGGCTTCCTCTGCAGCACGGAACAGGGCGCGGGCCTTGGCCTGACATTCGGCATATTCTGATTCCGGGTTGCTGTCGGCAACAATACCGGCACCGGCCTGTACATGCATAAGGCCATCTTTCACAATGGCAGTTCTGAGAACGATGCAGGTGTCCATGCTGCCATCGGCGGAAAAATAACCCACCGCCCCGGCATAAATGCCGCGCTTGTCCACTTCCATTTCGTCAATGATTTCCATGGCGCGGACTTTTGGCGCACCGCTGACGGTTCCGGCGGGGAATCCTGCGGAAAAGGCCTGTAGCGTATCATATATGGGATCAATTTCCCCACGCACTTCCGATACGATATGCATGACATGGGAGTAATATTCGATCGTCATTTTCTGGGTCAGGGTTACGGTGCCGGTTGTGGCCACCTTTCCCACATCATTGCGCCCAAGGTCAAGCAGCATCAGATGTTCTGCAAGTTCTTTGGGGTCATGAAGCAGGTCATGGGCCAGCGCCTGGTCTTCTGCGGCTGTTTTCCCTCGCGTGCGGGTGCCGGCGATGGGCCGGACGGTAATCTCGCCGTCCCGAAGCCGGACCATAATTTCAGGGCTGGAGCCAACAACAGAAAAATCACCGAATTTCAGGTAATAAAGAAAGGGTGACGGGTTGGTTCGCCTTAGCGCCCGGTAAAGGGAAAAAGGCGGCAGGGGGAACGGTGTGGTAAAACGCTGGGACAGGACGACCTGAAAGATATCACCGGCCTTGATATATTCCCTGGCCCGTTGCACCATTTCCGTATATTTCTTTTTTGGTGTGTTTGAGACAGGTTCCGCCAGATCAAGGGTGTCACCGGACATTTTCTGCGATCCGCCAAGGGGCTGGGACAGGGCCTGTTCAATATGATCAAGTCTTGTCCTTGCCTGCTGAAAAGCCTCTTTTGCCGTGAGGTTTGAAGTTGGCCTGACCGGAGTGACGATGGTCAACAGGTCTTTGACTGAATCGAAAACCACCATGATGGTCGGACGCAGGAACATGCCGTCTGGAATATCAAGGTTGTCCGGTTTGGCGTCATCAAGTTTTTCCATCAGGCGCACGGTGTCATATCCCATATAACCAATCAGACCCGCAGAGGAAGGTGGCATTTCTTCCGGCAGGTCGATGAGAGAGTCTTGCAGCAATTCCCGCAGGCTGTCCAGTGACCCGTTGGCCAATGGTTCATAGGCGCTGTCATCGGTGAGGGCCTGGCGGTTGATTTCCGCCCTGTCGCCGGTGCAGCGCCAGATAATATCCGGTTTCAGGCCAATGAAAGTATAGCGCCCGCGAATGGCACCGCCTTCGACGGATTCCAGCAGGCAGCTATAGTCCTCTTTCTCGGCTCCAAGCTTTATAAAAGCAGAAATAGGCGTTTCAAGATCGGCAATTAATGTTGTCCAGATTATCTGGGCTTGATTATCTTCATACCGGGTTCTGAAGGTTTCAAAATCAGGAGAATCAGGCATTATTGCTCCCGGGATGCCAGTTGGTCATGCACGGCCGCAACGGCCCGTTGATTGACTTTGACCGGCAGACTGCTTTCCAGGTGACGCCAGTAATTATTGAGAACCCGTTGTTGGTATTCCTGTGTTAACAGATTTTTTAACTGGGTTGACTGCGCGAATGGCATTGATTCCCCAGACAATTTTCGGGACAGGAGCTTAACCACAACGAAACCATTGCCATCCGCCGCAGGCATTATTTCAGCATGGCCCGTCTCCAGCGTAAAAATACTGTTTTGGATAGTTCTGGTCACTTTTCCAGTTTGGTCGTTGCGGGTCAGGGTTATGGAAGTGTAGGACGCATCTGTGGCGGCAAGCTCTTTCATAGAGGTCCCGTTCTGTGCTTTGGTAAGGATATCACCGGCTTTTTCCCGCGCCATGTTTTTACGGGTATCCGCCTGCCATATATCATGAACGCTTGTTCTGACCTCGGCAAAGGGCCGTAAAGTGTCTGGCTGGATATTATCAACCACCAGCAGGAAATAATCACTTTCGTTCATTTCTTCCAGCTGTGGCTCATCGCCCTCCAGCATATCAAAAGCACGGGTCAGGAAGGTGGGGTCCGTGGGGATGGCAGCTACCAGATCACCTTTTGAGTTATAGCCTGATATGTCAACATCAAGGGCAACTTTTACCTCAAGGGAGAGGGCTGCTGCAAGATCCGAAAGGCTTGCTCCTGCGGCAAGCTCATCATTAATCAGTTCCGACTTGTCATAAAGAATATCAAGGGCTTTTTCATTTTTCAGCCTTGTTTCTGCGGCGGCTTTCAGGCTTTCTGCATTTCCTGTAGATGAGGATATTTTTGTGATGTAAAAAATACGCCAGCCAAAATCCGTTTCCACCGGGGCGGTATATTTTTCTTTTTCTGTGGTGAAAATAGCCTCTGCCGCCTCCTGGCCATAGGAATCCGTCGCATCCTGAAGGCTATTTTCAGCAACGGCGGCATCATCGGGAGTTGAGCCGGAGGCAATGATAATATCAGCGAATGACCGGCCCCCTTCAAGGTCTTCATAGGCCTTGTCCACACTGGTCTTGTCATCGAACAGGATTTGGTTGAAGTCACGGGTATCGCTTTCCCCGGATGCCCCGGAGGCCGTCTCCATAGCCTGTTCAATTTCTTCGGCAGTGACACTCACGCCACCCACAAAATCTTTGACAGACAGGGTAATAAAACGCAAATCACGATATTCCGGGGCCATGTAATTAGCGGAATTAGCGGTGTAATATTTTAACAGGGTTTCCTCATCAGCTTCCGGGATGTCTTTAATGGAATAGGCCGGAATGGTGACAATTTCTGCAGTTCTTTCTTCCAAAAGATATTTTATGAGTGTTTTTTCCACAGCTTCCGGCACGGAAATACTGCTGGCGATTGAGGTTACCAGATATTGCCGTTCCAGATTGCGCCGCAGGAGTTCTTCAAATTCACCTGATGTATATCCACTATAGCTGGCAATGCTCTCGAATGTGCTTTTGCTGAAGTCGCCGAGGGTATTCTGAAAGGTTTCAATGCCCGTGATATAGTCGCGAAGCTCGGTATCCGTTACCCGGATATTCAACGCGTGGGCGGCAAAAGAAAATGTCTCGCGCTGGACCAAATCGGCAACCCATCTGTTGGCCAATCCCTGATCTATGACCATTTCACGGGTCACTTCGCCGGCTGACTGTTGCTGAATGTCAGCAAATTTATTCTGAAACTCCCGGGCGTACTCATTGAGGGATAGTTTGCTGCCGCCAATCTGGGCCACATTGTTTCCGGCACCACCCAGAATATCACCGCCAATACCCCACAGGGCGAAACTGGCGATCAACAGACCGAGTAATGCCGTGGCAAAATAAGAGGTCAGACCGCTTCTGAATAACTGTAACATTGATCAAGGTACCTGTATTTGTTTAATAGGTGAATTTCGGGGCATGATAGTGGTCGGGCAGGGGCATCGCAAGTCCTAAAAGATGCGCAGGGGGGCTAAAAGCATTTTGTTTGACTTATTTTCAATCTTGCATATGGAAAACTGCAGGGTTTTCTGTTAGGCAGGGGATGAATTTTCAAATAAGAGGAAAAATGAATGGCAGATCCCAAAGCCCTTGTCGCCGGTAACTGGAAAATGAATGGTCTGATGGCCAGTGTTGCGGAAATCGAAAAATTAAACGCGCTGGTGACGGAAGACGCCGCGGGATGTGATATATTGATCTGTCCCCCGGCAACGCTTATTGCCATATTGGCGGGAAAAGGAATTGATATCGGGGGGCAGGATTGTCATTGGGACGCCAGCGGCGCCCACACAGGGGATATTTCTGCGGTTATGCTGAAAGACCTGGGATGCCGGTATGTCATTGTCGGCCATTCCGAACGCCGCGCCGACCATGGGGAGACAAATGACATCGTCAGGGTCAAGGCCGGGGCGGTGCAGCAACAGGGCCTGACGGCGATTATCTGTGTCGGTGAAACGGACGGGGAGCGGGAAAAGGGTGAAACGCTTGATGTGGTCACATCCCAGTTGACCGGGTCAATTCCCGAGGCCGCCACGGCTGACAATACAGTTATTGCCTACGAGCCGGTATGGGCCATCGGGACCGGCAAGGTGCCGACGACGGATGATGTGGCTGAAGTCCACGGCACTATCCGTGCTTTGCTGAGGGACCGGTTCGGGGATGGGGGTGAGAGGGTTCGTATTCTGTATGGCGGTTCGGTAAAGGCCTCAAACGCCGGTGAATTAATGTCTGTTCCCAACGTGAACGGAGCTCTGGTGGGTGGGGCCAGTCTGAAAGCGGATGATTTTTACGGCATCATAAAAACTTACCAGTGAATTAGCACTAGCCATAGGAAACAGATTAGAGTAAAAGCCAATCTGATCATTTATATTTGCAGATAAAAAAGAGTTTTAGATATGCAAGAAGTTGTTCTTGTTATTCATTTGATTTTGACAATCAGCCTTGTGTTGCTGGTGCTTCTCCAGCGGTCCTCAGGCGGCGCTTTGGGTATTGGTGGCGGTCAGGGCGGTATGATGGCTGGTCGGGGTGGTGCGACTTTGCTCACCCGGATTACAACGGTCCTTGCGGTTGGTTTTTTCGTGACAAGTTTGTCTCTGGCCGTCATTGCCAAACAACAAACCACTGACAGTTCCGTATTTGATGTGGAAGAGCCGGTTATTGAACAGACTGAACCGGAAGATAAACCGGAACCTGTTATTCCGGAATCTTGAAAATAATATAAAATTTGGGATAATTATCTGCCCATGGCACGTTATATTTTTATTACAGGCGGCGTTGTTTCTTCTTTGGGGAAGGGCATCCTGTCCGCAGCACTTGGTGCCTTGCTGCAATCCCGTGGCTATACCGTCCGCCTCAGAAAACTCGACCCTTACCTTAATGTTGATCCGGGCACCATGTCCCCCTATCAGCATGGGGAGGTATTTGTCACCGATGACGGGGCGGAAACCGACCTTGACCTGGGCCATTACGAACGTTTTACCGGGGTTCCGGCCCGCAGGAGTGACAGCGTATCCTCGGGTAAGATATACAGCGATATTCTGGCCAGGGAACGGCGGGGCGATTATCTGGGAGCGACGGTACAGGTAATTCCCCATGTGACCAATGCCATCAAGGAATTTGCCACCTCGGATATAGATGCAGATACGGATTTTGTCCTCTGTGAGATCGGCGGTACCATCGGCGATATTGAAAGCCTGCCTTTCATGGAAGCCATTCGCCAGCTTGGCAATGACCTTGGCAAATCCAATGTCTGTTATATACATCTTACCCTGGTGCCCTATCTTGCTGCTGCGGGAGAGCTGAAAACCAAGCCGACACAGCATTCCGTCAAGGAACTGAGGAGTATTGGTATCCAGCCGGATGTTCTTGTCTGCCGCACCGAGCATGAGATAGAAGATTCGGACCGCCGGAAAATTGCTCTCTTTTGCAATGTGCGGGAATCAGCGGTAATTCAGGCAATGGACGCCCGCAGTATTTACGAGGTGCCTCTGAATTATCATGCCGAGGGACTGGATGCGGAGGTATTGTCTGCTTTCGGCATTGATCCGGGCCTGACGGATGCAGACCTGACCCGCTGGCATGAGATCATGGAGCATGTGAGTAATCCCGAGGGTGATGTTACCATCGCAGTGGTCGGTAAATATACCGAGTTGAAGGATGCCTATAAGTCTTTAATGGAGGCTTTGATCCACGGTGGTTTTGCCAATAATGTCAAAGTTAATATTGAATGGTACAATGCCAAGATTTTTGAAGAGGGTGCCGACCTTACCGCACATTTTGAGCATGTTGACGGTATTCTGGTTCCGGGGGGCTTTGGCGAGAGAGGCGCGGAAGGCAAAATTGCCGCAGCCTGTTTTGCCCGTGAACATAAAATCCCCTATTTTGGCATTTGTTTTGGTATGCAGATGGCCTGCGTTGAAGCAGCGCGTAACCTGGCAGGGATCAAGAATGCCAATTCCACAGAATTTGGCCCTTGCCCCGATCCCATTGTCGGTCTGATGACCGAATGGCAGCAGGGCGGGGCAACTCATACCCGCATCGAGGGTGGTGATAAGGGCGGAACTATGCGCCTTGGGGCCTATAAAGCCAGACTTCTGCCAGGCAGCAGGGTCAGCAGGATTTACGGCAGTGAAGCTATTTCCGAGCGTCATCGTCACCGTTATGAGGTTAATATCAATTACCGCAAACAGCTGGAAGACGCCGGATTGATATTTTCCGGCTTGTCACCGGACGGCGAACTTCCCGAGATTGTGGAAATACAGGATCATCCGTGGTTTATCGGCGTGCAGTTTCATCCGGAATTGAAATCCAAACCCTTTGAGCCGCATCCCCTGTTTGCATCTTTTATTGAGGCTGCAGTTAAACAATCGCGGCTGGTTTAATTATTAATATTTTAGAGGTAAATTATGACTGCAATTATTGACATCACAGGCCGTGAAATTCTGGACAGTCGCGGCAATCCCACTGTTGAAGTAGACGTAACACTTGAAACCGGCGCTTTTGGCCGTGCGGCGGTGCCTTCGGGAGCCTCCACCGGTGCCCATGAAGCGGTTGAACTTCGTGATGGCGGCAAGCGTTATATGGGAAAGGGCGTCCTTAAGGCAGTGGCGGCGGTCAACGGTGAAATTTATGACGCCCTGACCGGACTTGATGCGGAAGACCAGATCATTCTGGATAAAGTCATGTGTGACCTTGACGGGACAGAAAACAAATCCCGCTTGGGGGCCAATGCCATTCTGGGGGTGAGTCTTGCGGTGGCCAAGGCGGCGGCGGATGAGGCCGCCTTGCCGCTTTACAATTATCTGGGCGGCCCGTCCGCACGACTGTTACCGGTTCCCATGATGAATATCATTAACGGCGGCGAACACGCCGATAACCCCATTGATATTCAGGAATTCATGATCATGCCTGTTTCCGCAGGCAATATCCGGGATGCGGTTCGTATGGGGGCCGAAATTTTCCACACCCTGAAAAAGAAATTATCAGATGCTGGCCTCAGCACCAGTGTTGGTGACGAGGGCGGCTTTGCCCCCGCCCTGAAGGGTACGGTCGATGCGCTGGACTTTATCATGCAGTCGGTTGAAGCAGCGGGATATAAGCCGGGGGAAGATATTATGCTGGCTCTTGATGCGGCGTCCTCTGAGTTTTACAAGGATGGGAAATATGTCCTTGCAGGTGAGGGAAAAACACTGGACAGCGGTGAAATGGCGGCTTATTACGCCGATCTTTGCGCCCGTTATCCCATCCTGTCCGTCGAGGATGGTATGGACGAAGACGACTGGGAAGGCTGGAAAATCCTGACTGATCTTATTGGGGACAAGGTTCAGCTTGTGGGGGATGATTTATTTGTCACCAATCCGGTACGACTTGCCGATGGTATCAAACAGGGGGTTGCCAATTCCATCCTGATCAAGGTCAACCAGATCGGAACATTAAGTGAAACATTTGACGCCGTTAATATGGCCCACCGGGCCAGTTATACATCCGTCATGTCACACCGTTCCGGGGAAACAGAGGATGCGACCATCGCCGACCTTGCGGTGGCCACAAACTGCGGCCAGATAAAAACCGGCTCACTGGCACGATCAGACAGGCTGGCAAAATATAATCAGCTGATACGTATTGAGGAAGCCTTGGGTGATGCGGCGCAATATGCCGGAAAAAGCATTCTGCGTGGCTAGTGTCCTGACTCTAAACGAAAAAATAAAAATTTTTCTTGACCCGGCGAATCAGGTGTGATTCTTTAGGGGCATGACATACGCAATAGATATTCAAAATCGGCTTCAGAAAATGATCATTCCCATGGTCTGTTCGCTGATTATTGGCTATTTTTTCATTTATGGTATGCGCAGTATGCAGGCCAAAGCTAATCTTCATGCTGAAATTTCTGTTCTGGAACAGGAGTATAGTCTTGTGCATGAGCGCAGGGTGGATATCGAAAGCCATGTGGGGCTTTTGCAGCCAGATCACGTTAATCCAGACTATCTGGATGAAAAGTCCCGTGAAATACTGAGCTTGATGCATGAAGATGAAATTGTCATTTTGCATAAAAAGTAATTATTTCCCAGTCATATTGTTTTTCAACTGACTAAAGGTATATATTAACTGATATTAAGTTAATTTAAAATTTTGCTTGTATTTCAACGACT
Source organism: Alphaproteobacteria bacterium (assembly GCA_002401545.1). Lineage (GTDB taxonomy): Bacteria > Pseudomonadota > Alphaproteobacteria > Sphingomonadales > Emcibacteraceae > Paremcibacter. The sequence continues at coordinate 11,347 of NVTJ01000056.1, forward strand.
TTTAATCATTATTTAGTGAAATTTACTTTAATCTGCAAAATATATCTTGATGATGAATGGTTCGTAACTGAGCAGGATGGGCTGATAAATATGGCTAGAAAAGCGACTGGTAGAAAAGTAACCAAAAGTGGCAAACCTGCCGCACGTAGAAAACCTCTAAAAGCACAAGAATTAAAAGCTACGCCAGATGAATTGACTGGCTTTTATCGTCAAATGCTTCTGATGCGGCGTTTTGAGGAAAAAGCAGGCCAGATGTATGGCATGGGTTTGATTGGCGGTTTCTGTCATCTCTATATCGGGCAGGAAGCGGTTGTGAGCGGTATTCAGTCTGCCCTGAAGGAGGGCGATACTATTCTGACCAGTTACCGGGACCATGCCCATATGCTGGCATGTCAGATTGATCCAAAAGTCATTATGGCTGAGCTTACCGGACGCGCCAGTGGCATTTCCGGCGGCAAGGGCGGTTCCATGCATATGTTCAGCGTAGAACACGGGTTTTACGGTGGACATGGCATTGTGGCGGCACAGGTGCCCATCGGGGCCGGACTTGGCTTTGCCCATAAATACAAGGGGACGGATAATGTCTCTGTGGTTTATTTTGGTGACGGGGCGTCCAATCAGGGGCAGGTTTACGAAAGTTTCAACATGGCGGAACTGTGGAACCTGCCGGTTATTTTTGTCATCGAGAATAATCAATATGCCATGGGAACCGCTATAAAAAGGTCTTCATCCGAGGTTAAATTATATAAGCGCGGGGAAAGTTTCCGTATATTTGGTGAAGCCGTGGATGGTATGGATGTGCTTGCGGTGAAAGAATCGGCTCTTCGCGCTGTTAAATGGTGCCGGGAGGGTAACGGGCCAATTTTACTTGAAATGAATACTTATCGTTACCGGGGTCATTCCATGTCCGACCCGGCCAAATACCGTTCCAAGGAAGAGGTGCAGAAAATGCGGGCCGAACATGATCCCATTGATCAGGTCAGGCAACGCCTTCTGGATGGTAAAGTTATGGATGAGGATGAGATGAAGGCCATTGACAAGGAATTAAAAACTATCGTTGCCGATGCGGCCAAATTCGCACAGGAAAGCCCGGAACCGGACGCGTTCGAACTTTACACCGATGTTTTAGTGGCAGAATAAGGAAAATATATCATGACCATAGAAATTCTGCTCCCGGCTATGTCGCCGACCATGACCGAAGGAACCGTTGCCAAATGGACTGTTGCCGAAGGTGATAAAATATCGGCAGGCGATATTCTGGCCGAAATTGAAACCGATAAAGCCACCATGGAACTTGAAACCGACGAAGAAGGCGTGATTGGCAAGATCATTATTCCCGGCGGCACCGAGGGAGTTGCCGTGGGAACCGTTATCGGCATCATTCTGGAAGACGGTGAGGACAGCTCAAGCATTGGCGAGGTAAGTGTGCCCGTTTCTGCTCCCGCTGAAGTCGTCCTAGAAGAAGCTGCGGCCCCGGAAACACAGTTTGTTGTTGAGGCAGACCTGCCCGAAGGCACTACATTCACCTCCACCACTGTACGTGAAGCTCTTCGCGATGCCATGGCGGAGGAAATGCGCCTTGATGACAATGTATTTATCATGGGGGAAGAGGTTGCTGAATATGAGGGTGCTTATAAAGTCACTCAGGGTCTGCACGCGGAATTTGGTGACCGGCGGGTCATCGATACGCCGATTACCGAACATGGCTTTGCCGGGCTTGGCGTGGGCGCGGCCATGGCGGGCCTGAAGCCGGTGGTGGAATTCATGACCTTTAACTTTGCCATGCAGGCCATTGATCATATTATTAACTCTGCCGCCAAGACAAATTATATGTCCGGCGGTCAGATCAGATGCCCGATGGTCTTTCGCGGTCCCAACGGGGCGGCAAGCCGGGTCGGAGCGCAGCATAGCCAGAATTACGCGGCGTGGTATGCTCATGTGCCGGGGTTGATTGTGGTATCACCCTATAGTGCGGCGGACGCCAAGGGATTGCTGAAATCAGCCATTAAAAACCCCAATCCGGTGATCTTTCTGGAAAATGAAATGATTTACGGTCAGAGCTTTGAGGTTCCGGACATTGAGGATTACACCGTGCCATTGGGCAAAGCCAAGGTGGTACGCGCGGGGACTGATGTGACGCTGGTGTCATACTCTATCGGGGTGAAATTTGCCCTTGAAGCCGCTGAGAAATTAGCCGCAGAAGGCATTGACGCCGAAGTGATTGATCTTCGCACCCTGCGGCCGCTTGATATGGAAACGGTGATCAAATCAGTTCAGAAAACCAACCGGGTCGTCTGTGTTGAAGAAGGCTGGGTAAGTTGCTCCATCAGTTCGGAAATATCCGCGCGTCTCATGGAAGACGCCTTTGATTATCTGGATGCGCCCGTGCTAAGAGTGACCAATGAGGATGTGCCCATGCCCTATGCGGCAAATCTTGAAAAGCTCGCGGTGGTCAATGATGACAAGATCGTCGTTGCGGTGAGAAAAGTCTGTTACACAAAGGGAGACAACTGATGGCCATAGAAATCTTCATGCCTGCCCTGTCGCCGACAATGGAAACCGGAACTCTGGCAAACTGGCTGGTCAAGGAAGGTGATACGGTGGAAAGCGGCACCATGCTCGCCGAAATTGAAACCGATAAGGCGACCATGGAATATGAGAGCATTGACGAGGGTGTGGTCGGTAAACTTTATGTGGCGGACGGGGCAGAAAATGTCGCCGTGGGAACCTTGATAGCCGTGCTTCTGGAAGAAGGTGAAGATGCCTCTGCACTGAACAGTATTTCCAATGTAAAAGCGGCCCCGGCAGTTGTTAAAGAGGAAACGGTGGCTGTTTCCGTAGCCCCTGTTGCTGTGGCGGCGCCAAAAGGCGGCCGGATTTTCTCCTCCCCCCTCGCCAGACGTATTGCGGCCCAGAAGGATATTAATATTGCTGATGTGCCGGGCACTGGCCCCCGGGGACGGGTGATCAAGCGGGATGTGGAAAGATTTACCAAACCCGTCGCCGTTGCTGCCGTGGCATCCCTAGAGGGCGATGCGCCGTTTGAGGAAATCAAGCTCAGTAATATGCGTAAAACCATTGCCCGGCGTCTTACAGAATCCAAACAGACTGTACCTCATTTCTATCTCGGCGTTGATATTGAGCTTGATAACCTGCTCGCTGCCCGCAAAGAACTGAACAGCCTGTCGGACGATTATAAAATATCGGTCAATGATTTTATCATCCGGGCCTGTGCTTTGGCGCTTCAGGCCGTGCCCGAAGCCAATGTGCAGTTCGGCGGTGATGTCATGCGTCATTACAGCCGCTCGGATGTGTCGGTGGCGGTGGCCATTCCCGGTGGCCTGATAACACCAGTGATCCGCGGGGCCGAACAAAAAGGCCTGCGCCAGATTTCAGAGGAGATCAAAATGCTGGCGAAAAAAGCCCGTGAGGGTAAATTGATGCCGGAAGATTATACGGGTGGAACCTTCTCCATTTCCAACCTTGGCATGATGGGTATCAGGCAGTTTCAGGCCGTGATCAATCCGCCGCAAGCCGCAATCCTCGCAGCGGGTAGCGGCGAGGCGCGTGTTGTTATCAAAGGTGGTGAAATGACGCCCGCCACGGTGATGTCAGTGAATCTCGCCTGTGATCACCGGGCCATTGACGGCGCGGTGGGGGCCAAATTCCTCGGTGCCATCAAGACTTTCCTTGAACATCCCTCAACCATGCTGCTGTGAAGGACTGAAACATGACTGTACAGAAATTTGATATTGTTGTTCTAGGCGGCGGTCCGGGGGGGTATGTGGCGGCGATCCGTTCGGCGCAACTGGGCTATAAAACCGCCGTTATTGAGCGGGAAAATCTGGGTGGCATCTGCCTGAACTGGGGCTGTATCCCGACCAAGGCATTGCTCAGAAGCGCAGAAGTCTTCCACAATATGAAACATGCAGCGGATTATGGTCTTGTGGCAAAGGAGCTTGGTTTTGATCTGGACAAGGTGGTCAAGCGCAGTCGGGGCATTGCGGCCCAACTCAGCGGCGGTATTGCCCATCTGATGAAGAAAAACAAGATCACGGTTATTGATGGCGAAGGCAAGCTGGTAAAACCCGGATTATTGACTGTCTCCAAAGACGGCAAAAAGATTGCCGATGTTCAGGCCACAGATATTATTCTTGCCACTGGCGCACGCGCAAGGGAATTGCCGCACCTGAAGGCCGATGGTAATCTGATCTGGACTTACCGCCATGCGCTTGTGCCCAATGTCATGCCCAAAAAGTTGCTGGTGATCGGTTCCGGTGCCATTGGCATTGAATTTGCCAGTTTTTATAATGAACTTGGGGCCGATGTGACCGTGGTTGAGATGCTCGACAGGGTGCTGCCGGTGGAAGATGAAGAAATCTCTGCCTTTGCCCTGAAATCTTTCAAATCACAGGGATTGAAAATCATCACCTCTGCGTCTGTCACCAAGCTGGACAAGAAGAAAAACACCGTTGTCTGTACTATCGAAGACAACAAGGGCAAGACTCAGGCAATTGAGGTTGACCGGGTGATCCTCGCCGTGGGAATCACGGGAAATGTTGAAAATATTGGATTGGAAGAAAATGGCATCAAGGTTGACCGGGGACATATTGTCGCCGATGAGTGGGGGCATACGGGCATAAAGGGCGTTCATGCCATTGGTGACCTGACCGGTCCGCCGTGGCTCGCCCATAAGGCCAGCCATGAAGGCGTGATCGTCATTGAAAAAATAGCCCGCGACAAAGGCCATAAAGAAATCAAGGACTTACACCCCATCGACAAGGGTAATATTCCCGGCTGCACCTACTGCCGTCCACAGGTGGCCAGTGTCGGCCTGACCGAAAAAGCCGCCATTGATAAAGGCCACAAGGTGCGCGTTGGCCGCTTCCCCTTCATGGCTAACGGCAAGGCAATTGCCCTTGGTGAGGCAGAAGGGCTTGTAAAGACGGTATTTGATGCTAAAACGGGCGAGTTGCTGGGTGCTCACATGGTGGGGGCTGAAGTAACGGAAATGATTCAGGGCTATACCATTGCCCGCACGCTGGAAACCACAGAAGCGGAATTGATGCATACGGTATTCCCCCATCCGACGCTGTCAGAAATGATGCATGAGGCGGTTTTGGATGCTTACGGCAAGGCACTGCATTTTTAGATGACGAAATTCAAACGCAAACCAGACTGGATCAGGGTCAAGGCCCCGGTATCCAAAGGCTATCAGGAAACCGTCAAAATGATGCGCGACCTGAACCTGAATACGGTGTGCGAGGAAGCGGCATGCCCTAATATTGGCGAATGCTGGTCTAAAAAACATGCCACAGTGATGATCCTCGGCGATACCTGCACCCGCGCCTGTCGGTTCTGTAATATCAAGACCGGAAAGGGTAATCCGGTTGACCCGCTGGAGCCAGCAAATGTGGCCATCGCCGCGGGTAAAATGGGCCTCAACCATATTGTGATTACAAGCGTTGACCGCGATGATCTGCCGGACGGCGGCGCGGACCAGTTTGTCAAGGTGATTGAGCAGTTGCGCGAACATGCGCCCCACACCACCATTGAAATCCTCACCCCCGATTTCCGCAATAAACCGGGCGCGTTGGAAAAGGTGGTCGCCGCACGGCCCGATGTGTTTAATCACAATCTGGAAACCGTACCGAGGCTGTATAACCATATTCGTCCGGGGGCGCGTTATTTCCAGTCCCTGCGCCTGCTGGACCGGGTGAAGGAACTGGACCCGACCATCTTCACCAAATCAGGCATCATGGTGGGCCTTGGCGAGAGCACGGACGAGGTCATGCAGGTGATGAATGACATGCGCTCCGCAGACATTGATTTTATGACCATTGGTCAATATTTACAACCGACCCGGAAACATGTGGAAGTGGCCGACTTCATCACGCCGGAACAGTTCGATAAATATGCGGTAAAGGCCAAATCAAAAGGCTTCCTGCATGTGGCGTCATCGCCGCTGACCAGATCATCTTTCCATGCGGGTGAGGATTTCGACCAACTGAAAGCGGCGCGGGCCGAAAAACTTCTGAAACGTCAGGCCAAAATGGACGCCCCCATAGACATCGCGGAAATGGCCCGTCTTAATCCTCTTAACGAGGAATAAATGCCAAAATTTACCGAGGTCAGAGATTTCCCCTACACAAAAGACCAGATGTATAAAATGGTCGCCGATGTGGATTCATACGCCGATTTCCTGCCTTGGTGTCAGGGGGTTCGGGTTTACAAGCGTACAGACAATGCTCTCTATGCTGACCTGATTATCGGCTTCAAAATGTTCCGCGAGCGTTTCACTTCCCATGTGACTTTTACGGACGACCGCATCGAGGTCGACTATATCAAAGGCCCGCTAAAATACCTCCACAACTACTGGCAGTTTACCGAAAATGACGATGGTGGCTGCCATGTTGATTTTCTGGTGGATTTTGAATTCAGAAACAAGATTTTTGAGAAGATGATTGGCGGTTTTTTCACCGAGGCGGTCAGTCATATGATTGGTGCGTTTGAGAAACGGGCTGATGCGTTGTATGGCGATTAATACAGGTCGTTTCAGCGAAATCTCAGGCGAAAATCTGACAGCAGAAATCTCTATTTTCGAGCAATGGCTTCTTTTACCCTTATTGGCAACTGAAACTTTACATATTTGAGACCTCTGCGTAAGGTCTGATTTATTTTATAATTTCATATAACGGGCTTGCAGGCCAGTCTTTATGTCCCGCCGGGCGGGGTTTTTGTGGTTTTTCT
>NVTJ01000057.1 GCA_002401545.1 Alphaproteobacteria bacterium
GGCACCCAGTCCTTTGGCAAGGGATCGGTTCAGACCGTTATCCCGCTCGGCGCCAATGGGGCCATGCGCCTGACCACGGCTTATTATTTCACCCCTTCGGGTAATTCCATACAGGGTGAGGGCATCACCCCGGATATTCTGGTGGAACAGATCAGGTTTGATAAATCCAAAAAGATCAACAGCCGCCGCCGTTCTGAAGGTGACCTGCGCGGCAGTCTGGCCAACCCCAACGGCAAATCTGACGGCAAAGAGAGTAAAGATGATAAAAAAGATGCCAAAAAACCAGAAGAATCCGCCAATGATAAACAGGATGGCAGCGATGATAACAAAAAAGATGAAGATGACAAAGAAGATGAAGAACCTGTCCTGACCACGGCTCAGGACGATTATCAACTGAATTATGCCATCAATCTTTTGCATGGTATGGCCATTGCCAGAAACATCGATTAACGGTTAAAACAGAATATGGTTGACGCGCCGGAACTGACAAGTATGACACGCCACAAAAGGATCCGCCCACTCATGGTCGCGTGGATATTTGTGTTTGTCATGCTGGGAACAGGGTTTCTCTGGTTATCGCTTTCCCCGGATGTGGTCCCTGATCCGGATAATGCGCCAGGCAATGATATTGACTCTGTGGTTGCAACGCAAAATATTACCATTGCCGAACCAACAGCCGCCCCGGAAACAACGCCGGTTCATGACCTGATCCCCCATATTGACCCTGTTGAGGACACAGGCATAAGCCTGGTCCCGGCCCCCATAGAGGGGCTGACCATGAAAGGGGCTAACGGGCCTTTGCCTGTTCTTGGCCCGGATTCCATGGTTGTCTGGAAAGAATATGCCAGACCATATGACAGGGCTTCGGGTGATTTGCCTAAAGTCGCCATTCTTGTCACCGGAATCGGATTGAACAGCAAAACATCCACCCTTGCCATTAAACGGCTGCCGGGACAGATAGACTTGGGCTTCTCGCCTTACGGCCGAAAATTGCAGAAATGGATGGATGAAAGCCGCAAGGCCGGACATGAAGGATTTCTGATGATTCCGACGGAACCGCTGAAATACCCGGAAAATGATCCCGGGCCCCATGTCCTGCTCACCGGCGCATCTGTCAGGGACAATCTGAAAAAGCTTGACTGGCTGTTATCACAGATTTCCGGATATGTGGGGGTCATCAATGATATGGGATCAAAATTTACCGCCTCCGAGACCGATATTCTGCCCATCCTGAAGGCGCTGAACGAACGGGGGTTAATGTTTCTCGACGCCCGCTCCACCCGCTTCAGTGTTGCCGCCAAACTGGCCCGGCGCATCGCCATGCCACGGGCGTTTAATAATCTCTATATCGATAATATTATCAACAGCACAGAAATTACCCGCAATCTGGCCACATTGGAAAATACCGCCCGCACATATGGCACAGCCCTGGGCGTGGCGCGGGCCTTTCCGCTGACCATAACGGAAATTGAGAAATGGGCGCAGGGGCTGAAAGACCGGGGCATTGAGCTGGTCCCCATAACCGCCATCGCCAACCGCCAGCCAATCCGGTAGCTTAGGGTCAGGTTAAATCAGCAAAATATTTATCCTGAATCCGGTTGGTGAAATCCACCAGATTTTTATACGTCCGCGCCTTGTCAAAGGTCGATGCCGTGAAGGTATCAGACAATATCATTTGAGACAATATGCCAAAAGCGGTCGCATCAAGAGTGCTGACCCGGTCCCCGAAGAAATATTTCTTGTCACCAAGAAAATCCGATAAGGCCTGCAAATCCATGGCGGCTATTTCTTCAATTTCACTCTCGGAATGGCGCCCGATACCATGGCCCTTCATGCCCTTTTCGACATTTTTCCTGATCATATTCGGCACGAACAACTTCAGGGGAAAAGGCAGAGAGCCAAAAAACATGCCCCTCAGAATCACCCAGTTATGGTCCAGAATCCAGCGGGCATAAACCATTGTCCAATAGAGTTCTTCATCTATCATTTTCATAAAGCCATGGGCCACGGCCTTTTGCTCAGCCGTCAGGTGACCGTCAAGGATATTATTATGCTTTTGTTCCAAATGCCTTAAAATGAACGTGCTGTCAGAAATGATCTCACCCTCGTCCCTGATATAAGGCAATTTGTCTTTTGGCGAACTGCGCAGATATTTTGGGCCGCTGTGACTTTTATAGGGCAGGCCGGCCATCCTTAAGTAGGTTTCCGTCTTGACACAGAAAGGACTCGGATCACAGATCCTGCCCACGGTGCCGAATTTATACAATTCAATCATATTCACTCTCATCATTATCTGAAAAAAGAGAATGTTCTATATATGTTCCTGTGTCAAGCAAAGTTTTTTTGATCCTCGGGGCAAACCGGTTTATAATGACCGCATAAATATATGGAATATGTGAATATGCCTGATGACCCTGCCATTCTTCCCTATCGTCCCTGTGTCGGTATCATGCTGCTCAATAAAAATGGTGCAGTTTTTGTTGCCAAACGCATCGACACAATGGTCGAAGCCTGGCAGATGCCCCAGGGCGGTATTGAGGACGGGGAAGGCCCGAGGGAGGCGGCCTTTCGCGAAATGGAAGAGGAAATCGGCACCAGAAATGCCAAAATTATCGGGGAACATGAAGACTGGCTACAATATGACCTGCCCGAACGTTTGATCGGCAGGGTCTGGAAGGGCAAATACCGGGGCCAGAGAATGAAATGGTATCTCATGCGGTACCTTGGACAGGATAGTGATATTAATCTGGCCACAGACCAACCGGAATTCAGCACATGGAAATGGCTGGACATGAAGGACCTTGCCCAGAGTATCGTTGAGTTTAAACGGCCCCTTTATGAAAAACTCATTCGTCATTTTGGCCCCTTGGTAAAATTAAGGGAAAACGGCATTCCGTGAATATTACATGTACAAAATTAAAGATTCTACCCTCAATTCGCCAGGCCTACGGGTGCCTGTGGCACTATAAACTTCAACATGTGATGATTTCCATACTCGCGGTGCTGCCCTTCTGTCTTGCAGGATTTCAAGGGTATTTTGATCCGGTATTGGCGGTCTCCCCCACGACCCAATCCCTGCCGGAAGGATTTAACCTGTCCTTTGCCATACTGGTATTTACCACATTCATATGGGCTGTTCCGGTGATCATTCTGTGGCATCGCCTGTATCTTCTGGGGCCGGAACATCTGGTCCGAAAAAAAGTCTGGCCACTGATTACCCGCAGCCTGAGCGTCATCCATCATTCAATGGTTTTCTTTGGTATTGGACTGGTTATGGCAATTGCAATCACCGGGGGGATATTATATCTGCGGGTAATGAGTGAATCAGAGAACATGGCGGGCACCATCACCGAAATGGGACAAATGGAATATGCCCTCTATATCTTTGGTATTTTTGTCATATGCAGTTTCCTGCTGGGCCTTGCCCTGCGGCTCAGCATGGCTTTTTCGTCCCTGACCATCGGCAAGAAATTAAGTTATACCGCATCCTGGTGCCTCACGCGCCGGAATACTTTCCGGATGCTGGCCGCAACCCTCATCGGCGGCATACCCCTGCTTGGCATAGAGGCCGCTCTTGTATGGGGGGGCAAATATTATTTTCACATTGATCTGCTGGCGGCGACCGCGCCGGAGCCTGATATGATTTATATTTTTGTATTACTCTCTTCGCCCCTTCTGACATTACCGGTGGCAATATTATGCTCTCTGGCATCCACCTTCTATCGCCATTGCGGCTGTGCGGATTTCAGGGAATCAGGAAACTTTTAAATATGACCGATCAATTTACCGGCTTTAACACAGATTTCTGGCATTTTTTCAGCGATTTGAAACAGAATAATAACCGGGAATGGTTTGCCACCAACAAGGAACGCTACCGGGACAAGGTCGTTACCCCCATCAGCGACTTCATTTGCGCCATAGCACCAAAATTGCGGCAAATTTCCCCCCATTACAATGCCGATCCCCGGCCCAACAGAGGGTCCATGTTCCGCATCTATCGTGATGTGCGTTTTTCAAAAGACAAACGGCCTTATAAAGAACATGCTGCTGCCCAATTCCGCCACAGAATGGGTAAAGATGCCCATGCCCCCGGCTTTTATGTTCATCTGGAAGCGGGAAATATCAGGTATGGTGGCGGAATCTGGGCACCACCGGGCGAGACACTCTACAAAATCCGTGAACGCATTGCACATAAACCTGACAGATGGCAAGCTGTGATCGAAGATAAAACCCTGTTGGATCACTTTGGCCGCATCCGCGGTGACAGTCTCAAACGACCGCCACGGGATTTTGATGGGGATGCGCCTCATATGGAAGACCTGAAGCGGAAAAGCTTTTTCGCCATGAAGGCCTCAGGCGATTCAGATATTACCGCCACAGCCGGATTTATTGATGAGGTTATCACGACATTCGAAGCCGCAACCCCCCTGATGCATTTTATATCCGATGCGGTGAATGTGGAATTCTGATCACTCCAGCGCCTTCAGAATATCGGCAGAAAATTTGGCCATGTCAAACCGCTGGCCATCGGCACTGTCATAACCGCGCCGGATGATCACCAGATTGCGCGAGGGGATGATCATCATATACTGCCCCCGGTTGCCCGCAGAGGAGAAAGCATCATCGGGCATACCGGGAAAACGGCTGGGATACAGCCAGAACTGCGCTCCGTAGCCCGGCGAAAGCGACCCGTCCTGCCGGAATTGGGGCGGCTGCGCGGGGGCGGGTGTGCTGACATAATCACGCCATCCCTTCGGCAGGATACGCTCCCCCCGCCAAAGACCATCATTCAGGTACAGGATACCAAGGCGGGCCAGATCCCGTGATGTGGTCCAGACCTGACTGGACATGATAAAATTGCCCTGCCAGTCGGTCTCGGCGATAGTACGGCGCATACCAATCTTCAGAAACAGGTTTTCCATGGGGAATTTGAGCATTTTTTCCGTATCATCAATAGTTGCCTTCAGGCTGCGGATAGCGAGCATGGTATCGTTATTGGCATATTTATAGCGGCTCCCCGGCACCGCCTCCAGCATATTTCCGGTGGCTTTGTCTGTCACCAGACCACCGCCGTAATAGACAAAGCTGGTGCGGTTGCCAGAGGCGGTACTGTCCAGCCCACTGGCCATATGAAGCAGATTGTTGAGGGTGATCTTCCGGCGCGGATCACCGGGCGTTGACCATTCGGGGATATTGGCCGGGGCCATAACATCTAGTAAACCCTGTTCAACCGCAACCCCGATCACACTGACGGCAATAGATTTTGCCGTTGACCAAGTGCGCTGGGATGTATAGGGCGTGTAACCCGTCTTATAGCGTTCAATGAGCAGTTGATCGGCGGTTGTCACCAACACCGCACTCATCACCTTCGGGTCACCATATTTATCGGTGGTGAAGGCATCATTTATGGTCGCCTGCAACGCAGTCGTGCTACTCAGTGTTTGAGGAATTCCATCCCCGAAAGGCCAGGGCCTGATGCTCATATCATGCATATAGCCCATATCTGCAGTAACAATATATTTGCGCATGGAAAGGTCCGCCCCGGTGGGAAGCTGCGTGCATCCAAGGCCGGGCCGCCAGACGGCAAAGCGCGGCGGCATATCATTGCTGTACCAGGCGGAGACATATTTCTCCTGCGCATGGATTTTGGCGTCAGGAAGCGCGTCATAATATTTCCGGTAATCAACCCGGATACCGCTCAGTTCATCCTGCCTAATCATCTCGAACGACTTTCCGCCATTGAAGGTAGCACTACAGGTAAAGGCGGCCTTATAGCCCGCGACCTGTGCCTTTATGGTTTCCGGCCGCAGGTCAATGGCCTGAACAGTGAATGTCATCAGCGACAGTGCCAAGGCCGCAAAAATTATTTTTCCTGAACTATTCATCTCTCATCTCAATCCGTTCACGGCAAAGGCCAAAATCTGGCTCACCTGGGCGCTGCTGAAATTATTATCAGAAATCAGCAGCAGGCTGCGGCGGCCATCCTTTAACGTCTTGCCAAAACTCACGCCCTCTATGTTATCAATGGTAATGCCAAGCGTCCCTAAATCAAGCAGTAATTTTTTAGTCACCGGGCTATAGCTGGCCCCTTTCAGGCTATCCAGCTTTAACACATCTGTGGCCGTTACCAGATTAATCAGATAAAGCTTTACCGACAGCCCGGCCCCGGTGGAAAAGGACCGCTCCGTCACAATATACTGATCGCGGTTCACGGCCAGAATGTCCACCACGCCATTGACCGAAAAATTGCCAAATGGCAGGCTTTCCTTATGAACAGGATCAAGGGCATAGACATATTCATGGGCCGCCTGACCGCCTTCAATATCAAACTGCAACAGCCGCACATCAGCACCGTGATCCGCATCAGCCTCCGCTCCGTCCTGAATGAGCGGCCCTTCGGTGGACAGTAATATTGATTTCTGGTCTGTGGTCACGGTCAGGGCTTCAAAGGCCAGATTATCACGGATACCCCTGCCTGCCCCCACCCGGTATTTTTCCGGCACCGTAAAATCCCGCAGATAAGAACCATCCAGCGCCATTTCCCGGACAAAAGAATTTACCCCATATTTGGCGTGACCCTCACTTGTCCAGAAATAACTGTTGCGCGCCGGAGAAAGCCGCAGGGCCTCCGGGTCTATATAGCTCTTGCCCAGGAAATCCGGTTTTGGAAAAACGGTCCCATTCGGTCGCTTGATGAACTGCACATCTGTCACTTGCCAACTGTGGAAACCGGACAGGTCGTAGCCCAGTTTCAAGCCATAGAAGCGCGCCGGATTTTTATCGGACCGATCATCACATATGGCCACAAAACTGTCAGTTTCCCCATTATAATCAAGGGCCGACAGGCCGCCAACCGTTGTGTCCTGAAATTTATAATCATGGGGAATGACCCGCTGACCGATAAAATCAAGAGAGATATCCCCGCCGTATGAAAAGCAAACCATAAGGACGATGAAAAACAAACCGCCGCCCAGTTTTTTATAAAGTAAACACACCGTTTATCTTCCTCAAAAATTAAATATCAAGGCTATTCTTGACCAAATGATAAATTTTTGCAATAAAAAAGCTCCGTAAATTCAATTTACAGAGCTTTTAGAAATTTATATTCAACGGTTGTCAGGCCATCAGATCAAGCACGCCAAGTATCTCAACCAGACGATCACGGACCCTGGTGGCTTCTGCCAGATTCTTGTCATCTCTGGCATCGGCCACATCTTCTTCAACATCTTTTAGCTGAGCTTCCAATGCTTCCCGGTCAACCTCTGCCAAGGGCATGGCTTCCTCGGCCAGAACCGTCAGCCCGTGCGGGTTAACCTCGGCGAAACCGCCGCACACCAGAAGCCGCTCAGGCTCATCGTCGTTATGAACTTCCAATATGCCGATCCGCAAAGTAGAAACCACAGGAGCATGATTGATCAGAACCCCGAAATCACCCTCGACACCGGGGACCACCACCATATCCACATCTGTGGACATGAGGAGTTTTTCCGGTGAAACAAGTTCGAAATGTAACTTTTCGGCCATTACGGCTTCCCTATATTTTACGCGGCATCATCTGCCATTTTCCGGGCTTTGACAACGGCATCCTCGATGCTGCCAACCATGAGGAAGGCGGCTTCGGGCAGGTCGTCATGCTTGCCGTCAAGAATTTCGCGGAAACTTTTGATGGTGTCTTCCAACTGCACAAATATTCCGGGCATATTGGTGAAAACCTCAGCCACATGGAAAGGTTGTGACATGAAGCGTTCAATCTTGCGGGCGCGGGCCACGGTGATCTTGTCGTCTTCGGAAAGCTCATCCATACCCAGAATGGCAATGATATCCTGCAATGATTTATACTTCTGCAGAATTTCCTGAACCTGACGGGCCACCGCATAATGCTCTTCCCCGACCACGTCAGCAGATAGAATACGCGAGGTGGAATCAAGCGGATCAACCGCCGGATAAATACCCTTTTCTGAAATGGCGCGGTTAAGCACTGTTGTCGCATCCAGATGAGCGAATGATGCCGCAGGGGCCGGGTCAGTCAGGTCATCGGCGGGTACATAAATCGCCTGCACGGAGGTGATCGAGCCTTTATGGGTTGAGGTAATGCGTTCCTGCAAAGTTCCCATATCGGTGGCCAGCGTTGGCTGATAACCCACGGCGGACGGGATACGACCCAGAAGCGCGGACACTTCGGCACCGGCCTGGGTGAAGCGGAAGATGTTATCCACAAAGAACAATACGTCCTGACCTTCAACATCACGGAAATATTCCGCAACCGTCAGGCCCGACAGGGCCACACGGGAGCGCGCCCCGGGAGGCTCGTTCATCTGGCCGTAAATCAGGGCCACTTTTGAATTATCGCCTTCCAGATCAATAACACCTGATTCGATCATTTCATGATACAGGTCGTTGCCTTCACGGGTTCTCTCCCCCACACCGGCAAATACCGAATAACCACCGTGACCCTTGGCGATATTGTTGATCAATTCCATGATCAAAACGGTCTTGCCCACGCCGGCACCGCCGAACAGGCCAATCTTGCCGCCCTTGGAATAGGGAGCCAGCAGATCAACCACTTTAATCCCGGTCACCAGAATTTCTGATTCTGTGGACTGGTCGGCAAAGGCCGGTGCATCCGCATGTATAGGCGCCGTTGTCTCAGTGTCGATGGGGCCGCGTTCATCAATTGGCTCACCGATCACATTCATGATCCGGCCAAGTGTTTTGGGGCCAACGGGTACTCTGATCTGTGCGCCGGTGTCGGTCACTACATTACCGCGAACCAGACCGTCCGTACTATCCATGGCAATGGTGCGGACTGAATTTTCACCCAGATGCTGGGCAACTTCGAGAACAAGGCGGTTGCCGTTGTTATCGGTTTCAAGGGCAGACAGAATTGCGGGCAATTCGCCGTCGAACTTCACGTCAACAACGGCCCCGATGATCTGGCTTACACGTCCAATATTCTTTGCAGTCATTTTATCTCAACTCTCGTTATTAAAGCGCCTCTGCGCCCGAAATAATTTCAATCAATTCGTTGGTAATCACGGCCTGACGGGTCCGGTTGTAAGTGGTTCGCAGGGCGTCAATCATGTCGCCGGCATTGCGGGTCGCACTGTCCATGGCGGTCATGCGTGATCCCTGCTCACTGGCGGCATTCTCCAGTAAAGCCCGGAAAATCTGTACCCCCAGATTGCGCGGCAGTAATGCTTCCAGTATTTCTGTCTCGTCCGGCTCATAATCATAAGCCGCCCCGCCAAGATCAACTGTATTGTCCGCATCGAAGGAGGCGGGGATCATCTGCTGGGCGGTGACAATCTGGGTCAGGGCTGACTGGAATTTGGCATAAAACAAGGTGCAGACATCAAATTCACCGGCCTCGAAAGATGCCAGAAGATAGTCTGTGATCGGGGCCGCATCATGATAAGCCAGCCGTTTCACATGAGACATATCAAAATGCTTGATCATCCGGCTGCCAAAATTCCGCTTCAGGGAGGCGGCGCCCTTTTTGCCAATGGTGACGATTTTAACATCTTTGCCTTGCGCAATCAGGCGGGAAATCATCTTGCGCGCACCCTTGACAATATTGGTATTAAAACCGCCGCAAAGACCCCGTTCAGACGTTGCCACAACGATGAGCTGAACCTGGGTATTGCCGGTGCCCGCAAGTAATTTCGGACCGCCAACCTGACCGATCATGCTGGAGGCCAGTGACGCCAGAACATTCTCCATACGTTCCGCATAAGGCCGCGCCGCTTCCGCCGCTTCCTGCGCCCGACGCAACTTGGATGCCGCCACCATTTTCATGGCTTTGGTGATCTTCTGCGTCGACTGCACGCTGGTGATCCGGTTTCTGAGGTCTTTAAGGTTAGCCATCCTGACGTAATCCTAAAACTTAAACAAAATTCTTCACGAGCTTTTCGAGAATATCCCTAAGGTTGGCTTCGGTTTCATCGGAGACCTTGCCTTCACTTTCGATGGTATCCAGCACAGCTTTATGCTGGCTGTGCATCTCGGCAATCAGGGTTTCCTCGAAGCGGCCAATGGCAGAGACTTCGATTTTATCCAGATAGCCCTTCACGCCGGAGAAGATGGATACCACCTGTTCGGCCACAGACATGGGTGAATATTGCGCCTGTTTCAGAAGTTCCGTCAGACGCGCACCACGGTTCAGCAATTGCTGTGTCGAGGCATCAAGGTCGGAGCCAAACTGGGCAAAGGCCGCCATTTCGCGGTATTGGGCCAGTTCCAGTTTAATGGAGCCGGAGACCTGCTTCATAGCTTTGACCTGTGCCGCGCTCCCCACACGGGACACGCTGAGGCCCACGTTAATGGCCGGGCGGATACCCTGATAGAAAAGTTCTGTTTCAAGGAAAATCTGACCGTCGGTGATAGAAATCACATTGGTCGGAATATAGGCCGACACGTCACCGGCCTGGGTTTCAATGATCGGCAGCGCGGTCAGGGAACCATTGCCATTGGCATCATTCATTTTCGCCGCCCGTTCCAGCAAGCGGGAATGAAGATAAAACACATCACCGGGATAGGCTTCACGGCCCGGCGGACGCCGCAGCAGCAAGGACATCTGACGGTAAGCCACCGCCTGTTTGGACAAGTCATCATGAACAATCACCGCATGCATACCATTGTCGCGGAAAAATTCACCCATGGCCGTTCCGCTGTAGGGGGCCAGAAACTGTAGCGGGGCTGGCTCGGAAGCGGTTGCGGCAACAACGATGGTATATTCCATGGCACCGCGCTCTTCCAGAGTTTTCACGATCTGCGCCACGGTGGAACGTTTCTGTCCAATCGCCACATAGATACAATAAAGTTTTTTACTTTCATCATCCCCAGAGTTGATTTTTTTCTGGTTCAGGAAGGTATCAATGGCCACAGCGGTCTTGCCGGTCTGACGGTCGCCAATGATCAATTCGCGCTGTCCGCGCCCGATGGGCACAAGACTGTCAATGGCTTTAAGGCCGGTCTGTACAGGCTCATGGACGGATTTGCGGGGAATAATGCCCGGCGCTTTCACTTCCACACGGGTACGGGTCACATCGGTGAGCGGTCCCTTGCCATCAATGGGATTGCCCAGCGCATCAACAACACGGCCCAGCAGGCCACGTCCCACGGGAACATCCACGATACTTCCGGTTCGTTTGACGGTATCGCCTTCTTTAATGTCACGGTCTGATCCGAAAATCACGATCCCCACATTATCGGCTTCAAGGTTAAGGGCCATGCCCATGACCTTGCCGGGAAATTCAACCATTTCACCGGCCTGAACATTGTCAAGACCATAAACACGGGCAATACCGTCCCCGACGGACAGAACCTTGCCCACTTCTGAAATTTCAGCTTCCTCACCAAAATTGGCAATTTGCTCTTTCAGGATCTTAGATATTTCCGCTGCACGGATGTCCATTATCCAACCTCTTTCATTGATTCTTCAAGATTAGCGAGTTTAGTCTTCAGCGATGAATCGATCATGCGTGATCCGATTTTAACGACCATGCCCCCAAGGAGATTTTCGTCAACATCCGTATCCACAGTAACCTCACTGCCGACCATTGATTTAAGTTTGTCTTTTAAGGAATCGAGTTGCGCATCCGTCAGCCCATGTGCGCTGACCACAGAGGCACTCACTTCACCATTATGGTGGGCAAGGATGCGCTCAAATTCCGAAATAATATTTTCCAGACGATCCAGACGGCCATTTTTAGCCACCACCCCGATGAAATTTGCCACCAGTTGATCAAGCTCTGCCGCTTTGATAACGGCGGCCATGGCCCGGCCTTTTTCCTCGGAGGAGAATACCGGATTTAAGGTCAGACCTTTCAGGTCGGCACTCGTCCCCAGCAGCAGGGACAGCGTCGCCATATCCTGTGCTATCTTTTCCAGATTATTTGCTTCCGCGCCCAGCTCAAACAAGGCAATGGCATAACGGCCTGCAAGCCCGGTAATCGTCAGGTTTTCAGCTACAATATCAGGTGACAACGCGACTTCCTCGAATTAGTTTTAGTCTCTTGCCACTTTTACCTGTTCCCATTTGCAGAACACAGTATAAACTGGCTAAATATTTATTTGTTGGCGCGATACCTAGCACAGTGATCTTAAGACTTCAAGACAGCAAATGGGTAACTTGATTTTTTTTGGTGACAGGGAGGATATTAATGGGAGATTTTATCCTTTATCATAAGGACAGACTGCCAGAGACCAAAATCAGGGCCGCGCTTTCCGCTCTTGCCGCCCAAGGGTCAGAAAAGGCGATTCTGGCTGCACATGATTCTTATGTCATTCATTTTTTCCCCAAGCAACTGTCCCCGGTACAGAATTTTATCACCGACAATCACGGAAATTTCTGCGGATCATCGGGCAGCTTGATATATAAAGGCCGGATGGGCGGGGAGGCCCTGAAAAATCTGCTGGATGATTTCACCCCTGATCACTATAAACCAGAGGATTTCAGCGGTATTTTCACAGTGATAATCAGGAAAGGCGACCGTCTGTATCTGCTGACCGATCCCATGGGCGGGAACAGGGTATATGAGAATGAGGGCAAGAGCTTCTGGTCTTCCTCCTTCCTTGCAACGGCCAAAGCCTCGGACAGATTGTCGCCCAATAAACAGGCCATCTATGAATATGCCTTTCAGGAAACCACATACGGCACGGATACCGTATTTAAGGAAGTGAACTGCCTTGATGCCCTGAAAAATTTTGAATTCACCCCGGATGGGCCGGTCGCCAACAGCAAAAACCTGATATTCGATTTTCAGCCATCGCCAACGGCCCAAAATGACCTTGTGCAGGAAACAGCGCAGATGCTTCGCCAAATTGTGATGCCCATAAGTCAGAGATTCGGTGACCGCATAACCACGGCCCTGTCCGGGGGCTATGATTCTCGCCTGATGCTCGCCCTGTTGCAGGACAGTGGCAGCAGCCCCCATGTTTATGTTTACGGGCCGGATGACAGCCCCGACGTCACCGTGGCCCGCACCATTGCCAGGGGTGAGAATTTTCCCCTTGATCATGTGAACAAAGCCGCCCATCCCATCCCCACGGCAGAAACTTATCCGGACATCATCCGGGATAATTTCCACGCCCTTGACGGGTTGCCGGGAGAGACTATTTTCGATTTTGGCGCCAATATGGCCACAAGACGCAACCGCGCCGGGGACGGCTATATGGTATTTAACGGCGGCGGCGGGGAAATTTTCCGTAATTTCTTTTATCTGCCCGATAAGAGCTTTACCATAACCGATCTGATCAACTGTTTTTATTGCCGCTATACCACGACCATCTGCGGTCAGGAATTCAATGAGACCAACTATCGCGACAGCCTCCATGACAAGATAAAAACCGCATTGGAAGCTTCCTCGGACAAACTCACCCGTGGCCAGATTGAATATGCCTATCCTGCTTTCCGGCTGCGCTACTGGACCGCCAGAGATAATAATAATAATACGCGGCTTGGATCCTATCTGACCCCGTTTGTATCTTATCAGATGATCAGGAAAGCCCTGACCATTCCGCTGGAATATARAAACCACGGCGGCTTTCAGGCGGATTTGATCAAGGCCATCAGCCCCCGTCTTGCCGCTTATCCGTCGGACTATGGCTATGCTTTTGACGACCAAATACCCGGCAAGACCAGATTTAAAAACATATTGAATTATTACCGGCCAACGTGCTTGCGCCGATACAGCTATGCCATCCAGCATCGAATGCGGGACTTGACCCTGCCCGCAACGCTGGAGTCCATATTCAGGGAAGGCACCCCTCATATGTCACCCTATTTCAAAATTGATAAAATCAGGGACGTGGCCCTGCTTGGCCGTGTCTATACATTGGAATATCTGTTTAACCATTTCGGAATTTAAAGAAAACTATAGGGGTCAATATCAACCTGAATGTGAACCCCCCGTTCCAGCGCACAGGCCGATAGCCATTGCCCCATTATCTTTTGCAGTTTCACGGGCTTTTCAGCCTTGACCAGCAGACGGAAACGGTGCTTCCCCCGAAGGTACGACAGGGGGGCCGGCACCGGACCCAGCACAGTTATCCCCGCATCTTTGGGGGCAAGAGCCGAAATCCGCCGCGCCGTCTTTGCCACAGCATTAAAGTCCTTCCCCGAAACAATGATTGCCGCCAGCTTGCCGAAGGGGGGCAGCTTCTGTTGTTCTCTGGCCTGGGCTTCACTTTCCAGAAACGCCTGCCCGTCACCTGAAATCAGCGCCTGCAAAACCGGATGGCTCGGATCATAGGTCTGAAAAAGCACCTGCCCCGGCCGTTCCGCCCGTCCGGCCCGGCCCGCCACCTGTTCCAGCTGCTGCCAGGTACGCTCCGCCGCCCGTGGGTCACCGCCGCTCAGGCCCAAATCCGCATCCACCACCCCCACAAGGGTCAGCATGGGGAAATGATGACCCTTGGCGACAATCTGGGTGCCAATGATAAAATCAACCTCATGGCGGGCGATAGCGGCAATCATCTGACGCATCTGGGAAGGGGACGATATTTCATCACTGGCCATGACCATGATTCGCGCCTCAGGGAAAAGCCCCTGCAGCTCTTCCGCCACCCGCTCCACACCCGGTCCGCAGGCCGTCATGCTGTCCTTGCTCTCACATTTCGGACAGACCTTTGGCTTCGCACATGAAAAACCGCAATGGTGACAGATCAGCCGCCCGCCCTTTTTATGTTCCACCAGCCATGCCGTGCAATGGGGACATTCCATGCGGTGGCCACAGGTCCGGCACAGGGTCAGCGGCGCATAGCCCCGGCGGTTAAGATACAGCAGCGACTGTTCCCCCTGTGCCAGATTCTTGGTCAGGGCTTCCCGCAACGGCTCAGACAGCCATGTGCCTGTTTTCAGTTTATGGACACGCAAGTCTATGGCCTTCATATGGGGCAGCATGGCGGAACCATGACGCTCCCCCAGATACAGCCAGTCATATTTCCCGGCTTCGGCATTTAATATGGTTTCCAGTGACGGGGTTGCCGAGGCCAGTATCACCGGACAATCCACCTGCATGGCGCGGACGACCGCCATATCCCGACCATGATACATCACCCCGTCTTCCTGTTTGAAGGTGGAAGAATGTTCCTCATCCACCACAATAAGCTTCAGGTCCTGAAACGGCAGGAAAAGAGCCGACCGCGCTCCGACCACCACCCTTGCCCGTTTTGCCAATGTCCCGTTAATCACCGCCCACCAGGCCCGCCTTCGCTGCGCCGGGGTCAATTCCGAATGCCAGACCACCGGGGCGGCGCCGAATCGGGTCTCGAACCGCTCCAGCCATTGGGCGGTCAGGGCARTTTCCGGTACCAGCACCAGAATCTGTGCGCCGTCTGTCTTCAGAGCCTCGGCAATGGCCTCAAAATAAACCTCGGTCTTGCCGGACCCGGTAATACCTTCCAGCAATACCGGCTTAAAATGATGTGCCAACACCATCTGACGCATGTGACGGGCCGCTTTTTTCTGCTCCGGGGACAGGGTCGGGCCGGGATGGTTCGCATCCGGCGCGGGATAGGCATCATCCCCCATCACGTCCACCGCAACCATCTGCCCGGCTTTGACCATGCCGCGCACCACCCCTTCACCGACCGCGGCCAGTTCGGCCCAGTCTTTCAGCGCCATGGGCATGTCACCCATCGCAACCGATACCACAGCACGGCGGCCTGCGGTAAGTTTCTCCGGCAAGTCAGAAGCCAGACAGTATAATGTTTTTTTCTTCGCCCGGTCAAAAGCGCGTGGCACACTGACCGCCATTTTCAGCACCGCCCCCAAAGGCGACAGGGTGTAAGAGGCGACCCAGTCAATGAAGGTCATCAGGCTATCGGGCAACGGCGGCAGGTCCAGCTTGTCTATGACCGGTTTCAGCTTTTCTCTTGGCACATCATGGCTTGCCGGTGACATATTCCAGACCACACCCTGCAGGGTGCGGCTTCCCAGAGGAACCCTGACAAAATCCCCCTCGATCAAGGGCATATCTCCCTCCGTCAGATAATCGAACGGACCGGACAGAGGCAGCGGCAGCAGCACCTGAAGGCGTCTTGGACCAGAATCCATAAATAATCCATAAATAAAAGGCTATTCTTTTAAGGCACTATATTATAAAACGGGTTTCAGGAAATATTTTTTTACATGATAAAGGTCTGGAACATGAAGTTCTTTTTGGATACGGCAGAAATTAGTGACATTCGCGAATTGGCAGCAACCGGACTAGTGGACGGGGTCACCACCAACCCTTCGCTGATTTTAAAATCCGGCCGGGATTATTTTGAGGTTACCAAAGAAATCTGCGACCTTATTGATGGCCCGGTCAGCGCCGAAGTGGCCGCCACCGATTATGACGGTATGGTTGCCGAAGCCGCCGAAATCTATGACATCGCCGAAAATATCGCCCTCAAGGTGCCCATGACCGTTGACGGGCTTCGCGCCTGCAAGCATTTCGCCGATCAGGGCCGCATGGTCAATGTGACATTATGCTTTTCGGCGGCACAGGCTCTGCTGGCGGCCAAGGCCGGGGCCAGCTTTATTTCCCCCTTCGTCGGGCGGCTTGACGATATTGGTTTTGATGGTATGCAGCTGATTGAAGACATCCGCATGATTTATGACAATTATCAATTCAAAACAGAAATTCTTGTCGCCAGCACCCGTCACCCCATCCATATCGTGGAAAGTGCGCGCATTGGTGCGGATGTGGTTACCCTGCCGCCAAAAGTATTACGCCAGCTGTTCAACCACCCGCTGACCACCAGCGGTCTTGCCGCCTTTGTCGCCGACTGGGAAAAAACCGGCCAAAGCATTGTAAAATAACATGACTGTCGTGAAGAAAAAGCGGCCTTTGAATGACGGTGATGTTCGGGAATTTCTGATTCTGCACCCGGATTTTTTTGACCGCAACAAAGACCTGCTGGCAATCCTTAAACCCACACGCCCGAAACAGACCGGCGGGGTGGTTGATTTTCAGGCTATTTTACTG
>NVTJ01000058.1 GCA_002401545.1 Alphaproteobacteria bacterium
CAGTTCACACATTATAACTGCGGAGTCGTCCAGTGAATAATATCCTTTGCCCCCATGGCACCCGCCTGACAGGCAAGTTCCTTTTGGGGCAACCAATATGTAGGGGTTCAGGCATAAATTACAGTTCTCAAAAACGGTTATTCATGTGCAATGGTTTTGTCGGTAAAGAGATAATCCTTTAACTCCTTGTCAAAGGTGGAATCCTTGCGCCTGATCCATTCAAGGACCATGGCAGCATGTTCTTTTTCTTCATCCCGGTTATGGGCGAGGATTGCCTTAAGGTGTGGGTCCTTGCAGGCATCCACGCGCTGATTGTACCAATCGACGGCTTCCAGTTCCTCCATGAGGGACACGATAGCCCGGTGCATATCTCTTGTCTCGTCAGAGAGTTCTTCAATTGGTTCGTGATATCCTTCATTTGCCATAACATGGTCCTTTATCGTTGTCTGTGGGAGCAATTCTATCATAGTTAGTTGTGTAATAGAACGGGAAAAAATGACGGGTTGAGTTCCGGGTGATTAGTTTGAAGGAGCATAAGAAAATTATTTGAAATTCAGACTAAATTAATAAATCATGATCTATCATAAGCCTCTGGAAGTTTATGCAGTTGTCATATTTTTTTGGAGTGTAATTGTGAGTTGATGAGGGCAAATGTATGAAACGTGTCCGTGAGTGGTTCTTCGAATTCAAGGAAGAACAAGATAATAGCAGAAAAAATACTGCTAAACTGCGCTTCAAAGGCGTTGGTGATCATGATGTTTACAATATAACAGCGCCCTTTATCTCTGCAAATAAAGTCATTATTGCAGGACGTGTTGAGCCCAGGGATCAGGAGAAATCCAATATTGTCTTCTTTGAAGAATTTGATAATATCTGGTTTCCCATTCCGGAATCTCCCGTCTTCGAATTACAGGACCCTTTCATAACATTCATTCGGGATGAATTGATATTCGGGGGCGTGAAAATCAGGCAAGTTGAGGGCGCCTTGGAATGGAGAACGGTTTTTTTCCGTGGGCCTGATATCTTTAATTTGGTCGAATTTTTTCACGGCCCTGCAGGTATGAAAGATATTCGTTTGTGCGATCTTGAGAATGGCAAAATCGCTGTATTTACCAGACCCCAGGGGGAAATCGGGGGCCGTGGTACAATTGGTTATGTTGAAGTCAACAATCTGGAGGATATGACAATAGACGTGATTGAGTCAGCGGACTTGCTTGATGATATGTTTCACCCCATGGATTGGGGCGGCGTTAATGAGGCACATTTACTGGATAATGGCGACATTGGTGTATTGGCCCATGGTGCCTGTTATCGAAATGACCATGTCATGAACGAAAGGCACTATTACGCCAAATCTTTTATTTTTAATCCCTCCCTCAGGCAAATCAAAGATTATAAAATTATCGCAAGCCGGGATCAGTTTGAAGACGGGCCGGCAAAACGAAAAGACATAGCCGATGTGGTATTCTCGTCTGGATTAATACGCCATAATGGGATGGCCATACTGTATGCGGGTGTATCCGATGCCGAAGCCCATTGGATTGAAATAGATGACCCCTTTCACATGAGTAAAAATTAGGGCCAATTGATTACAATCAATAGTCAGGCCTGATTTCCCGATATTATTTTCCCGATCTTTGCAAATTTATTTCATTCGAGGGAAGAATATGTCATTCGGGAAATACCAAAATACTATTTCAAAAAGGCCTGAGCATCCGGGAATTTCTTCCGGGAAACTGGAACGGGTTGCGGTGATTGGTAATTATTTACCGCGCAAATGTGGTATTGCCACCTTCACAACGGATTTATCGGAAGCAATAGCACTTGGGTTTCCGGAATTGGAATGTAATGTTGTTCCGGTTAATGACACCATAGAGGGGTATGGTTATTCTGATCAGGCACGGTTTGAAATATTTGAGAATAATCTTTCTTCATATCGGCATGCGGCAGATTTCCTTAATATAAATCAAGTGGATATCGTTTGTCTGCAACATGAATTCGGAATTTATGGCGGATCGGCGGGCAGTCATATCCTTACTCTGCTGGAGGCATTGCATATGCCGATTGTGACCACATTGCACACTATTCTCCGGGATCCGAACCCGGATCAGAGAAAAGTTATGGAAAGGTTGATCCATCTTTCTGACCGGCTTGTCATTATGAGTGAGACGGGGGCTGAGATTCTGTCTGATGTATATGATGTGCCCGTAAACCAGATTGACTATATCCCCCATGGTATTCCTGACTTTACCTTCATTGACCCGCATTTTCACAAACATAAATTTGGCATGGAAGGGAAAACAATATTGCTGACTTTTGGTCTTATGTCTGAAAGCAAGGGTATTGAATATGTTATCCGGGCGTTGCCAAAGATTGTCAAAGACCATCCAGATTTTGTTTTCATCGTGTTGGGTGCGACACATCCTCATGTTATCATGAATGAAGGGGAGAGTTACCGGTTATCACTGGAGAGGCTGGTTGCGGATTTGGATCTTGAGGAACATGTGGTCTTTTACAACAGATTTGTTGAATTGCCTGAATTATTAGGGTTCATTGAGGCCGCCGATCTTTATATCACGCCCTATTTAAATGAGGCGCAAATTACGTCCGGGACTTTGGCCTATGCGGTCGGCGCAGGTAAAGCGGTTATCTCAACACCCTATTGGTATGCACAGGAGTTATTGGATGAGGACAGGGGGGTGCTGGTTCCTTTCAGAAATTCAGAAAAGATTTCGGAAGAAATTCTGGATATTCTGGCGGATGATGCAAAACGTCACACATTGAGACGGAACGCTTTTCAATATGGCCGGGATATGGTTTGGTCAAAAGTCGCGGTAAATTATATTGAATCTTTCCAGCAGGCCTGCAAAATCCGTCAAAATAATCCCCGGGCAATTATTGCCCAGAATACTCTTAATGGACGTCCTAAAGAACTTCTGAAGGTGGACTTGCGCCATATCAGAAGGCTCACAGATAGCACCGGGCTATTCCAACATGCCACTTTTACGGTGCCTAATTACGGTGACGGATATACCACAGATGATAATGCGCGCGGTCTTTTATTTATGACGTTGATGGAGGAAGAAAGATTCCTGGAAGTTCATGATCAGGATTTACGGGCTCGCTATTTTTCCTTTCTGGCCTATGCCTTTAATTCAGATCGCGGGCGTTTTCGTAATTTTATGTCCTATGAGCGAAGATGGCTTGAAGATGTTGGATCGGAGGATTCTCACGGAAGGTCCATTTGGGCGCTGGGTACGGTGATTGGCCGCTCAAAAGATCAGCCCTTATGCGATGCCGCAACGCGGCTTTTTCATGAAGCATTGCCCGCCTTGAATGATATGACCAGTTGCCGAACATGGGCTTTTGCGCTGCTTGGACTTCACGAATATTTGAAAAAATATTCCGGGGACAGGCTGGTTCAGAAAATACGCTACCGGCTTTGCAACAAGCTTGTTGTTGAATATGAGACCTATTCGAAGCCGGAATGGCCGTGGTTTGAGGATATTCTTACCTATGCCAATGCCGTATTACCTCATGCTTTAATGATTTCGGCAACGGCTATGGGGCGTCCTGACCTTTGTGAAAAAGCCCTGACGTCTCTGACATGGCTTGTGGATGTCCAGACGATGGATAAGGTGTGTTTTTCACCAATAGGATCAGAAGGTTTTTACCACCGTATGGGAGAACGCGCCCGTTTCGATCAACAGCCCACCGAGGCGCAGGCCATGGTTTCCGCCTGTCTGGAAGCTTACAGGATAACAGAAGATATTTCCTGGTGGGTTCATGCAAAATGGGCGTTTGAGTGGTACCTTGGGCAGAATGATTTGCTGATACCGTTATATGACCCGGCGACGGGGTCATGCCGGGACGGGTTGCATTCGGACCGGCCAAATGAAAATCGTGGTGCGGAATCAACCTTGGCTTTTTTACAATCCCTCATCGAAATGCACGCCGTGGAGAATATGGTCAATGTCTCAGATATACGCAGAAAAACAAAAGCCTCAGCATGAGGTATTGTTCAGTCGGGAACAAAGTAACCCTATCTTGAGCGCATTGGATTGGCCCTATCCGGTTAACTCGGTTTTTAATCCTGGTGCCGTCCTGCTTGAAGATGGAACAACCCTTCTTTTATGCCGGGTAGAAGACCGAAGTGGCTTGTCCCATTTTTGTGCTGCACGGTCAAAGGACGGTATATCCGACTGGATTATAGATAAAAAACCAACTCTTTTACCAGACCCCTCTAAATATCCGGAAGAAACCTGGGGAATTGAAGACCCGCGAATAACTTATTTGCCGGAAAAAGGTGAATATGCTGTGGCCTATACGTCTTATTCCATGACGGGTCCGGCGGTTTCACTGGCCTTAACAAAGGATTTCAGGAAATTCAATCGTGTGGGAATGGTGATGCCGCCGCTGAATAAGGATGCCGCACTCCTGTCCCATAAGATCGGGGGAAAATGGGCTATGATTCATCGACCGACAACACCCAAATATTCTCATATCTGGATTTCTTTCTCACCGGACCTGAGGCATTGGGGCGATCACCAGATGATATTACGCGCCCGGCGGGGGCCATGGTGGGATTCTGACAAGGTCGGCCTGTCGCCCCCGGTCATTAAAACATCGGAAGGCTGGTTGATGATATACCACAGTGTTCGTCAAACGGCTTCCGGGGTAATTTACAGGATCGGTATGGCCTTGTTTGATCTGGGGTGTCATCAGACATGTCTGCGCCGGTCTGATACCTGGGTATTCAGTCCCGAGGAAGATTATGAGCGCCATGGTGATGTGGGTAATGTTGTTTTTCCTTGTGGTTACACCATCGCGGAGGATGGTGATACGGTTCGGCTTTATTACGGGGGGGCGGATACCTGTGTGGCCGTGGCAACAGGAAGCCTGCGCCGCCTTCTGGGCTGGCTGCATGATAATAGCAAGGTCATGGATCAGAGTGATATTCTGTTTAAAGAGGTTGAGTATGACTAAATCACATTTTATCCTTCCTTTCAGCGAAACGGGCCTTCAGGATATTGCCCTGGTGGGCGGCAAGAATGCCTCTCTCGGCGAGATGATCCAGCATCTTTCAAACGCAGGCGTTCATGTTCCTCAGGGTTTTGCCGTGACGACCGCGGCCTATTGGCTGTTCTGGGAAGAAAACAATCTGGCAAAACCTGTTCGTCAGCAACTCGAAAGTCTTGAAGAAGGCCATATAACGCTTCAGGAAGCCGGGAGCCGGATCAGAGCGTATTTTTTAAAGGGCAGGATGCCTTCTGAACTGATTGCTGTGATCAAGCAGGCCTATCTGGAGTTTTGTTCTAGCGTTGGCGATCATGACATTGCTGTTGCGGCGCGCAGCAGTGCGACGGCAGAAGACCTGCCTGATGCCAGCTTTGCGGGACAACAGGAAAGTTTTCTGAATGTCAGTGGCTATGAGGCTGTTTGTCAGGCATGTCACAGATGCTTTGCGTCTCTTTTCACCAACCGGGCAATAAGTTACAGGAACCTGCATGGCATTGATCACATGAAAGTTGCCTTGTCTGTGGGTATTCAAATGATGGTGCGGTCTGATAAAGCCTGTTCTGGTGTGATGTTTTCCATTGATACGGAAACGGGATTTCCGGATGCAATAATTATCRATGCCGCATGGGGTCTTGGGGAAGCTGTCGTATCGGGAAAAGTTGACCCTGATGAATATCTGGTTTTTAAACCCTTTCTGTCTGACCCGACCTTAACCCCGATTTTGCAAAAGAGTCTGGGTTCAAAACTAAATAAAGTGATTTATAACAAATCAGGGGGGATCGGAACAGAAACAGTGGCAACGTCAGAAGAAGAGCAGACGACATTTGTCTTGAATGACACAGAAATTATCACTTTGGCGAAGTCGGCCCGGCGCATAGAAAAACATTATGGTTTTCCCATGGATATGGAATGGGCGAAAGATTCCACGTCAGGGCGGCTATATATTCTACAGGCGCGTCCGGAAACCGTTCAGGCCAAAAGAGGCGAAGGGGGCATCTGGTCGTATAAGCTGAAAGAAAAAAGCTCTCTTCTTGTTCAGGGCCTGAGTATCAGCGAAGCCATTGCCGCAGGTGAGGTATATATCCTGTCAGATATATCTGAAGCAGATCTTTTCCCCAAAGGGGCTGTTTTGGTGACATCACAGACGGACCCTGACTGGCTGCCGGTCATGCGTAAAGCCAGCG
Source organism: Alphaproteobacteria bacterium (assembly GCA_002401545.1). Classification (GTDB taxonomy): domain Bacteria; phylum Pseudomonadota; class Alphaproteobacteria; order Sphingomonadales; family Emcibacteraceae; genus Paremcibacter. The sequence goes on from NVTJ01000058.1 coordinate 6,204, forward strand.
CATTGGTGACAGACCACGGGGGCCGGACATCCCATGCGGCAATTGTGAGCCGTGAACTGGGCCTGCCAGCGGTTATTGGAACAGGTAATGCGACCAGGGTTTTACATAATGGGCAGCCGGTGACGGTATCCTGTGCAGAAGGGGGGCAAGGATTTGTTTATACCGGGATGCTCGCATTTGAAAAACAACATCTGTCTTATGAAAATATACCAGAAACCAAAACAAAAGTAATGTTGAATATGGCAAATCCAGAGGCTGCCTTACGGTGGTGGCGATTGCCCGCCGACGGCATCGGCCTTGCCCGCATGGAATTTATTATCAGCAACCATATCAGGATTCATCCCATGGCCCTGCTTCACCCTGATAAGGTCGAGGATGCGGAAGTTCGGGCTGAAATAGCATCCCTGACCCGTCAATATCCGACGAAAGAAGCGTATTTTGTGGAAAAACTGGCCCTTGATATTGCCCTTATTGCGGCCAGCCGCTATCCAAAGCCGGTTATCGTACGCCTTAGTGATTTCAAAACCAATGAATATGCCAACCTGGTGGGCGGAAAAGCATTTGAACCTCATGAAACCAACCCCATGCTCGGCTGGCGCGGGGCCAGCCGCTATTATGATGACGGTTACCGGGCCGCTTTTGCGCTTGAGTGTCAGGCACTGAGGCATGTGCGGGATGTGATCGGCTTTGTGAATGTCATTATCATGGTGCCTTTTTGCCGGACGGTTGGGGAGGCTGACGCAGTTCTGGCAGAAATGACAAAACAGGGGCTGGAAAGAGGCAAAAATGGCCTTGAGGTTTATGTGATGGCCGAAATCCCCTCTAACATTATTCTTGCCGAGGATTTTGCCGATCGTTTTGACGGGTTTTCGATCGGCAGCAATGACCTTACGCAACTGACCCTTGGAATTGACCGGGATTCAGACAGACTATCCCCGTTGTTTAATGCCAGTGATCCGGCGGTAATAGCGCTTATTCGGGATTTGATTAAACGCGCCCATAAAAAGGGCGTGACGGTTGGTCTGTGTGGCCAGGCCCCCAGTGATGACCCCGAATATGCCCGGATTCTGATTGAAGCCGGTATCGATTCAATTTCTGTTACACCGGACAGTTTTCTGTCGGTAAAGGATAAGGTTGCCGCCGCGGAATCTGGTTTGGACAATAAAGATCAGGGCGTTTTCTTTTCTCATTAGCTGTTTTTTTCTTGTTAAATTCAAAAAACGCCCGCGTGATTGATTGCAATCATAACATGACCTGTTTTTTCCTTTCTAATGGTCAGGCACTGGCAGAAAATAACCATTCTGCTGGACAATCATCATAGGAGATACAAGATGCGTGTAAAAGAAGTTATGTCATCAACGGCTATTACAATTGATGAAGATGAGAATCTGAAGGCAGCGGCACGAAAAATGCGTGATCTTGATATTGGCTGTTTGCCCGTCTGTCAAGCGAATGGCGACTTGGCCGGAATTATTACGGATCGTGATATTACCTGCCGGGGCGTGGCAGATGGTTTGGATACAGATGCCATGATCGTCAGTGATGTGATGTCAAAGGATCTGATCTGGTGTAATATCAATGAGGATATTGAGGATGCTATCCGTCTGATGGAAAATCAACAGATAAGGCGCCTGCCTGTGCTGGATGTGGATAAAAAACTGGTTGGTATTCTTGCCCTTGGCGATATATCCACACATTTGCCCCATGATTTATCAGGTGAGGTTATTGAAGCTGTTTCCATGCCCGTTAACAGAGCCTGTCCTGTAGCTGCAAGTTAATCGGGCAAACCCAATGCCCCAATAATAGGGTATGGATATTAGAAAATACACAGATGCTGTCAATTCTGATATGCTCATTGTAAAAAATAACATTGGGACTGGAAAATGATTGATATTCTTCTCTTTGACAGCGGGGCAAAGAAAATTATCAATGCTGTAACGGCCTTGATTATCGTTCTGGATGAAAAAGGCAGAATAATATTTTTCAATCATGCTTGCGAACTATTGACGGGATATGATTTTCAGGAAGTGGCGGGACGTTATGTATGGGATTTTTTGTTGCATCCTGATGAGATTGAGGCCACTAAAAAAATCTTTTTTAATCTTGCATTACAGAAAATATCCAATACGAACACCAATTATTGGGTGAATAAACAGGGTGATTCCCATTTAATTTCCTGGTCAAATACTGTTATCAGAAGTGCTGAAACCAATGAATTATATGTTGTTGGCACAGGTGTGGATATTAGTAAACATTCGGCAATGGCTGATTTACTTTCCGAAAGAGAGGCGAAATTTAAAGCAATTTTTGAATCAGCTAACGATGGTATTATTATAACCGATAGAAATGGTAAAATAGAGCAGGTTAATTTTACAGCTACAAAATTATTTGGCTATAATCTTTCAGAACTGCACGGCAAGAATGTAAAAATTCTGATACCCGAGCAGGATCATGACCGTCATGATGAATATATTCAGAAATACAACAAGACCGGTCAGAAAAATATTCTGGATACTGGCCGTGAAGTTATCGGTCTGCGCAAAGACAAATCTGTTTTTCCTTTATATTTATCGCTTACAGAGGTTACCTATGATGATAGTGGCGGTTTTGTGGCAATGATACATGACCTTACCGAGAGGAATAAATATCTCGAAGAAATTCATCAGGCCCAGAAAATGGAAGCTTTGGGGCAATTGACCGGTGGCCTGGCCCATGACTTTAATAATCTTCTGACGGTTATATTGGGCGATCTTGAAATGCTTCATAATAGTGTCAGTAGTCGCGAGGGTAAGGAGTTGTTAGATGACGCCATTATGAATGTGGATTTTGGGGCTCAATTGATTGAACGATTGCTTGCTTTTGGCCGCCGTCAATCGCTTTCTCCAAAGATTATTAATATTAACAGGCTTTCATCAGTTATGTATAATATGCTTCGTCGGACAATAGGGGAAGATATTGATATTGAAGAAAATTTCACTGAAAGAATATGGCCTGTCTGTGCCGATCCGGGTTTGGTTGAGAATGCCATATTGAACCTGGTATTTAATGCCCGGGATGCTTTGCCGGAGGGTGGCAGGATCATCCTGAAAACGGAGAATTATATAGCTGACCCTGTTAAAAAGGCGGTTCCTGATCTGGCAGAAGGGCCTTATGTCAAGTTTTCTGTGTGCGACAATGGGACGGGTATGTCTCCCCAGGTCCTTAAACGTATATGTGAACCATTTTTCACGACCAAGGCCGCAGGTTCGGGAACCGGACTGGGCTTAAGTATGGTATATGGGTTTGTTAAACAATCCGGTGGAAATATCCATATCAGCAGCGAACTGGGGAAGGGCACCATTGTTGCTATATATTTACCAAAAGCCGAGGATATTCCCGCTGAGAAGAATGGCTCTGCGGAAATTAAAGAATCCGTTATGCGCGGGCAGGGGGAAACTATTTTATATGTTGAGGATGATCCTAAAGTCCGTCGGGTAAATGCACGACGTTTAATGGAACTTGGATATGTTGTCCATACGGCTAAAGACGGTCCGTCGGCCCTTGCTATTCTGGAAAAGCAGGGACAAGTGGACCTGTTATTTACGGATATTGTTATGCCGGGGGGGATGTCGGGTAAAGAACTGGCGGATTTTGTACGAAAGCAGCAGCCGGACATCAAAGTTTCCTTAACGACGGGCTATGCGGAACAGATTACGTCCGGTGAATTGGGGGGAGATAACCTGCTCAAAAAACCCTATAGCAAGCAAACCCTCGCGCGTCACCTTCAAAAAATTCTTGATGATTGATTGATTTCCATCAATTTGCCTATTCCCCGGAGGTGTATGCTCGGAATAGTAGGTGTTTCAGATAATAACCATTATATAAGGAAGGAGTCGTTATGAAAAAGAATATTTTGTTTGTGTGCATTTTTGTTATGCTGTCCCTGACAGCCTGTGATATAGGTCCCAAATCCTCACGGGGTTTCAGTTTACCGGATGGTGATGTCATAGAAGGACAACAGACATTCGTTAAACTAAGATGCAATGATTGTCATATCATCAAGGGACTGGATGACTTGAATGAGAAGAGGGGCGAGCCTATAATGACCGTACCCCTGGGCGGCAAAACAACCCGGGTCTTTACTTACGGCGAGTTGGTAACCTCAATTATAAACCCCTCTCACAAGATATCACAAAAATATCTGGCCACGCCGGTTGAGGAAAATGGTCAATCAAAAATGCGAAATTATAATGAACTTATGACGGTAGAAGAATTGATTGATATCGTTGCATTCTTACAAGACCAGTATGAACTGGAACCTGTTTCGCGAACATATTATACTGTTTATTAGGTCTGCTCTAATGGTATCGCGGGATTGTTTCAGAATTGTCTTCAGAGAGATTGGCAAGCTTTAATAATTGTCTGTGGTCATTTAATATAAGTTGATCAGAACGTAATAGTGTAATCAGTCCGGACCGCTTGAATTTACTGAAAATCCGGCAAACGGTTTCCTGCCTGAGCCCCGTGTAATCAGCAATATCCATACGTGACATGGGGAGACTGATGATAAAATTCTGCGCGGGTATTTGGATAGTGGCCCATTTTTGGCATTTCAGCAGAAATGCGGCAATACGTTCGTCCGGGGTTTTCCGGCCCAGGCTTATCATTTGTTCATGGGCATCACGCAGTCTGTCATGGGCAGATTTGATGATTTTCAGGGTAAAATCAGGATCCGAATCCATCAGCCTTTTCATTTGAATTTTGCTATGGCAACAGATGGAAGCTTCTGTTATGGCCTCAATAGTGTAAAAATATCTGCCATCAACAGGCAGACCAACAACATCGCCTTTGGTATAAAAACCGGTAATTTGACGACGGCCATCATTGAGCATCTTGTAGGTTTTTACCGTACCCGTCATTATTTCGTACAAGTGCGTAATCGGATCATTTTCAAAGGCAATGATCTGATCGGGATGGTATCTTAGAATATTTCTGACTTTGGAATATCCGGCTATATTTTTCCTGTTCTCAAAATGCGTAATGAAAGATTGGCTATATTGTTCCGTATTAATTTCGGCAGGCGCTGTATAGGGCATGAATGATCTCCAGATTGGGGGTGGCATCACTGAAAAACGATATGACTTGTAATGTTTTTATAAATTGCCATATTATGGAAACATTCGGATGGCACATATGGTGCCATTTGGTGACAAAATGTAACAATTTTTGACAATTCAGTGGAATAATCAGGGCGTACCATTGTGAAAGCATAGGGGAAAGTCATGATAAAAATTTTACTTATTGATGACGATACGGCCATCTTACGCATGCTATCGAAATATCTGTGTCAGGAAGGTTTCACAGTTGAAACCGCCGCCAGTGGCAAGCAAGGATTTCAAAGTTTCAAAACAGGGCAGCCGGATGTTATCCTGCTCGATATTACGTTACCCGATGAGGATGGTTTTTTCATCGCCCAAAAAATACGGCGCATTGACCGTGATGTAGGTATCATGATGGTTACGGGGAAAAAAGATGTGATTGATCGTGTTGTCGGGTTGGAAATGGGTGCAGACGATTATATTTCGAAACCCTTTCATTTGCGGGAAATATTGGCCCGTATTAAAAGCATTCTGCGCCGAAAAAGGGTTTATGACCTTGAGCCTTCCGAAAGTGCAGACCAGAGTCCGTCCAGAAAGCTGGTCTGTTTTGCGGATTGGACGGTTGATTTGTCGGCAAGGATTTTGACGGCAAGTGATGGAAAACCAGTTTCACTGACTTCGGGAGATTTTAATTTACTGGAAGTGTTTCTTAAAAACCCTCAACGGGTGTTAAGTCGGGATAAAATACTGGATATTGTGGCGGCACGGCAGTGGGAACCTTTTGACCGTAGCGTTGATACACGTATTCGCCGCCTGCGTGAAAAAATAGAAAAAAATACAAAAAGTCCAGAAATCATTAAAACCATCCGGGGCGAAGGATATATTTTTTCTGCCGCCGTAACCCGCAATTCCAGAAAGACTCTATAAACCCGTGGGATAGGCTTCATCCATTTCATCCCGGTGTCACTCTGCGGTTATTCTCTTACTCCTGATATGACCTGCTTTGTGTTCTGGCTTTCATGAGCAGCTTTTCCACTTCCCTGTCACTGGTTTGTGAAAAATCCTCATACCATCGGCCTACGCCATTAAAGGGATACGGGGTATAAAGACAGACCACCTCATCGGCATAGGCTTCCAGTTCCCGGCAGGTACTATCAGCCCCCACCGGCACAGCCACAATGAGACGTTTGACATTTGCCTGCCTCAAGGCGTTTACCGCCGCGTGCATGGTCGCGCCGGTCGCAAGCCCGTCATCCACGACGATAATGGTTTTACCTTCTATTTGTGGTGCGGGTCGGTCATGCCGGTATAGTTGACGTCGCCGGTTGAGTTCCTCTGTTTCCCTTATGATGATATTTTCGATAACGGCTGGTGGAATGTCGAGCTGACGGACAATATCCCGGTTGATATAGAGAATATTATCTTCGGCAATGGCCCCCATGGCCAATTCTTGCTGACCGGGAACCCCCAGCTTTCGCACCAGAAGGACATCAAGGGGAAGATTAAGCTGCCGGGCAATGACGTAAGCAACGGGAACGCCGCCCCGGGGCAGCGCCAGCAACAGGGTATCCTGTTTCCCGTCATATTTTGATAAGACCGTGGCCAGTTCCTGTCCGGCGTGTGTTCTGTCTTGAAAATACATACTATTATTCCAGATAAGATTTAAACCATTTCATGGCCTCCTGGGCAGCTATCCTGAGCGTGCCCGGCTCTTCAAAAAGATGGGTCGCCCCCGGAACGACATTGAGTTTTGAATGTTCGTTGAGTTTTTCCAGTGCTTCCCGGTTAAGGTTCAGAACTGTGGTATCCCTTTCGCCTACAATGAGCAGGGTAGGGGTATTGACCAGTGACAGATACTCCCCCGCCAGGTCCGGCCGCCCCCCCCGAGAGACAACAGCGGCAATATTCTTTGGTATTTTGGCTGCGGCAATAAGAGCGGCCCCGCCACCTGTGCTGGAGCCAAAAAACCCGAGTTTCAGTTTTTTTGTTCTGGGGTCATTTTTTGCCCAGGCGGCAATGGCCACAAGCCTTGCGGCCAGTAGCGGAATATCAAAACGCCAGTGACGGGTTTGCAGGTCAATTGCTTCTTCTTCCATGGTGAGCAGGTCGGTCAGCAGAGTGGCTATATTCTGATCATGCAGGATTTCCGCCACAAACCAGTTGCGCGGGCTAAAGCGGCTGCTGCCACTGCCATGGGCAAATATAACGAGTCCGGTGGCACCCTCGGGGACAGTAAGCCTGCCTTCAAGAGTGACATTCTTGAGGGGTATTTTTATATGCATATCCTGAATGGAGGGGGGATGGTCATTAATTTCTGCGCGTTGCATTTGCTTTTCCTCACTGTGAGGCGGACAGTTTAGCATCATGGAAGGCAATGTTATTGATTGTAATCATAATTAATCAGGCTTGAAGCGCAGGTAGATAACATAATATACAAAGCCGACCAGCACACTTCCCCCCACGAGATTACCCAGAATAACCGGCACAAGATTGCCAAAATACCCCGCCCAACTGATGGCCTCAACATTCGCTGCCACATGTCCGGATGCCTTTCGCAGCATTCCCATGGGAATTAAGTACATATTGGCAATGCTATGTTCGAACCCGGTAGCAACGAAGGCTGATATTGGAAAAACAATGGCCACGGCTTTATCAAATACACTTCTCCCGGCAAGCAAACCAAGCATTACTGTAGAGAGCAGAGAGAACTGAGTTTTGGCAACACCAACCTTTTCCATCACTGGAGGGGCGGTTGCGGCTCCGGTTGCGCAGGTCAGCATTGACGGGCCCATCGGACCCGGTGTTTCTTCTTTTGTTATGGGGGCCATAGAGGAATCCCGGAACCGGGATGTCTCGGCTATTTTGCTGACGCTTGATACCCCGGTATGAGCGACAAGATTCTCAGTGATTCTTCGGCCTATGGGTAAATGTTTTTCAAAGTCCTCATCCGGTTGGCCTTACTACTGTTCTCTTCCGATCTTCTTTATTGATATTTAGCTGGTTGTCAGAACAGTAATATTATTCCAGATACTATAAATTACAATCGATTGTAAATAAGTATTGCAATCGATTGTAATTTATAGTATCTGTTAGTTGCACCAGTTTATTAAATGATTCGCTAAAGTAATTTTTTACTGACCGTATGGCAGGCAATGTTAGGTAAAATAGATCTGAGTGAAAATTATTTAGATCCCTAGTGTGTACTATTAGAAATAATAATTATGGCGTAGGAGGGCCACAATCATGAACTTTACAAAAAATTTTCTAAAATCCACCACGGCGATAGCCATTGCCATTTCTGCTCAGGTGGTATCCGCTGCTGATGAAGAAGCAGCGGCAGTATTTGAAGAAATTATCGTTTTGGGAACCCCCGGTGGTTCGGGGCTAGTCAAGCATGATGCCAGTTTTGCCATCACAACGATGAGTGCAGACGAAATGGGCATGGCAGGCTTTAAAAGCACCGCCGAAGTCTTTACATTGGTACCGGGCGTTTGGGCGGAAAGCTCAGGCGGTGTTGCCGGGGCCAATATTGACGTGCGGGGTCTTCCCGGCGGCGGCGATGCGCCCTTTGTCACCATGTCCATCAATGGTGCGCCAATCTATGGCACAGAAATGCTTTCCTTTTTCGAGCAAAGCTCTATTTTCAGGGTTGATGAAACAGTTGCCAGTGCTGAGGCATTGCGCGGTGGCCCGAACGCGGTGTTCTCAAACGGGGAGCCGGGAGTAACTCTTAACTTCAACCTCAAAAAAGGTGGCGAAGAAACTGAAGGCCGTATCAAATATACCGGGTCAGATTATGACTTGCAGCGGTTTGATGCTGTCATTTCTGGTCCACTTGGGAATGGCCTCTATTATATGGTTGGCGGCTATGTGCAGTCATCACCGGGTGTTCGTGATGCCCAGTTTAATTCTGAAAGTGGTTATCAGATTACGGCCCAGTTGACCAAAGAGTTTGACAATGGCGAGATTAATGTCTGGACACGGGTCACCGACGATCACGGTCAATGGTATTTGCCCATTGCGCTCAATACCGGCAACGATCTTGGCACATTCTCACAACTGGGCAATGCGACCCGTTTCCGTACCCTTCAGGTCAACGCGAATGGCGACACAGAAGATTTTGATTTTGCCGATGGTCGTGGCTGGGATGGTACAGTCTCCGGGGTTAATGCCAACTTTGACCTGGGCAATGGTTTTGAATTGCGTGATAATATGTCTTATACGCAGGGTGATGCTGATACCTTTGGTTTTGTACCGGACGGCAGCCCGATAACGGTTGGTACCCTGCGTGCAAGCAGTGGGGCAGCAACCGTCAGCACACTTGGTGGCACCACGCTTTCCGACGGTGATTATGTGCAGAATTACGGTCATTGGGTGGTCAAAAAGGATCTGGAATCTTTCACGAATGACTTGAGTATCAGCAAAGAGGTCGGCGGCCATAGTTTTACGGTTGGTTATTACCGGGCATCCTGGTCGGCCGATGATTTCTGGACAATTGGTAATTTCACACCGGTTCAGAATGTGGCAAACGGTGACTTCCTCGATAGCGATGTTTCCTGTTCCGACCTGGCGGACGCTGGTTCCGGCTCAGGATGTTGGGCATTCGGCATTAATTCTGCTGGTGATGCAACCGCAGATGCGTTCTATATTGCCGATAGCTGGCAGGTAACGGATGATCTGCGGTTTGATGTAGGTCTGCGGCAGGAATGGCTGGAGCTTAATTATATTCTGGATGCCGGGCCGGGGTACCCTGACGGTGTCCGTGATCTGGCGGTAAATCTTAACGAAAATGATTTTGCCTATACCGCTGCGGCGAACTATGACATTTCAGAAAACCTTGGTGTTTATGTGCGTTATTCGGATGGCTTTTTATTCCCCCATTTTGATGATGTGCGTGAAGGTAACCTGAACGTTAACGGCATTCAGCAGCTTGAGGGCGGCGTTAAATATTCCGGCGAGAATTTTGACCTGTTCGCAACAGCCTTTTATAACAAGAATGACAGCTTTTCGAGCGTGGTTGGAAGTGAAGTTGCCGCCGCCGCCTTTAAAACCCGTTCTATCGGTATTGAGATTGACGGCAGTTATAGTTATGAAGCCTTTAATCTGTCTGTCATCGCCACGTTGCAGGATGCTGAGATTACTGATTCAACGACCATATCTGATGAAGGCAATGACGTGTTGCGGCAACCCAGATATCTGGTGAGAATAGCGCCGAGCTATGATATTGAAATTGGTGAAGCAACCGCAACAATTTACGGCGCTGCCCAATTCGTTGGTAAACGTTATGGTGATAATGCCAACACCGTGGAACTTGCCAGTTATACCAAGCTGGATGCTGGCATACTTGTACGTACCGGCTCCAATCTTTTCTTTCAGATCCATGCGGATAATCTGAATGACAGCCATGGTATCACCGAAGGCGATCCCCGTAATCCGTCATCACCAAATGGCCGCCCAATTCTGGGCCGTTCGGTAAAATTCAGTGTCGGTTATGATTTTTAATAGTGAGTGAGGGCAGGAGTACCAGTTTCGTTGGCACCTCTGTTCACTTAAGATATGGGCATTGCATCACCCCGGGTGTTGCGATGTCTGTTTTCTTTTATTGGGGCGATTTTTTCGTTTTTTTTAAATAGACTGGC